>NZ_JAYWXI010000008.1:0-135542 GCF_036016955.1 Bergeyella anatis | reverse complement strand
AAAATAAACTCAATAATCGACCTCGTAAAAGACTTGGATACCTCACGCCAAACGAAAAATTTAAACAAATTATTAATCAGAATTCTGTTGCATTTGCAAGTTGAATTCAGCTTATTTTTTAGGGTTCAGTTATGAAAAAAAAGAATCACTCGGCGGCGGTTGGTTTTATATTTATCACTTTATTGATTGATATTACGGGGTGGGGGATTGTTATTCCGGTCGTTCCCACGCTGATTCAGGATTTGATTCATGACTCGGATATCAGTAAGGCTTCGCAATACGGCGGATGGCTGAGTTTGCTTTATGCATTGATGCAATTTATTTTTGCTCCAGTACTGGGGAACCTCAGCGATCGGTACGGCCGGCGGCCGGTTCTTTTGTTTTCTTTATTGGGTTTCTCTATTAATTTTTTCCTTCAGGCTTGGGCGCCTACCATCTTTTGGCTTTTTATGGGGCGCATTTTTTCGGGGATTACGGGGGCTAGTATTACTGCAGCCAGTGCTTATATCGCGGATATTTCGGATGAAACCAACCGATCGAAAAATTTTGGAATGATTGGGGCTGCTTTCGGGTTGGGGTTTATTATCGGGCCGGTGATTGGCGGTGTACTGGGGCAATATGGTCCGAGGGTTCCGTTTGTGGCGGCGGGGATTCTCTGTTTGATTAACTTTCTGTATGGGGTTTTTATTTTGCCTGAAAGTTTATCCGTTGAAAACCGTCGAAAATTTAGCTGGCGGAGAGCCAATCCTTTGGGAAGTCTTCTACAGGTTCGTAAGCATCGGGAGATTCTCAACCTTATGGGGGCTTGGTTTTTGGTGTATGTGGCTTCTCATGCCGTGCAGACCAATTGGGCTTATTTCACGATGTACCGTTTTGAGTGGGACGAACGTATGGTTGGGATTTCCCTTGGGGTTATGGGAGGACTTACGGCTTTGGTTCAGGGGTATCTTATCCGTAAGATTTTGCCTAAGGTGGGTAATGAACGGGGGATTTTGTATGGTATTGTGGCTTATACTTTGGGGATGATTTTATTTGCCTTTGCCGGAAAACCGTGGATGATGTTTGCTGTTTTAGGGATTTACTGTTTGGGAGGCATTGCGGGGCCGGCCTTGCAGTCAGTGATTACTTCCAAGGTGCCGGCAAATGAACAAGGGGATCTTCAAGGGGCACTTACCAGCCTTGTGAGCTTAACTTCTATTATCGGGCCACCTCTTATGACTAATGTGTTTTATTATTTTACTCATAGCGAGGCTCCGTTTATTTTTCCAGGGGCTCCGTTTTTTCTGGGCTTTGTATTGATGTTTATCAGTGCGATTTTTGTGTATATTGTGCTTAGAAAAAAATAGGAAACACTTTTGATGGAGGCGTTTGCATGAAATAGGCGTTTGGAACTCTTTCCAAACGCCTAAAAATTAATTTAAAATTTGCTTTAGGAATTATTTTCTTACAAAAGCGGCCACGTTATCGGCGGAGACGGGGTTGTCCCCCAGGATGATTAAGCGTTCGACGACGTTTCTTAGTTCTCGGATGTTTCCGGTCCAAGGGTAGGTTTCCAATGCTTTGATGGCGCTGTCTTCAAATTTCTTTATGGCATTTCCTTGTTCTTCGGCAATGGTTTTGGCGAAGTGTTCCACCAAGAGTTTAATGTCTTCTTTTCTTTCGTCTAATGCGGGAACATAGATTTCGATTACGGAAAGTCGATGGTAAAGGTCTTCGCGGAAGCGTCCGGCTTCGATTTCTTTTTGCATGTTTTTATTGGTGGCGGCCAATACGCGCACGTCGACTTTGATTTCTTTGTCGCTTCCAACGGGCGAAACTTTGCTTTCTTGGAGGGCTCTTAACACTTTGGCTTGTGCCACCAGGCTCATGTCGCCGATTTCGTCCAAGAATAAGGTTCCGTTATGGGCTTGTTCGAATTTGCCTTGTTTGTCTTTTATGGCTCCGGTGAAAGAACCTTTGACATGGCCGAAGAGTTCCGATTCGATAAGTTCGGAGGGAATGGCGGCGCAATTCACTTCCACCATGGGTCCTTTGCTTCGTTCACTTTGGCTGTGAATGGCATGGGCTACCAGCTCTTTTCCTGCGCCGTTGGGACCGGTGATTAGGACTCGGGCGTCGGAGGAAGCCACTTTGTCAATCATGGTCTGTATTTTTTTCAGTGCAGGACTTTCGCCGACCATTTGGTATTTTTTGTTTACTTTTTTCTTTAGGGTTTTATTTTCGTTTTGGAGGGTTTGATTCTCTTTGGTGAGTTTTTCTCTGTCTAAAGCGTTTTTTACGCTGGTAATCAGTCGATTGATGTCGATTGGTTTTGAAATGAAATCGTAGGCGCCGTCTTTTAGGCAGTTTACGGCGGTATCAATATCGGCATGGCCGGAAATCATTACAAAAGTGGTGTAGGGCTTTAGTGCCAAAGCTTGCTTTAGAAGTTCCGAACCAGAGAGTTTAGGCATTTTTATATCCGATATGACCAATGCAAAATCTTCTTTTTCAATACTTTTGTAGCCTTCTAAGCCGTCTTCGGCTAATACGAATTCGTAGTTTTCGAGTTCATCGGACAAAATGTCTTTCAGGACTCCGGAGATTGCTTTTTCGTCTTCGACAATAAGTATTTTTTGCATGATGTTTATTTACGGGTTATAAAAATGTATTTTTCGCTTATGCAGCAAAAATTATTCCTAACTATGGAACGAGGGGTAAATTTGCCTCTAAAAAGAGGAAAGGGATGCTTGGATGGAGGAGGGCTTAGGGAGTCTTTGGTTTGGTCTTGGAGGAATGAAAAAGCGAAGAGTTTATTCTTCGCTTTTTAGTTTTTTTTAATTTTCATTTTTTTAATCCAATTCGTAAGTGACATTCAGGCTGACATTAAATTTTATTTTTTCAAAATCAATGCTAATGGGCTCTGGTGCCGAATCGGCCATTAAGGCTAATTCGCTGGTTTTTATTCGCAAACCGAGCGCTTGACCTTGCAGTGAAGAGTAGTTTTTGTCACTGATATATAATGCTTTACCGATTTTTTGACCGATGGATTTGGCTAAGATTTCACCGGTTGTTTTGGCTTTTTTTAGGGCTTTGGCTTTAAGTCCCAGTACGAGTTCGTCGGCTTTGGAGTATTCTGTTTTTTCGATGGAAGTGTTGGCAATGCCCGCATTTTCCAGTTCGGCGAGTACTCGGCCTGCGGTAACGGCGTTGGAGACTTGCAAGGAATACCTTTTCGATTTAATTATGTTCTGACCGCGCAGAAAGTAGTTTTTAAAATTACTGGTGGCATCCAAAAGAGAGAGTTGTTTTTCGGTATTGATATTGAGTTTTTTTAGGGTACTCTCCATTATTCTCTCTTGCTGTTCTACGGATTTTTTGTTTTTGGTGTCTGCTTCGTCAATGGTGATGGCAATGTAAATTTTATCGGGGACGACCAGCGTGTCTGCGTGAGCCGCTATTTCGATGTAGGGGCGGTCGATAAAGTTTTTTTGGGCAAAGGTCAGACTGGTAAAGACCAAAAGAAACAGGGTAGTGAATAGTCGGTTCATTATTTTTAATAATTTTAATTGTTAAGTAAAGTTTTATTATCAAAAAAGATTCCATAAAGGGTCAGGAGAAATAAAATTTAGAGTTTGGAGGGGTAATGCGTTTGAAAAATCAATGAGGGAAGGATGGTTTTATTCTCCTTAATATTTCCCATCTTTGTAAGGATTATTGAGTTTTTATTTGATTTTTAAAAGAATGGAGTGATGCATATTAGTCGTTATAAAGTTTTGGGGATGAGTTGCTCGGGGTGTGTCGGAAAGGTTACCGAGGCACTGAATCAGGGCGAGGGAATTTCGGTAGAGGTTGACTTGGAGGCACAGAGTGCCGTGATTTCGTCTGTGCGGGAGGTTTCGTTGGACGAGCTCAATGCCCTTTTGGAAAGAGCGGGGCATTACCGGTTGGAAGATCCGAATCGGCCGTCTTCTTTTTTACCGCCTCAGGAGCGGGTATCTCCAAGTTCGGTTTATTATTGCCCGATGGAATGCGAGGGCGAGAAAGTGTATTTTCGTCAGGGCGAACGTTGTAAGGTTTGCGGGATGTACTTGGTGCCTATTGAAGAAAAAGGCGAGGCTGTTTTGGAGCCGCCACCTCTTGTGATGGACGAAAAAGCCCATGCAGGACGCTACTATTGCCCGATGTTTTGCGAAGGGGACCGAACATACGAAAGTAATGTGGGGTGTCCGGTTTGCGGAATGGATTTGGTTAGGATTCCTTCGGGAGAAGCGGCTGGCGAAGAGGAGGATACGCTTGTTGTTTTGGGACGGAAACTTTGGTGGGCGTTAGGGTTTACGCTTCCGGTTTTCATTTTATCCATGGGGGGGATGCATTTTCATTGGCCGTTTTCCTCTTCGGTTCAGGGCTTTTTGGAACTTGTTTTCACGCTTCCGGTTATCTTTTATTCGGGGTGGTTTTTGCTGGTTCGGGGATGGCGATCGTTTAAGACGGGGCATCTTAACATGTTTTCTTTGATTACTTTGGGGGTCGCGGCGGCTTTTTCGTTTAGTTTGGTGGCATTGTTCTTTCCGGGAGTTCTTCCTTTGGCTATGTTTCAACATGGGAAGGCGCCTTTTTATTTCGAGGCGGTCGCCGTTATTTTGACTTTGGTGATTTTGGGGCAATGGATGGAAGCCCGGGCTCATCGGAAAACGGGACAGGCGATAGAGGAGTTGCTGAGGCTTTCCCCTGATGAGGCGAATGTCGTATGCGATGGTCAGGAAAAAAGAGTACCGGTGGCTCAGGTGCGCATTGGGGATTTTTTGAGGGTGAAACCCGGTGAGAAAATCCCGGTGGACGGTCGTATTACGGAAGGGTATTCGACGGTGGACGAGAGTATGATTACGGGCGAATCGATTCCTTTGGAGCGGCAACAAGGGGATGCCGTGGTGGGCGGAACGCTTAACGGAAACGGAACGTTTCTTATGGAGGCGCAGAAAATCGGAAACGATATGCTTTTGGCTAAAATTGTGGAGATGGTTAGGCAAGCCGGGCGGAGCAAAGCGCCTATGCAGAAATTAGCGGACAGGGTTGCGGGGATTTTTGTTCCTGTGGTTATTGGGGTGGCTGTGCTGACTTTTATCTTGTGGTTGGTATTTGGAGGGGAAAACCGTATGGTTTTAGCTTTGGTTAATGCGGTGGCAGTGCTTATTGTGGCTTGCCCTTGTGCTTTGGGGTTGGCGACGCCGATGAGTTTGATGGTAGGGATTGGGAAAGGGGCCCGAAACGGTATTCTTATCAAAAATGCTGAGGCTTTGGAGAAGATGAACAAAATTGAGGTCTTGATTACCGATAAGACGGGGACTTTAACTCAGGGGCGCCCCAAGGTGGATGAGGTTTTTGCTTTACGGCAGGGCGGGGAAGACTCGATTTTGAGGCTTGCGGCATCGTTAAACCGGCATTCGGGGCATCCGCTTTCGGGGGCGGTTTTGGCGGCTTGTCGAGCAAGCGGCGGGGTTACTGAGATAAAGGTTGAGAATTTTGAAAATCTTTCAGGGAAAGGCCTTCGGGGAGAAATCGAAGGGGTTGAAGTTTTGTTTGGAAACAGGGCTTTGCTGGAAGACTACGGGGTGGCGATTCCTACGGAAGTGAAACAGGGAGCCGAACGTGCTTTGGCGGCGGCGAAGACTTTGTCTTATTTGGTTAAGGAAAGAAGGGTTTTGGGGTACATTGCGTTTTCGGATCCTCTTAAAGCCGAAGCGGCGGAAGCCGTTGATTTTTTGCAGCGACGGGGGGTTGAGGTGATAATGATGACGGGCGACGGCGAATCGGCAGCGCGGGCGGTGGCTCAGGCTTTGGGTATTGGGATGTTTCAGGCGCAGAGTCTTCCTCAGGACAAAAGGGAAAAGGTGAAGGAATTGCAACGTCGAGGGGTGGTAGTGGCTATGGCGGGCGATGGCATTAATGACGCTCCGGCTTTGGCGCAGGCGGATGTGGGGATTGCGATGGGAACGGGAAGCGATATTGCTATTGAAACGGCCGAAATCACTTTATTGAAAGGCGATATTTTAGGGGTAGCGAAAGCTCGTCTCCTGAGTGAAAAACTGCAGGCTAATATCAGGCAAAATTTATTTTTTGCCTTTGTGTACAATTCGGTGGGGGTTCCGGTGGCGGCGGGGCTGCTTTATCCTGTTTTTGGTGTATTGCTCAGCCCGATGATTGCGGCGGCGGCCATGAGTTTTTCTTCGGTTTCGGTTTTGTTTAATGCTTTGAGGCTTAATTCGGTTCGGCTGGAACCTTCCGAGAGAAGCTAAGGAGGAAATTCGTTTTCTTTTTAGATTTTTTCATAACTTGCCCGAAAGCAAGAATATGAAAAAGAAATTGGTGGTTTTGTCTGGAGCGGGAATTTCCGCCGAGAGTGGGATCAAAACGTTTCGGGATTACGGTGGATTGTGGGAAAATCACCGTATAGAGGACGTTGCTTCTCCCGAAGGTTTTGCAAGGAATCCTTCGTTGGTTTTGGATTTTTATAACCTCAGGCGGAGACAGTTAAAGGAGGTTGAACCGAATGAGGCCCATCGTATTCTTTCGGCATTGGAGGACTATTATGACGTTTGGATCATTACCCAGAATGTGGATGATTTGCATGAACGTGCGGGGTCGAGCAGGGTGCTTCACCTTCACGGGGAGTTATTGAAAGTTCGTCCTTCGGGGGCGGAGGCACCGGTGATGCATTGGGATCAAGATTTGAATCTTGGCGATACGGATGAGAAAGGGCGGCAACTTCGTCCTCATATTGTATGGTTTGGAGAGGTGGTTCCGAACATTGAAGAAGCGGCGGTTTGGGTTTCCCAAGCGGATGTTTTTTTGGTGGTGGGAACTTCGCTTCAGGTTTATCCGGCGGCGGGGTTGGTGCATGAAGTGCCTCGGAACAGTAAAATATACGTGATTGATCCTCATTTGGAGGAGGGCATATTGGGGCGGGCTCATTATTTTCGTTGTTCGGCAACGGAGGGGATGAAGCGGCTGCAGGAGCAACTTTTGAGTGAGTTTAAACATTAGGGTTTGAGCAGATGAATTGGATAATTTTGATTATTGCGGGGCTTTTCGAGGTGGGGTTTGCGGCTTGCCTCGGCAAGGCCAAGATGGCCACGGGAAATGCGGTGTATTGGTGGTATTTGGGGTTTGTGGTTTGTTTGACTTTGAGCATGACGCTGCTATTGAAGGCTACGCAGACGCTGCCGATAGGGACGGCTTATGCCGTATGGACTGGTATTGGGGCGGTAGGAACGGTTTTGTTTGGGGTATTGGTTTTAAGGGAGCCGGTAACGTTTTGGAGGCTTTTTTTTCTGTTAACTCTCATTGCGTCGGTAATAGGGCTTAAAATGGTTTCTTCTCATTAAAGTAGAGCGTAGGCATAGAGTGATTTTCGGTTTTGGCGAACCGTTAGGCATTGTTTAAATTTGCAGAAAAAAGAATGGCGTTAAAGGCAAACTACGATGAGGTTCTCTCTCAGCTTCCACCGCAGGTTCAGTTGGTGGCGGTTTCCAAAACTCATCCGGTGGAAAAAATAAAAACGATTTACGACTGTGGGCAGCGGATTTTCGGAGAGAACAAGGTTCAGGAATTGGTGGAAAAATACCCTTTGCTGCCTAAGGATATTCAGTGGCATTTGATTGGTCATTTGCAGACTAATAAGGTGAAATACATTGCCGAATTTGTGGATACGATTCAAAGCGTAGACAGTGAAAAACTCCTTAGGGAAATCGACAAACAAGCGGCCAGATACGGGAGGAAAATCAAGGTTTTGTTGCAGGTGAAAATTGCGGAGGAAGATACCAAATTTGGGTTGGAGTCTTCGGTGGCCGAAACGCTTTTCCACCAATGGTTAGAGGGGGCTTTTCCTCATGTGGTTGTTACGGGATTGATGGGGATGGCTACTTTTACGGACGATCGAGAGCAAATCAGGAGAGAATTTTGTTTCCTCAAGAGCCTTTACGATCGTTTGGCTTTGCAACATCCGCTCCAAACGCTTTCTATGGGCATGAGTGGAGATTTTCCTTTAGCGGTGGATTGTGGTGCGAATTCGGTGAGGGTGGGCTCGGCTATTTTCGGCGATCGTTCGTATTCCAATGGAGTGCCTTTGTGATTAAATGCTTTATTTTTAGAAGGTTAATGCCTTTGTTTGAGGAAAGCGCGGGCATCGGGTGAATAAATCAATAATAATATTATATTTGTGGGTCAATTCACCAAAGAAAAATGCAGTCTATATCAGTTTTTGAAATCATTAAGGTCGGTATCGGCCCTTCCAGTTCCCATACTATGGGGCCTTGGAACGCAGCGGAGTTATTTTTGAACGAGATAAAAAGAACCCGGAGCATTGGGGATGTGGAGGAGGTCTATGTGGAATTTTTTGGTTCTTTGGCTAAAACGGGCGTGGGTCACGGGACGGATATTGCGGCGATGCTGGGGCTTTCGGGCGAAAATTTCAAAACGATTGATACTTCGACCATTGACGATAAAATTCGAGACATTCGCTCGTCGAATTTATTGAAGTTGGGCGGGATAAAGACGATTCCCTTTGTTTACGGGAAGCATTTGGTGTTAAATAGGCAGGAGTCGTTGGATTTTCATCCCAACGGGATGATTTTCAAGGCTGTTTTTGGAGATGGTTCGCATTTGGAGCAGGATTATTATTCCGTAGGTGGCGGTTTTGTGGCGACCAAGGAGGAGAATTCGATGGAAGAGGTTTGCGTTCGGACTTTATACCCTTGCCATTCGGGGGCTGATATTCAGAGAAACATAAGTAAATTGGGGTTAACCCGTCTTTCGGACTTGGTGTATCTGAACGAGGAAAGCTGGCGTTCCCGCGAGCAAACCGATGCGGAGGCTCTGTATATTTGGGAGCAAATCAAAGAATGCATTTACAAGGGCATCAGCCGTGAGGGGATTCTTCCCGGAGGGCTTAATGTGTCGAGAAGGGCAGCTGAACTCAATCGGAAACTTTTGGGGCACCAAAATTACCGGGATGCCGACTCTTGGTTTGATTGTGTTGTGGAAGCGGAAGCTACGTTTAACACGATTAATAAATGGGTGTCTTGTTTTGCTTTGGCGGTTAATGAAGAAAACGCCAGTTTCGGAAGAATCATAACGGCGCCGACCAATGGGGCCAGCGGGGTGATTCCGGCTGTTTTGATGTATTCTCAGGCTTTTACCGACTGCCGTTCGGAAGATGCGGTGATTCGTTTTCTTTTAGTGGCAGGGGAAATCGGAACTTTATTTAAGAAAAATGCAACTATTTCGGCGGCGATGGGCGGCTGTCAGGCAGAGATTGGGGTTTCTTCGGCAATGGCTGCGGCGGGGCTTACCGAGATTTTGGGAGGAACCCCGGGACAGGTGCTTATGGCGGCTGAAATTGCGATGGAGCACCATCTGGGGCTTACTTGCGATCCTATTGCCGGGTTGGTTCAGATTCCTTGCATTGAGCGAAATTCCATGGGAGCCATTAAAGCTATTACGGCAGCCAATATAGCTTTGGAAAGCGATCCTTCCAAAGCGAAAGTGTCTTTGGATCATGTGATTCAGTCGATGTGGGACACGGCTCAGAGCATGAATGCCCGATTTAAGGAAACCTCGGAGGGGGGATTGGCCATTGCGGTAAATGTGGCGGAATGTTAGAGGCGGCTTGGTCGAGAATTAAATGTTTTTTATCCTTTTGTTATTGAGGTGAAACCCGATTGGGAGTCGAATAAAGGAAAGAGGCCTTTGTAGGTCCGAATTTCATAAGAGCTAAAACTTTGTTGGGTTTTAGCTTTTTTTGTCTAACAGATTTCGTATTCTATTGGCATTAGTGATGAGTTCCTCCAAAAGAATCCAATTTTCTTTTTCCAATGCGGATTTGAACTTTCTTAGTTGAGCGAGGTGCTCGTTGAGGACATCAAGAACGTTTTCTTTGTTTTGCTTAAAGATGGGAACCCACATGTCGGGATGGGATTTGGCGAGTCTTACGGTGGAAGAAAACCCTGAGCTTGCCAGTTGAAAGATGGTGTCTTCTTCCTTTTCTTTTTCCAGGACGGTATTGGCTAAAGCGTAGGAGGTGATATGGGAGATGTGGGAGATATAGGCGGTATGGAGGTCGTGCGCGTCGGCATTCATATAGACGGGATACATTTCCAAGGTCTCAATGATTTCAAGTACGGTTTTTAAAGCGTCTTTTGCGGATTTTTCGGGGTCGCAGATTACGGCCGCACGGCCGCTGAAGCTTTCGTTTGAAGCGGCTTGGGGACCGCTATTTTCGGTCCCCCACATGGGGTGGAAAGCCACGTATCGGGAGCGCATGGGATGGTATTCCACCTGAGTGGTAATGCCAGTTTTGGTGGACCCGACATCCATGACGGTTTTTTTCGAATCAACCAAATCCAACACTTTTGGAAGCAGCGTTTGGGTAGTGTCTACGGGGGTAGCGATAAGGATGAGGTCAGCCTTTTTTACGCCTTCTTCGAGGTTCGCACATTGATCGATGATTCCTCGGGATAAAGCTGTTTTCAGGTGGTTTTCATTACGGTCGATGCCGAAAACGGTGGTTACGGCTTGTTTTTCTTTCAGTTTCAGCATCATGGATCCTCCGATGAGTCCCACGCCTACGACGGCAATATTCATAATTTGGTCTTTAAGGCAATTTTTTTAGGGTGTTAAAAGTAACGCCTTCTTTGCATTTGGTGAAGGTAATTTCGTATTCTGCTTTTTCTTTTGGGGAAAACAAAAGGTATTCGGGGCAAGGTTCTTTTTGGGCTTGGCTCCGCTTAAAGTCAATTTCGCCTTTGGTGATGAGGTGGTCTTTTAGAAATTTTTCGTTAATGCCGATGGTCTGCATTTGGTTTTGGAAGGTTTCGGTGTAGGTGAAATCTTTGCTTAGGGTTTCGGCAATGACCCGACTATTAGGCAGATAGCCGCTGCAAGTCGCCCCTTTTTTATTGAGAATGAAAAAAACGAGTAAAAGACCAGGAATGAACCCTATAAAATAAAATTTCAGTTTTCTAATCATATTTTTTTTAATGAGACGCAGGGATTAAAAAATAAGGAGATTGATGTCGTGGTAAGTTAGTCCGAAACATTCACAAATGGATTTTTTGGTGTGTCTTCCCCGGTACATATAGAGGCTTTGCTTCATATGGTTGTTTTTCACGAGCATATTTTCAAATCCGCCTTCTTCATCGTAGTTTAATAGGTAAGAGAGGAAGAAATTTGAGATGGCTTTGGTGGTGGTCCTCGGGGTTCTTGAGGTTAGGTTTGGAAGACCGCAATGAACCACGTCGTGTTTTACGAAAAACGGATGTTCTAAAGTGGTGAGCTCACTGGTCTCGATGCCTTTGCCGTAGTCTATGGTTACATCAATAATCACGCTTCCTTTTTTCATTTTTAAGACCATGTCTTCGGTGACGACGGGTTGTTGATTCATTCTTGGTAGAGCTCCGATGACCACGTCGGCTCTTCTCAGGCTTTTGGTGAGTTCTTTCGGGTCGATGACGGAGGTGGGAACCCGACTGTCGACCATGGTGTGAAGACGTCTTAGTTTCGAGAGGGAATTGTCGAACACTTTAACGCTGGCTCCGAGTCCGATGGCGGCTTTGGTGGCAAATTCCCCTACGATTCCCGCTCCTATAATGACTACATCCGTTGGTCGTACTCCTGTGATTCCTCCCAGCATATTTCCGTTGGATAGGGCGAGGAGTTCGGAAGCATAGAGAATAGAGGTGGTTCCCGCAATTTCGCCGATGAGCCTTACGAGGGCGAGTTGGTTGTAGTCGTCCAAAATGAACTCAAAGGCGATGGCATTCACTTTTTTTTCTGCCAAATGTTTGAAGTAGTCCGGATCTCTCAGGTTAATTTGTAGGGCCGAAACCAGATAAGTCAAAGGGCGTAAATAGTCAATTTCTTCGAGGGTTGGTGGATTGATTTTCAGTACCAAATCCTGTTGGAAGGCTTCTTTGGGATCTCGAGTGATACGAGCACCGGCTTCGGCGAATTGGTGGTCGGTAAAGAAGGAGCCTTGCCCGGCATTGGATTCGATAATAATATCGTGCCCGTGATTAGCCAAAACCTGTACGGCATCGGGAGTGATGCAGGTTCTTCTTTCGTTTAGGCAGGTTTCTTTGGGGATGCCAATGGTGAATTTTTTTCCTTTTTTAATGATGTCCAGTTTTTCCTCTTTTGGTAAGAGGGTTTCTTCGGTGAAAGGCGTGAAAATAGATCCGCTACCCATGGTATAAAATTAAATTTTAAACAAAGATAAGATATAAAAGTGGTTATGGAAAGGAATGAAACTCGATTTTCCTTTGATGTCCGTCGGTTTCCAAGTGCATGGCGTGGTAGGGAAGGCCGTCCAATTCGGATAGATAAATTTCGGGCCATTCGATGATGCAGAGGCGGGCGTTTTCCAGATAATCGTCCATGCCGATGTCGTAGATTTCTTCCAAAGATTTCATACGGTATAAGTCGAAATGAAAAACGGGGCCTTCGGGCGTATGGTATTCATTAACAATGGCGTAGGTGGGAGAGGAAACTTCGTCGTTGCTTCCCATTTTTTTGAGCAAATGTTGGGTGAAGGTGGTCTTGCCTGCCCCCAAATCACCGTGGAGTAGCAGGATATTGTATTTCAGATGGGGTAAGAGACTGTCGACCACGTTTGGCCATTCTTCGATGGTGTGAATGAGAAATTGCATAGTTGGACAAGGTTAATTGTAGAGGTAGATTTCGATTTCTCCGTCTTCGGTAATGGCTCCCCGATACATTCCGGCAGTGTTCATTTCCATGGCGATGTTTCCGTGGCGGTCCAGTGCAATCAATCCGCCGTTTCCTCCCAATTCTTCGATGAGAGCTAAAGTTTCTTTAGTGGCGGAAACAAGGTCTTTGCCTTGGTATTCCATTTTGGCGGCTAAAGTGCGGGCGGCTGTGGTGCGGATGAAATATTCGCCCCATCCTGTCCCGGATACGCCCACTTGGCGGTTTGCATAGGTTCCGGCTCCGATAAGGGGAGAATCGCCTATCCGATTCCATTTTTTATTCATCATGCCTCCGGTGGAGGTTCCTGCGGCGATATTTCCGTTATGGTCTAAAGCAACAGCTCCGACGGTTCCGAACTTTTGATCTTTATTTGAAGATAGGTTGAGGGAGGGATTGGCTTTGTGTTGTTTTTTTTCTTGGTTGCGTTGGTTTTGGTGTTTTAGCCATTGGCTTTCGGTCCAAAAATACCGGGGCGTTACAAGGTCTAAATTCTGACTTTTGGCAAATGCTTCGGCTCCCTTTCCGCTGAGAAGGACATGCGGTGAGTTTTGCATGACTGCTATGGCTGCCTTGATGGGGTTTTTTATCGTGTGTACGCCGGCTACGGCACCGGCGGCTAGGCTTTTTCCGTCCATGATGGAGGCGTCCATTTCGTTGAGGCCGTCGTGGGTGAAAACCGACCCTTTTCCGGCATTGAAAAGCGGAGAATCTTCCAATAAGACGATGGCGGATTCCACGGCTGTAATGGCGCTTTTTCCTTTTTTGATTTCGCTATAACCGGCCAATAGGGCTTCCTTTAGTTTGGTTTTATAGGCGGTTTCTTTTTGCGGTGTGGTGTTTTCCGGGGTGATGTTTCCTGCTCCGCCGTGGATGACCAAGACGTATTTTTTTTGAGCCCCAATTAATCCGCTGAAAAAAACGGCTAATGCCATAAGTAAATTACGCATGGAAAAACATTTTTAAGATTCAAATATACTTATTTTTAAACTTAGAATGGAGAAAATAAAAAACAGCACGTTTGTTGAAACGTGCTGTGTCGATAAAGTCTTTACCGAAAAAAATGTTATTCTCTTCGGAACCTTTCGTAAGTCGCCCGATCCAATGCTTCGCGGTCGTCAGGGTGGGCAATGGAAATCAGCGCTTCGGCTCTTTGTCTCATGTTTTTGCCATAGAGATTAACGGCTCCGTATTCGGTCACCACCCAATGGATGTGCCCTCTGGTTGTTACGACCCCCGCACCTTGCTTCAGGAAGGGGACGATTCTCGGGATGCCTTTGGCGGTACGAGAAGAAATGGCCATGATGGGTTTTCCGCCTTCGGAGAGAGCGGCCCCTCGCATAAAGTCCATTTGGCCTCCGATACCACTGTATTGGTAAGTTCCTATGGAGTCGGCACAAACTTGTCCGGTGAGATCGATTTCGATGGCAGAATTGATGGCGTGCATTTTTTTATTCTGCATGATCACGATGGGGAAGTTCACGTGCTGAACGTCCATAAACGAAATGGAGGGGTTATCGTTAATGAAATCGTAAAGCTTTTTTGTTCCGAAACAAAAACTGGTAACGGTTCGGTTGAGATGGATGCCTTTGTATTTGTTGTTGACAACGTCTTTTTCGATCAAATCGATAACGCCGTCGCTTAGCATTTCGGTATGGATACCGAGATCTTTATGATTGGTAAGGCTTTTTAGCACGGCATCGGGAATCGTTCCTATTCCCATTTGGATGGTGGATTTGTCATCGATAAGTTCGGCGACATGGCGGCCGATTTGCATTTCTACTTCGGTAACTTTTGCCCCGTAATCCAGGGTTAGCAGTTCTTCGTCGTGCCATACCATTTTATCAATGCGTTTAACGTGGACCATCGAATCGCCATGGGTTCTTGGCATTTTGGGGTTGACTACGGCGATGATTTTTTTCGCGCTGTCAACGGCAGCTCGGGCAACATCCACGGAGGTTCCCAAGGTGCAATAGCCGTGTTGATCGGGAGGAGATACCGTTACGATGGCAACATCCAAGGGCATTAGACCGTTTCGAAATAAAGCCGGAATTTCGCTAAGGAAAATAGGGACGAAATCCCCGCGATCCGAATTAACGGCCTGACGGACGGGTCCTGAAGTAAATAGAGAGTTAATATAAAAGCTGTCTTTATATTCTGGTTTGGCAATTTCGACCCTTCCTTGTTGGGTGATGGATACCAACTCGATGTTTTTCAGACGGGACGCTTGCCGTGCCAATTCATCGTAAATGACGTTGGGGGTACAGGCGCTTCCGTGCCCGAAAATCCTATCGCCGCTTTTTATGATGGAAACGGCTTCTTCAGCGCTTACGTAATTGTGCATTATTATTGTGTTTTTTTAATGGGTTAATAGTATTTGCTTGAATCACAAATGTACGATTTTCGCCTTGGTTTTGAAATATGAAATTTGTCAAATGGATGGCGAGAAGAGGTTTTGTTTTTTTGTGAAAGCCTTAAAAAAACGAGAAGCGGACCATTGGGAGCCGCTTCAGGGGTGGGATTAGTCGTCCAACCAAGAGGTTAGATAATTGGGATCGTCTATTTTTAAGGCTTCTTCGGTTAGCTTTAACGGGCGGAAAGGATCGACCATAACGGCGTATTCTTCGGTTGATTTTTTGCCGATACTTCTTTCCATTGCGCCGGGATGTGGGCCGTGGACGATGCCTCCGGGGTGAAGTGTGAAGTCCATCAGGTCGATGTGATTTCGACTCATGAAGTCGCCTTCGGTGTAGAACAAAACTTCGTCCGAATCGATGTTGGAATGGTTGTACGGAGCCGGGATGGCCTGAGGATGATAATCGTACATTCTGGCCACAAAAGAGCAGACAACGAAATTATGGGCTTCAAAGTTTTGATGGATGGGAGGCGGCATATGGATGCGTCCTGTGATAGGCTCGAAATCTTTGATATTGAATTTATAAGGATAGAAACAACCGTCCCAGCCTACCACGTCGAAAGGATGGGTGGCATAAACGAAATCCCAAACCAAATCTTCTTTTTTGACTTTGATGAGGAATTCGCCTTTTTCGTCGTGAGGCGGTTGGAATTGAGGCGGGGTAAAATCCCTTTCGCAGAAAGGGGAATGTTCCAAAAGTTGGCCGAACTCGTTTCGGTAGCGTTTGGGGGTATAGATTGGCGAAAAGGCTTCCAAAAAGAAGAGGACATTATTTTCGTTTTGGAATTCGATGCGGTAGATGGTTCCGCGGGGGATAATCAGGTAATCGCCTCTTTCAAAGGGAAGATCACCCAAAAAGGTTTTCAGTGTTCCGCGACCTTCGTGGATGAAAAGCAATTCGTCGCATTGGGCATTTTTATAGAAATAATCGGTCGATTGACGGGGTTTGGCCAGTCCCATTTTCAGATCGTTGTTGAGCATGAGAACTTTTCGGCTGTCCAGCCAATCGTTTTCGGGGGTTAAATTTTTCCCCTTCAGCATTCTGGGAGTCAGGTTTTTTTCGACGGCTATTTTAGGGGCAACGTCTTTGGGGCTTCCCACGCTTTTTATTTGGGTGGGACGGTGCAAGTGGTAGAGCAGCGATGATACACCGTGAAAGCCCTCCGTTCCGAAGAGTTGCTCGTAATAAAATCGTCCCTCAGGCGATTGGAATACGGTATGGCGTTTCCGGGGAATAGTGCCGCATTGGATGTATCTCATAACTTTTTGGTTTGGGTAAATATAACCAAAAAAGAGGTATCTACGAAAAAAAACGTTTCCGTAGCAAAGTGAAAGGCCTTTTGTTCAAGAAAACTATGGGGTTATCCCGAAAATACGAAGGGCATTGGCGGTTGTTAGGCGGTCGATTTCCTCAAAGGGTAGCCCGTAAATAGTCACCAGTTTCCCGGCTACCAGTTCCAAATAAGCGCTTTCGTTGCGTTTTCCGCGATGCGGAACGGGGGCCAAGTAGGGCGAGTCGGTCTCCAAAACAATCGAATTCAAAGGAATTTCTTTTAAAAACGTATCAATCTTACCGTTTTTGAAAGTAACGACTCCGCCAATGCCTAACATAAAACCGAGTGCTATGGCTTCCTGAGCCTGTGCTAAAGTTCCCGAAAAACAATGGAAAATACCTCTTAATTTCGGATGATTTTTGCCTCGGAGAACCTCAAAGGTTTGGGCAAAACTCTCTCTCGTATGGATGACGATGGGCAAATCTTTTTCGATGGCCCAATCGATTTGTGTTTCAAATGCCTGAATCTGAATATCCAACGTCGATTGATCCCAATACAAATCCAGCCCGATTTCTCCGATTGCGCAAAATGGTCTTTGGTCGAGGTAGTGCCGTACGATTTCCAGTTCTTTTTTCCAAGTGTTGGGTTTAACGTCGCAGGGGTGAAGGCCCATCATGGCATGCATCAGATTTGGGTAAGCGGCTTCCAAAGCCAGCATTTTTTCATGATGAGAGGAGTCGATGGCGGGAAGGAAAAAACGATTGACGCCTTTTGCTAAAGCCCGGCGAATTGCTTCGTCCCGGTCTTGTTCGAATTGGTCGGAGTAAAGGTGGGTATGCGTATCAATCATAAAAAAGCTGCTTATAGGAGGTTCAAATTAAAAACTAATTAAAAAATTAAATCACAAAACAAGTTTCAGCATTAAATCGGTCTGAACTTCTTTACCGAGTATGAAATCATGTTGGCCGAAAACCTCGAAGTGGTGTTTGTTGTAAAATTTCAATGCGCGAAGATTGTGCTCCCAAACGCCGAGCCAAAGGTAGTTGCACTGACGGGCTTTTCCTTCTTCAATGGCTTTGGTTAACAAGAGTTGGCCCAGCCCTAAACCTTGGTGTTCTTGTAGGATGTAAATTCGCTGAATTTCCATTGAATGGGTTTGTTGTTTTTCGGTTTGCGCCGTTCCCCAGTTTATTTTGAGATACCCGGCGGGGATTCCGTTTGTTTCCACGAAATAAAATTCGGATTCGGGATTTTTCCATTCCGAAAGAAGCTGTTCCGAAGAAAATTTTTCGTTGAGGTAAAGGCGAAGATCCTCGTCCTCGTTTTCTTGGGAAAAGGTTTGGGAAAACGTATGTTTCGCCAAGGCGGCTAACTGCCGGATTTCGGATTGTTTAACAAGGCGAACGGTCACGATTGGCTTCATTGGAAAATTTTATGTTTTACCTTAGCCTGCTGCCGCCGTATTTTTTCTTCTAACTCCTGAAGGAAAAGGCGGTGGTTTTCATCGGTTTCGCCCAAAGGGCGATGTTCGAGGGCGCGGGCTATTTTAAAATTATCTCGGATGAAACTTTCGGCTTGTTCGGAGAAATAAGCCTTCAAAAACTTAGAGAAAATATAGTCCACAGCCTGAGACGTCGGGTGAATCATGTCTTCTTTGTAAAAACGATAGTCTCTAAGGTCGTCCATCATGGTTTCGTACACCGGAAGGTAATGGCAATCTTCCCAATCGGCAATACCTTCCTGAACCGCAGTGATTAGCTTGGCTTTGCTGAGGAGATTTTCGCTCATGCCTTCTTTTGTATGGCGAACAGGCGATACCGTGAAGAGAATTTGCACGCCTTCGGGGGCAATGTCCCTTATCAGCTTTACGCTTTCGCTGAGGGCTTCCGAAATTTCCTGCTGGCTGAGCAGGCGTTTTTTAAAATATTTTCCGGGGATTTTATGGCAGTTTGCCACCAGTTTGTTTTTAGGTAAAAATTCGTGAATCCAAGCTGTGCCATAGGTGATTACCACCCAACGGGCTTGGCGAAGAAACCGGTTGGCCTCGTCGATTTTGTCGTTAATTTTTTCAAGGGTTTGGTGGGCATAGCGGCTGCTGAAACTCGTATGGTGATCCAGCGAAACCACCAATTCCCGGAAAGAAACCAAATCTTCCTCCCGATAATAATGCGAACCGTGGATTTTCCGCAAAGCCAAAGCAATGGAGTGCGGGTTGAAAACCGTTCCGAAAGGATTGTTGAAAGTCTGCATCTGTCCTTTGGAAAGAAGCCCGGACAACTCCGAAGCAAAGCAGGAACCTATGGAAAACACGTGGTCTTCCGCTTCTATTTTCCGCTCCGAAGGTTTGAAGTCAACTTCCGTGCGGAATTTCATTTCTTTCATCCGTTGTTTGCGTTAAGATTTTAAGATTCCCTTCTCAAAAGGTAATTGGCCAGTTCGATAAACGCCCGTTTTTTTTCTTCGGGAGCGTCGAGGCTTTGAAGGTAGCTTTGCCCGATTTCGTTATGTTTTTGAATCAGACGCAATACCCTTTCATCCACTTTCGTACGGCGGAAAATCTTCAAAACACCGTGGATTTTATCGACATTATCGGTTTTTTTGGAGTACCAATAGGCTAATTCTTTTCGCTCCTCATCCGTTGCCAGTTCCATGGCGGTCAGATACAGGACGGTTTTTTTGTTTTCGTAGATGTCTCCGGCCTGTCTTTTTCCGAAGCGTTCCATGTCACCGAATACATCCAAATAATCGTCCATGATTTGGAAGGCAATGCCGATGTGTTTCCCGAAATTATAGAGTGCTTCCGCCTCTTGTTCGCTGGCACCGGCAATTAGGGCACCGATTTTGAAAGATGCCGCACTCAGAACCCCTGTTTTATAGGTGATCATTTTCAGGTAATCGTCATAAGAAACGCTTTCGTCGGTTTCAAAGTTTACGTCCATTTGTTGCCCTTCGCAAAGCACTGCGCCGGTTTCCGAGAATAGGGTTACGCATTTTTTGAAGAGTTCGGGCTCCAAGTCTTCAAAGAACTGATAAGCCTTGATGAGTAAAGCGTCCCCCGAAAGAATCCCGACATTAATCCCGTGAAGGGTATGGATGGTCGGCTTGTTCCGTCTCAGGGGAGCCTCATCCATGATGTCGTCGTGAATCAGAGTGAAATTATGAAAGAATTCGATGGCTAAAGAAGGTTTCAATGCTTTTTCCAAATCACCGCCAAACAAATCGCATCCCATGAGAACCATCATCGGGCGAAGTCGTTTCCCTGCATTGGAGATGATGTAGTTCATCGGTTCGTAAAGTTCTTTTGGCGTTTGGGTGAAGCGGTGGCGTTCGATGGCCTCGGCGACTTTATCTTGATACTGATTCAAAAATTCCATAATGTTTGTTTAACCGCAAAAATAACATTAATTACCCCGACGGCAAAACAACCTGAGGGGTAAGGGGTGTTTTTATTTTTAAATTTAGGGTTTTAGGAGAGGGGTTAAGCGGTGTTTAAGTGTTTTCTTTTGGTTTTGTTGTATAAATCGGATGCAAATGGTTTTTCCTTCTTGTTTCAGGAGGGTTTCGATTTGCTTTTTGTCGGTTTTTCCGTTGATGCAGCGAATCACGTCGCCCGATCTGAGTCCTTTGGTATAAAAAGGGTTTTCTTTGGCGATTTTTCCTACGGTTAGGCGTCCATTTTCCTCTTTTAATTTGAACCCCGTCAAAGGAATTTCGAACGCTTTGGGGTAACTTTCGTTGGGTTTTAGGTAGAGGATTTTACGTTGGTAATCGAGCAGAATGTTAAAGCGATTGATGAAGTCTGCACCCAAAATCCCCAAGTATCCGTCGAACGAACTCACCCCGGATTCGTCTTGGGATGCCGAAATAACCACGTCTTTGAACGTGAAGCCGGCCAAGGTGAGTTCCTCGATCATGAAATCGGTGGAGACCGATTCTTTGGAGAGGTTCTGGCCGAAGTGGTCAATTTTTTCTGAGCGGAAGAAGGCAGTTGGTTTTCCTTTGAAAACGGAGTGTTAAGCAGTAGGGTGAGCCCTGCGCCGCTGTCGAAAAGAATCCGTCCTTTGAAGGCTTTTCCGTTAGCTTTTATTTCGATGTCGAACTGAGGAATGGGGATGTCGTTTCCGAACTCAAAAGGAATTTCGGTGTAGTCCGATACGTCCAAAGCGGTCTCGAAATCATAGAGGTAAAACCGTTTTTGATCGAAGTTCATTTCCACTTGGTATTTCGAGAGTAGAGAATGCCCGATGATGCCGTCGAACGGACGTTCGAATTGTTTTCGGAAAACCTCCATATCGTCGAAGACCAAATGCACTCCTTCCAGTTTGGTTTGCCCGATAATCACTTCTTGATTGGCCGCTAAATCGTAGACCTTGTCTCCGCCGGCTCCCGTAACTTTGGTCTGATGGTTGGGTTTAAGCCCCAATTCGTTTGCTGAATTTCGGTCTAAAAGGGCAGTGGTGGCTCCCGTGTCAAAAAAGAAAGCCAAAGGCTTGTTCTGGATGGTAGCTTCAACGAACACTGCGCGGTCGTTTACCAACTCAAAGTCAATACGATCTTTGTAATTTGGCGAGATTTGCCCCTGGATAAAGAGGGGAATCATGCCACCGAAAAAAAGAATCGGATTATATCTTGCGTTTAATGCCATGGTTTGAATGCTAAATTGCGAAGATACAAAATTGCTCTAGGATTACGAATCAGGCTGAATATGGAGTTTGTTTTTTTTTGAAATTTAAATACTATTTTCTATCTTATGCATAAGGGATTTTGATGTGGTATGTAACGGCGTCAATTCGATACGTTATAATTTTTATATATTTGCACTTTAAAAATTAGATTGTATGCAGAATGACGATAAGAAAGATGAAATTTGGAAAGAGTACAAGATTGATGCGTCTTACGTTAACTTTTACAGGTTAGAGTTTTCCAATTATGGCCGAATTAAGACGTTTCATAAAGACCGTCCTGAAGGGCATATTATTAAGGGAACTTATCAGGCGGGGTATCCTATTGTAAGATCGAGGCTGTACAAGAAAATGACGCCAAGGGATGCTGAAAAAATTGCCGAAATCCAAGCCGAAATCGATACGCTTAATGCGAAGATTAAACTTCTAAAAGACCGTGTTCTATCGGAAAGAGTCGAAAAATTCGAACTTCGGGCCAAAAGAGATGAATTGATTCAACTTCGTAAGAAACACAACAAAAGAATTGAAAACAAAAGAAAAATCTATCATGCTGTTTTAGTTCATAAGGCGGTGGCGGAGCTTTTTTTGGATGCGCCAACCGATCCGGAGAAAAAATTCGTCATCCACAAAGATTTTGATAAAACGAATAATCATGTGGATAATTTGGATTGGGCCAGTCGGGAGGATTTGGCTAAGCGGCAGATGCAGCATCCCAAAATGATTATGCATGAATTCAAAAAGCAATTCATGGAGGATAAAGGCCCTGTGGTAAAGCATTCCAAGTTGAACGAAAACGATGTTTTGTTGATTAAAAAACGGCTGAAAAAAGGCGATACGTTAAGGAAATTGGCTCATCGCTTCAATGTATCGGATATGCAAATCCATCGGATTAAAACCGGGGAAAACTGGAGTCACGTGCAACTGGTGGAAGATTTAGTGGATAATAAGAGTGGGGACGAAAACCAATAAAAAATGGCAAGCTACCTAAATCACACCGCTACGACCGATTACCTTTGCTGCGTTCCCACCCTGGAGGATTCTCAGGAGCTGGTTGTTTAGGACTTGCCGGGTGCAAAATTAAATAAAATTTAATACAATCCAAAAAAATATTGTATTAAAATCTTTTTCATAAAAAATGTAAGTATGGCAAAAAGCGTGTATACCATTGGTTTATTTATCTTTGGGATGGTGATGTCGGTGTTTTTGGTGACAACGATTTTCTTTAGAGATGTGCATTATTTTCGTAATTCGATTACGCTTAGTGCGTTTCTTTTGCCTTTTATTTTTGCTTTGGGGGCTTATTTTTCGGTTTCGGCTTACCGTCGATTCAAGCGTCGGCTTAGTTTCAAGGAGGCTTACGGGAGGGCTTTTATTCCCATGTTTATAGGCGGGTTGCTTTCTTTTTCGTCTATTTTTGTTTATATCACTTATTTGGATCCTTCGGCGAAGGATTTGCTGAATCATCAATACATTGAGAGTTTCAGGGCGTCTTTGGAGGAGGAGTATACTAAGGCGAAGCAAATTTTGAAGCCGGGTTCCGAAGAAATGAAAGAATTGGAGACGAAGTACGCCGAGGGCAAAGTAAGAATAAAAGAAAAGGAAAACCGTAAGGAAGATATGTTTTCGGCAAAATATTTTGCGTATGTGTTTGCGGGGTATTGTGCGTATTATCTTTTGTTGTCATTATTTTTCGGAAGTTTTTTCAGAACGAGAAGTATTGAGTAAATTTGTATTGTTTTTAAAGAATTGAATATTTTGAATAATCTGGACGTATCTATTGTCATTCCGCTTTTGAACGAGGAGGAATCTTTGGAGGAACTTTTTTTGCGTATCGATAAGGTTTGTAAGGCTTCTTCGCTGGCTTATGAAGTTTGGTTTGTTGATGATGGCAGTACCGATTTTTCTTGGAGCATTATTGAGAATCTGAAGGTGCAGCATCCTCAGATTCATGGCATTCGCTTTTCCCGAAACTATGGTAAATCTCAGGCGCTTCATGCGGCTTTTTGCCGGGTTAATGGGGAGGTGGTCGTTACGATGGATGCCGATCTTCAGGATTTTCCAGAGGAAATTCCGGAGCTTTATGCCATGGTAAAGACGCAGGGCTACGATATCGTATCGGGATGGAAAAAGAAACGTTATGATAACGTGATGACCAAAAACCTGCCTTCCAAATTGTTTAATGCGGCGGCTCGAAAGGTTTCGGGGGTATTTCTTCACGATTTTAACTGCGGGCTGAAAGCTTACCGTAAGCAAGTGGTTAAGTCGATAGATGTGTATGGCGATATGCACCGCTATATTCCGGTATTGGCGGCCAATGCGGGGTTTCGGAAGATTACGGAAAAGCCGGTTCAGCATCAGGCTCGTCCCTATGGGAGCTCTAAATTCGGAACCGAACGTTTTATCCGGGGGTTTTTGGATTTGATCACCTTGTGGTTTGTGAGTCGCTTTGGCGGGCGTCCGATGCACTTTTTCGGGGCGGCGGGAACGCTGATGTTTATCGTGGGATTTCTTTCGGCTTTGTGGCTGGGGGTTTCTAAATTGATTGAGGTATCCAGAGGGATTTACGGTAATCTTATCGCGGAAAATCCTTGGTTTTTTATTGCGCTTACGATGATGGTTTTGGGGACGCTTCTTTTTATTGGAGGCTTTTTGGGCGAGATGATTATTCGCACCCATCGGGAACCGAAAAATTATCATATCGAAGAGGTTATTTAATCGGTAAATGATGACGAATAAAATATTGTTTGCGTTTGTTTTTTTGATTTTTGTTTCCTGCGGGAAGGTCAGGCCGGATGGCGAAATTACAAGTCGGGATGTTAAATTGGACGACTTTTCTGGCCTTGAACTAAAGGGGAAATACCGTTTGTTTTTCGTTCCGAACGAAGGTAATTTTGTGAATGTCGAAACGTATGGGAATGTGGCAGATAATTTGAAAATAGAGGTTTCTGGCAAGACGCTTTCCATTACCGAGCGGAGGGAGGCCCAAGGGGTGGATTTTTATAACGTAACGGTATACTCGCGGCATCGTCCCGAGCGGATTTCGGTTTCCGATTCGGTGGAGTTTAATGTATCGGGGCAAATAAAATCGGAAAATCTTCGATTGGATTTAAAAAATAATGCTAAATTTATAGGAGCAATAGACACTCGTAGAACCGACTTGGCGATGAGTGGCACCAGCCGTGCGAATTTTACAGGGAAGACGAAGGAGGCTCAAATTAAAATTTCGGATACGGCGAATCTCATTGCGCCTTATTGGGTTTTGGGTACGCTTTCCTTGGATTCCCAAAACGGAAATTATGCGGAAGTTAACGTGGAGGATACGCTCAGAGGGGAAGTGAAAAATACCGCAAAGGTGCGGTATTATAGTAATCCCGTGATGCGTTTGAAAAGTGATAAAACGGCGAGCGTTAAGGCTCAACTTTTGAAATAGAGAATGAAGAGTAAACAACCCTTTGTTGTGAAGAGAGAGCTTAGGTTTTTCTCTTAGGACGAGGGATTAAAACATATTAGTATGACGACTTTAGAAAAAGCGAAACAGTGGCTTACGGAGCCTTTTGATGAGGAAACGAGAAATGAAGTTCAAAGGCTTATCGACGGAGGGTCTCCGGAATTGGAGGACGCGTTTTACCGCGAGTTGGAATTCGGAACGGGAGGGATGCGCGGCATTATGGGCGTGGGAACTAACCGTCTTAATAAATACACTTTGGGACAGGCGACCCAAGGGTTGGCCAATTACCTTCTTCGTCAGTTTGAAGGCGAGGAAATCAAGGTGGCGGTTGCTTATGACGTGCGTCATAATTCCAAGGCGTTTGGCAAGATTGTGGCCGATGTGTTGACGGCTAACGGTATCAGGGTGCTTTTGTTTAAAGATCATCGTCCGACGCCGGAGCTTTCTTTTACCGTACGGGATAAAAAATGCCATGCGGGAATTGTTTTGACGGCTTCGCATAACCCGCCGGAATACAACGGGTACAAAGTGTATTGGAATGACGGGGCTCAGGTGGTTCCTCCCAATGACGAGAATATTATTAAGGAGGTTTATGCTACGGCTTTCGATAAGATTAAATTCGATGGGAATGACGATTTAATCGAATGGATTGGAGAGGAGCAGGACGAGGTTTATATTGAGGCTTGCATGGCTAATTCGCTTTATCAGGAAGATAAGATTGGTTACGACCAGTTGAATATTGTGTTTACGTCCATTCATGGGACGACTTATACGACGATTCCTAAGGCTTTGCAAAAGGCGGGCTTTACCCGGGTGGATTTGGTGAAGGAGCAGATGATTCCGAGTGGGAATTTCCCGACGGTGGAATCTCCGAATCCGGAAGAGCCGGCGGCGTTGGCTATGGCACTGGACTTAGCTAAAGTGACTAATGCGGATATTGTTATCGGAACGGATCCCGATGGCGATCGTTTGGGAATTGCGGTGCGGAATTTGGAAGGCAAGATGCAGCTTCTTAACGGCAATCAGTGCAATACGATTTTGACGTATTATATTTTGGAGCAATGGAAGAAGGCTGGGAAGATTACCGGGAAAGAATTTATTGGTTCCACCATTGTAACTTCGGATATTTTCTTTGATATTGCTGAAAAATTTGGTGTGGAATGCCAGGTGGGGCTTACGGGCTTCAAATGGATTGGGAAGATGATACGGGAAGCGGAAGGCGAGAAAAAATTTGTTTGCGGAGGCGAAGAGAGTTTTGGTTTTATGACGGGGGATTTTGTGCGCGACAAAGATTCTTGTGGTTCTATTTTGCTGGCTTGCGAAATTGCAGCTTGGTGCAAAGCGAACGGCCGTTCGGTGTTCCAGTACCTGATTGATATTTACAAATCGACGGGCATGTACTACGAGGGGTTGGTTAATGTTGTTAAAAAAGGACGTGAAGGAGCGGAGGCTATTGAGCAGATGATGAAAAACTTCCGTGAAAATCCACCGAAAGAAATCGCGGGTTCTGCCGTGGTGAAAATCAAAGACTTTAAAGAGCAGACTTGTGTGGAGGCTTCCACGGGGGAACGTCGGGTGATGGACGATATTCCTAAGTCCAATGTGTTGATTTATTACACTCAGGATGGCACGAAAGTTTGCGTAAGACCTTCTGGTACGGAACCGAAGATTAAGTTTTATGTTTCCGTAAAGGCGGCGATTGACAACGAAAATGATTTCAGGGAAAATCTTCCGAAATTGGAGGAGAAAATTGCCCGGGTGAAACAAAGCCTTAATCTGTAAGGATAAAAATCCGGATAGAGTTATTTTACCGGCAATCGTTTGGGATTGCTGGTTTTTTTATGGGGTTGTTGGGATAAAAAAAGACCGCCTAAAGGCGGTCTTTCAGGATTATTGTTTAATGAATTTGTGTTGGATTACCTCTTCGTTTTGGTCTTCGAGGGAGAGGATATAAACCCCTTTTTCCAGTGTGGACAAACGGATTTTTCCGTCGTTTAGGGCTCCGGAAGTTACGATTTGCCCCGCCGTATTGTAGATTTTATACTTGGCGGACGACGGTGCATTGGAAATGTTCAGCACGTCGGTAACCGGATTAGGGTAAAAGCGTATTTGGTTTTCCTTTATGGAAACGGAGGCGGTGGATAGGTTTTCATTGGTGAAATAAACGGCGTAATCTTCCACTTCGCCATACTCTATGTCGTCGCAAGCGTTTGTGATACTCGCATCGCTCATGATGACGCGCATTACCGCAAAGTGCTCTCCGGCGTAGGCTGTTTCGGGAACACTGAAGGTTGCTGTAACGGGTGTGGTTTTACTTAGTGAAGAGTTCAGGATGATTTCCGAATCCGAGAATACGCCATCTCGGTTAAAGTCGATCCATGCTTTGACGGCTTCGTTGTACGATTGGTCAGTCCATCTTTTGGTTACGGAAATTTTGTTGGCGGAGGTTCCTCGATATAGTGTTATGGCTTTTTCCTTTACCCCCGTGTAGTCGGAATAGTTGCTTTCTTTGGAGTTGTTGCTCATGACGGTACCTTTTTCAGGGGTAACGGTTACGTTTCCGATGTATTCATAGTCGGAGTCTATGCTTTTGGAGGCACAGTACGAAATTGAAGCTGTTGAAAACGAAACAATCGGTGAAAGTGTCGTAGCTCCTGCGGAACATAGGGTTTCGACTTGAACTTCGTAGTCTTGGGAGTCTTCCAAACCGGATAGCGTCCAAAGTCGGTCGGTAAGTTGAACTTCGTGCCACTGAGCTTCCGATTTTTTGCGATACTTTAGAGTATGCGATACAGCGTTCTTTAGGTAATTCCAAGCGATGATAGCACTGTTGGAGGAAATATCGGTTATTTCGACGGAAAGTGCCGCATTACTAACGCAATCCAAGGCTTCTTTTATTTCAACGGAACCTATGGCGTAAAAGATATTGCCTATGGCGGAAACTCTTATTTTGAGTATCTCTCCTTTTGGAAGAGCCGAAGCGTCTAAATCTAACCTTCCGTTATTTGGGGTAGAGTCTTTTAGGACGGTCCAAGTGCTTCCTTCATCCGTCGTGTAATCTATTTTAACATTGGAAACATTAAACGGAGATTGATCGGTGCCAACCACATCCCAAAGTAAAGTTTGATTGGCGTCGGTGTATAGGGCGGATGTAAGGAGTTTAAACGGGCCGTTTTCATGCACAGTAACAGATTGGGAGGTGCTTTGCACTTGTTGTTGCTTGGCATCGGGGTGATGGTCTCTTACCGTAATCGTGAAATTGGTTTTTCTGGCGATGTTAGAAACGGTTTCCCAATCGGAAGGAATGGTTAGCTTTCCTTGCAGCACGGAAGATAGTTTTGGGAAGTATCTGGTCGGTGAATTCGACGGGGGCAACGAGCGAAATAATGCTCCCGAAGAGTTATTCCCTGTAACGGTGGTGATGGGAGAGGATGCCGCATCAACTTGCTCCCATGTGTAGGATAACGGGAGGTTTTCGGCGTCTTCCACTTTTGCCGTCAATACAAAGGCGGTTCCTTTGGGAATGGTTACGTCAGGAAGGGGCGTGATGACCGGGGCGGTATTGGAGATGCTGGTTTCCTGGGCGCAGTTTTTGTTGGCGAGATTAGTAAGGATTTCGCCGATACTGATAGTGTGGAAATAGGCATCCGAATGGCTTTGGACGTCGGCGTTGGTAATGCCTGCGTAGCCCATGATGGTAGAGCCGGAACCGGGTTCGACATGGGTTTGCAATCCGGTGTGTAAGGCATGCGAAAATGTATGGTTGGCTCCCAATTGATGACCGAATTCATGCGCTACGAAATCAACATCGAAGGCATCGCCTTGAGGAAGCCCATAGGCTGGAGAGGTATAGGCGGCTCCTTTTCCTTCCTCGATGGGGATTCCGCTGGCGTTGGTTCTAGGACTTTGGCAAACGCAGCCGATGCACCCCGCATTTCCTCCACCGCCGGCATGGCCGAACAAATGGCCTATGTCGTAGTTTTGCTCGCCTACAACCGAGGTTAATGTTTTCTGAAGTTCCATACTCCACTCGCCATCAGCTCCTTTGTCGCTGTTCGAAAAGGGATCTGTGGCGGCATCGGTATAGATGATTTCGGGTTTGTCGATCATGATCAGGTTGAGTGCCAAATCTTTTTCGTAAATACCGTTTACTCTTGTCATTGTGGCGTTCATCTGAGCTAAGGCTCCTTCCACGCCACCGTATAATGCGCCGTATTCTCCGGTCACGGCTAACGCTAAACGGTAGGTTCTAAAGACCCGGTTGTCGAATCTTGACCACGTCGCTTTGCCGTTTTTGGCTTTTGCCGGTTTCATTAGGTTTTCCAGTTGGGCTTTTGCGGCTTTAGATTCATAGGTGGAACACTCAAAGGCCTGGGCGGTTTTATTTTTGATTGTTTTACCAAAAACGCCATAAACCGTTTTGTCCTGATCCAATGCTTCGATAAACTGATAGGCTCCGTCTTTGAACAGCATGGACTGAAAGTCTTTTCCCGTAAGACTGAACCGAACCAAGAGGGAAGGATCGTCCACCCCAAATCCAACGTAAGACCCAAGACCGTAACGTTCGGCAAGGGTTTTCTCGGCTACGGGACGGCTGTAGACTGCAAACCGATGCAGGACGCCTTCGGTATCGGGTAAATAAACTTCCACGGGCTTAGCACCTGCTTTTTCCAATGGGGCTTTTTCCAAGGTATTTTTTATTTGCTGGAGGTTTAGCCGATAGGTTTTATTGACTTTAACTTCTTTTCTCAGTAGGTTTTGATGTGCCTCTATGGGTTGCCATTGTCCGTAAAAGTAGCAACTTGCCAGGCCACAGAATAAGAGGGTCGTAATTTTTTTCATAAGCTGAAAATTTAGTACTACAAAAGTAGTTTTTTTGGGTGAATTTTGTTTCTTCCGATGCTTTTATGGGATGATTAAAAAAATCCGTAATTCGGAGGAATTACGGATGTGATTTAGAAGAGGGTAATGGTGGGTTATAATCTTAGCCCTGCCCGAGGTCCGGAGGAGGATAAGGTAGCTTGCATCCGATCCCTTTGTCCGGCAGAAAACATAAACATGGCGGCATCGTCCACATAGTCCATATAGTTCATGAACATGATGGATCGGGAAACGCCACCGCAAATGTCGTACTTAGGATAGGAGGGGGTGCCGAAATTTTTATCCATTTGGGTTGGGGTGTCCTCCACGTAGTCCGTAGCGCAACTTCCGTCTCCCCAAATGTGTCTTAAATTCAGATAGTGACCTATCTCGTGGGTGGCGGTTCGTCCTAAATTGTAGGGAGCATAAGCGCTTTTTCCTACATATTTGGCGGCTAATACAACTCCGTCGTTCCAAAGCCCTGCCGATTCGGGAAAAGTGGCGTATCCGAGAACGAAAGGGCATTGGTGAAGGAACAGCTATGCGAGGCTGGTTTAGCTTTGGAGCTGGTCTTTTGCCAATGCAATGTTGTAGGATGTTTTTTTATTTTTTATAATAAATATAATATAATAAAGGACCAATAAAAGGTAGAAAAACTTGTAAAAATATCAAATTTGTCCTTTCTCTCGTTGATAAATTTTTATCCTTTTTAATTACTAAAATTGTTGAGACAATTGTTATTATTATAATAAGTAAAAATAAAAATGCAAAAAAGGAATCCATAACTTATAATTTAAGCATTGGCTGAAATTATTACACAAGCTGCTGTTGTTGTTCCCCAACAAGCTAACCAGCCAGCTGCAGGAATATCACAAACCCAAGATGAAAAACCATCATCAGCAATTGCATCTTTTAAACACTTGTAACACTCTCCAAATGACACATCTCCATTTCCATTTCCATCACACAAATGACGCGAAGTTAAATTTCTACTTTTGTTTGGATTTCTAGATGACTTATATTTTTCTGTTATTTGATTAGAAATTCCTCTACTGTTAAAATCTTTTATTTTGTTTTGTTCAATATTAATTTCAGTGTGTAAATAATTATCATAGTTTAAGTCATACATTTTTACTGAACCAGTTAAGGTTTTCTCATTAAAATTAGATAAATCTGCTAAATTCATTGCATACTTGTCGTTATTGGGTAAAAATTTGGTATCCTTTAAGTCAATAACTTCTATTCTAGCAACTACTTTATCATTTTTTGTTACTGGAATTAAAAATACATTAAATTCTTGATTTTCAACTTTAATCTTATTGGTAACAATTTTTGTTGCATCTATCTCTCCAAAATTTTTAATAAAATCCGAATGACCTGCAAAAGTTTTAGAATTTACCAATTTTTGCACATCAGTATTTACTTTTGAAATATCTTGATTTTCATTTCTACAAGCTGCAAATATACCAATAGCTAAAACTATCATTGCTACTGAAAAGGTAATTATTTTTTTCATAATATTTTTTTTAAATTAATTAAATTATAATGATTTGATTGAACCTCCGAATAATTCCAAATCTTAAAATTATTCGGAGAAATTCTCAAAGAGAATAATCTTTTTGTTTATTCTAATTCTTTTCATAGAGTGTTGATTTTATAAAATTTCCTACAACTCCGCCCATATCTCCAACCACCCATAGGTTGAGGTATTGGGAAGGAGAGGTTGCGTCTATACCTCCTTTTGTGGCTTTTTTCATGGCGTCGTTGGTTTGCCAGCTTCTAACCTTGGTCGATTTTCTATTGATTTTTGCCAAGCTGAATCGGATTCCGGTATTGCCGGCGGTTACCGATTGGAATTCTTCCGGGATTTTGGTGAGGTCGGTGTTGGTGGCAGAGTAATCGGCGTTGAGTACCGTAATTTGAGACTGAATCTGGGCGTCGGAAATATTTTCAGAAGCCGTCCGGTACAAAACATTAACGACTACGGGAATTTCTATGGTGCCGTCGGCCAGCACTTTGCCCAAGGCTCGGCTTTGGATGAATTTATTGGTTTGGGTTTCGATTTCGCTCAATCTGGCTCTTGCGGAGGGGTCTTCGGAGAGCATTTTTTGGCGTATTTCTTCGGAGGGACATACCCGCTTTGTTGCTGAGGCAGAAATTTCTTGCGATGGATCTTGCGTTTCTGTGATGGTATTATCTTGGTTGCAAGCCGTGACGGCTATAAGGGCAAAAATACTGAATAAACTTTTCTTCATTGTAAGGGTCGTTTTTTAATTAATGGAACGAAGGTAGAAATAAAAATGATTTGTTGTTGTTGTTAAATTAAAAAATGCTTTAAATTGTTATATGTTGCATAATTAATTTTGTTTTTATTTGAAATGTTTTTAATGGAATTGCTTTTGTAGGGTGGATGTTTTTAATTCTTTATAAAGTTGTTTTTTGATTGATTTGTTAAAGATTGGCTTTGGTTTGAAATAAAATAATTGGTTTTTTGATGGTAATAATGATAATTTGTTAATGTTGTGGTTGTGGGGTGTTCTTTTCGTACCTTTGCGGTGGTAAAAACACGAATTATCTATGAAAAGTAATAAAAAATTAGCCATTGATTTTGACGGTACCATTGTGGAGGATGCTTATCCTGGGATCGGGAAGGCCAAAACATTTGCTTTTGAAACATTGAAACAGTTGCAGGGCGAAGGTTACAGGCTTATATTGTGGACTTACCGTCATGGGAAGTCTTTAGAGGAGGCGATTGAGTTTTGTCGTCGTAATGGTGTTGAATTTTACGCGGTTAATTCCAGTTTTGAAGGGGAGGTTTTTGACTCGGCGGATGCTTCCCGCAAAATTGATGCGGATTTGTTTATTGATGATCGTAATCTCGGCGGATTTCCGGGATGGGGGGAAGTGTATAATATCATCAATCAGAAAATTGAATTCCGGGTGGATGGCGGTGAGGTGCTGGCTTATTCCAAACTGAAAAAGGAAAAAAAGAAAGGTCTTTTTTGGTAAGAGCCAAGGTTGCTGAGGTTCTGACCAGTTAAAATAGAAACAAGTTTTTAGATGATACAACTCAAAACAATAGAAGAGCTCCGTCTTATGCGCGAGAGTGCCCAATTGGTGTCCAAGACCTTGGGGATGGTTGCCAAGGAAATTCGCCCGGGAGTTACCACTAATCATATTGATAAAATCGCCGCCGAATATATTCGGGATCATGGTGGAGAACCGGCTTTCTTGGGGATGTACGGGTTTCCAAAAAACCTTTGTATTTCGCCTAACGCGGAGGTAGTTCATGGTATTCCGAACGATAGGCCTTTGGAAGATGGGGATGTGGTTTCGGTGGATTGTGGGGTTTATATGAATGGTTTCTATGGCGATCATGCTTATTCTTTTGAGGTGGGGGAGGTGGCTTCTGAGGTGAAAAAGTTATTGAAGGTAACCAAAGAATCGCTTTATAAAGGAATTGCCCAGTGTGTGAGAGGCAAGCGGGTGGGAGATATCTCCAACGCTATACAGACGCATTGCGAAGCGCACGGCTACGGTGTGGTTAGAGAGCTGGTGGGGCACGGGCTTGGGCGTAAAATGCACGAGGATCCTCAGGTTCCCAATTATGGACGTAAAGGCAGCGGAAAAGTTTTAAAGGACGGTATTGCTTTAGCGATTGAACCGATGATTAATATGGGAACTCACGAGGTGGTTTTCCATGACGACGGTTGGACAGTAACCACCAAAGACCTTTTGCCTTCGGCTCATTTTGAACATGATGTTTGCATTATCGGAGGTAAACCTGTGCTTTTATCCACTTTTCGTTATATCTACGACGCATTGGGGATTACCAGTGATGAAGAAGAACCGTTCACCATGGATTTTTAACGTATTTATGAATTGAAAATAATGTAAAATAAAATCGTCTCCATTTTCTGGGGCGATTTTTTTATTGTTGATGTTGAGGTGTTTTTATGTAGGAATGAGGGGGAAGCAAAAAATAAAATAGCCGCCTCAATATTGAGGCGGCTATTCGGGAAACTTGCCCTATTAAGTTTTACATGTAGTTTTCAATAGGTTCGCAGGTGCATACCAAATTACGATCTCCGAAGGCTTCGTCCACACGGGATACCGAAGCGAAGAATTTGCGTTCTCTTACCCAATCCAAGGGGTAGGCGGCTTTTTCCCTGCTGTAAGGGCGGTCCCAAGTGTCTGAGATAACGACTTGTTCGGTATGCGGTGCATTTTTCAATACGTTGTTTGAAGCATCGGCTTGACCGTTGGCGATTTCCTCAATTTCTTTTCGGATGTTGATTAATGCTTCTGCGAAGCGGTCCAGTTCTTCCTTGCTTTCGGATTCGGTTGGTTCGATCATTAGGGTTCCTCCCACCGGGAACGAAACCGTTGGAGCGTGGAATCCGTAGTCCATTAGACGTTTGGCTACATCCGCAACTTCTACGCCCAAAGCCTTGAACGGACGGAAGTCCACGATGCATTCGTGTGCCACGCGGCCTTTTTCGTTTTGGTAGAGGATAGGGTAGTGTTCCGCCAAAATTTCTTTCAGGTAATTGGCATTCAGAATGGCGTGCTGGGTGACTTTCTTCAATCCTTCGGCTCCGAGCATTTTGATGTAAGCGTAGGAGATATTCAGGACTAAAGGCGAGCCGTATGGGGCAGCTGATATTCCGTCCAAAGCCTCATTTCCTCCTATTTTGATGTTTGGATTGGAAGGAAGGAATGGAACCAAGTGAGCAGCCACGCAAATCGGTCCTACGCCAGGGCCTCCACCACCGTGAGGAATAGCGAACGTTTTATGCAGGTTCAGATGGCAAACGTCGGCTCCGATATACCCTGGGCTGGTAATTCCTACCTGGGCGTTCATGTTGGCGCCGTCCATGTAAACTTGTCCGCCGTTGTCGTGTACGATTTGGATGATTTCTCGGATGTTGGCGTCGAAGAAACCGTAGGTGGACGGGTAGGTAATCATGGCTGCGGCCAAATCTTCTTTGTGTTGTTCGGCTTTCGCTTTCCAATCTTCGATGTCGATCTCTCCGTTTTCCAAGTTTTTACAAACCACTACCTTTAAGCCGGCCAATACGGCGGAAGCAGGATTGGTACCGTGAGCGGATTGCGGGATAAGAACAACCGAACGGTGGCCTTCGCCGCGGAATTTGTGGTACTGACGGATAACCATTAGCCCTGCGTATTCGCCTTGGGCACCGGAGTTGGGCTGAAGGGAAGTGCCTGCAAAGCCTGTGATTTCGGCAAGATCTTTCTCCAGTGTTTTGATCATTTCCTGATAGCCGCCTGCTTGTTCTGTCGGAACGAAAGGGTGAACGTTCCCCCATTCGCCCCAAGAGAGCGGAAGCATTTCCGTAGCTGCATTGAGTTTCATGGTGCAAGAGCCCAACGAAATCATGGAGTGGGTTAGCGAAAGGTCTTTGCGTTCCAATCGCTTGATGTAGCGCATTAATTCGGTTTCGGTGTGGTATTTATTGAAGACCTCTTCGGTTAAAATAGCTTCGGAACGCAATAATTCGGAAGGGATGGTTTCTTCTTCTTTCAAGACCATTTTGAAAGCCTGTTTACCCATGAAACTAGCGAATGCTTCTAGAAGAATATCCAGTTTTTCCATGGTCGAACTTTCGTTCAGGGCGATGCTTACGACGTCTTCGGAGAAGTAGTTGAGATTGATTTTACGATCTCTCATCATCCTCATTAGATTCCCTTTTTCCTCTTCGTTCAATCGGATTTTTACCGTATCAAAAACGGGTTCTTCCACTACGTCATACCCTAGGATTTTAAGAGCAGAAGCTAACGCATTGGTTTTAAAGTGAATTTGATCGGCAATGTATTTTAGTCCGTTTGGTCCGTGGTAAACGCAGTACATTCCGGCCATAACGGCAAGAAGAACTTGTGCTGTACAGATGTTGGAGGTAGCTTTTTCGCGTTTGATGTGTTGTTCTCTGGTCTGCAATGCCATCCGCAAAGCCCGCTTGCCTGTGGCGTCTTGGGATACCCCGATAATTCTTCCTGGAAGATCTCTCTTATAATTTTCTTTGCAGGCGAAAAATGCCGCATGAGGACCGCCGTATCCCATTGGAATACCGAAGCGTTGGGTGGTTCCTACCGTGCAGTCGGCTCCCATGGATGCCGGCGATTTCAGCTTGACCAAAGCCATCGGGTCGCAAGCTACGGCCACTTGGAGATCGAGGGTTTTATAGGTTGCTATGTTTTCGGTGTAATCCAATACCACTCCGTTTTTTCCGGGGTATTGAAGGAGTACGCCAAAATAGGTTTCGTCCAACGGATGTGTTTGGTGGTCGCCCACTACGATGTCGATTCCCAAACCGTCTGCTTTGGTTTTCAAAACGGCAATGGTTTGCGGAAGGACTAAATCCGAAACGAAAAACTTAAACGCTTTTTTCTTTTGTTCTTTGGTGCGGTTTCCGAAAAACATATTCATGGCTTCCGCGGCGGCCGTAGCTTCATCCAAAAGCGAAGCATTGGCAATCGGTAGCCCTGTGAGGCTGGAAACAACCGTTTGGAAGTTGAGCAGTGCCTCGAGTCTTCCTTGGGCAATTTCTGCTTGGTACGGGGTGTAAGCGGTGTACCACGACGGATTTTCAAAAATATTTCTTTTTACCACGGAAGGCAAAATGGTGTCGTGATAACCAAATCCTATGTAGTTGGTGAAGTCGGCGTTTTTGGAAGCCAAATCCTTTGAATGAGCCAACATATCGTATTCCGACAAAGGCTCGGAAATGGCCAACTCTTTTGGTAAACGGATGTCTTTCGGGAAAGTTTGGTCGATGAGTTCTTCGATGCTGCTAACCCCCAGTTTTTTCAACATGGCTTCTTTATCCGCTTCGTTCAGCGAGATGTGCCGGTTCACAAATTGTTGTGTATTCATAATACTCGTTACTAGATTATATTACTTTTTTTGATGCGTAAAAATACGATTTTTAACGGGAAGCGCAAAGGAGATTTTCGTTAAAACCTCAAAATGCCGACGTTAGGCGGAACTCGGATTTTTGTGCGAAAAGAAAATAAAAGGAGAGGTCGAAAAACCAACTTTTTTTCTCAAATTTGCACTTCAATCTTTAAACCCGAATCTTCAAGATGAAAATTAAATATTCCGAGCTTATCGACCAAACGTTGTATTTCCCTACCGAGGAATTTAATGTTGCGGAGAACAATCTTCTCTTTCACGGAATTCCTTTGATGGAGGTGATTGAAAAGTTTGGCACGCCGCTTAAAATCAGTTATTTGCCTAAAATTTCCCAAAATATTCAAAGGGCAAAAGCTTGGTTTAAGGAGGCTTTTGAAAAGAACGGATATACGAAGAAATACACGTATTGTTATTGCACCAAATCCAGTCATTTCAGTTTTGTTTTGGAGGAAGCGCTGAAGAATAGAATTTCTTTGGAAACGTCGTCGGCCTATGATATGGACATTGTGAAATCGCTTTACAATAAGGAGAAATTCGGGAAGAGTATTGAGGTGATTTGCAATGGGTTTAAGACCGATGATTATTTGGAAAAGATTTCGGAGATGATTAATGACGGTTTTGAAAACATTATTCCTATTTTGGATAATTACAGGGAGCTGGATAAACTGGCCGAAAGTATTGATTCTACCTTTAATATCGGCATTAGGATTGCTTCTGAGGAAGAACCGAAGTTCGAGTTTTATACTTCGAGGCTTGGGATTGGGTATAAGGATATTATTCCGTATTATTCCCAAAAGATTGCCGAACATCCTAATGCAAGGCTGAAAATGCTGCATTTTTTCATCAATACGGGGATTAAGGATACGGCTTATTACTGGAACGAACTTTACAAATGCCTTAGGGTTTATGCGAGGTTGAAAAAAATTGCGCCGGAGGTGGATTCGTTGAATATTGGTGGTGGTTTTCCCATCAAGACTTCGCTTAACTTTGACTACGATTACCAGTACATGGTGAACGAAATTGTTTCTCAAATCAAGAAGTTTTGTGAAGAGGAAGGGGTGGAAGAGCCTAATATTTATACCGAATTTGGTAGTTTTACGGTGGGGGAAAGCGGAGCGAATTTATACAAAATTATTTCTCAAAAGCGTCAAAACGACCGGGAAAAATGGAACATGATTGACTCGTCTTTCATGACGACACTTCCCGATACTTGGGCGATTTCGAGGCACTTTATCATGCTGCCGCTTAACCGTTGGGATGATACCTACGAACGTGTGTTTTTGGGCGGATTGACTTGCGACTCGGACGATTATTATAATTCGGAGCAGCATACCAATGCCATCTATCTTCCGGTTTTCAGCGATACTAAACCTCTGTATATCGGTTTTTTCCATACAGGAGCTTATCAGGAAACCATCGGAGGATACGGAGGGGTTCACCATTGTTTGATGCCTCAGCCTCGTCACGTTTTGATTCAGAGGGATGAAAATGGAGATCTTCACTACGAAGTGTTCCGCGAAAAGCAGGAGCCGGAGGAAGTTCTCAAGCTTTTGGGCTATTAAGTTGTTGTTTCCTGAGGGTTAGTTTGGGGTGACTGTGGCGGTTTTTACGCCTTCCTGATCCATTCTTTGTTTGAGCCTGATGATGGTTTGGCTTCGGACGAGGGATAGGTTTTGACCTGATTTTACCCAGAATTTCACTTGAAGGTTATAAAGTCCCAATTTTTGGTCCACGAAAATGACTTCGGTGGTTTCGGGGCGTTCGATGAAATCGTTTTTAAGCACTTCGTCCAAGATAATTTCTTTAGCGCTGTCTAAGTTTTCGGTATTGGGGATTTCGAGGTCAATGATGATTCTTCGGTGCTGGGAAGCTGTAACGTTGATGAACGGAGCATTGAAGATGAGTTGGTTGGGGATGTAGACTTTTTTGCCTTCGTCGTTGATGACTTTGGTGGTCAAAAAACCGATGTCTTCCACGGTGCCCGATATTCCGCTGATGGTAACGTAGTCGCCTACCTTAAAGGCGTTGTCTACGCTGACGAGCATTCCGGAAAACATACTGGATACAATGTCTTTCAGCGCCACGCCGGCGATGATTCCGGCCACGCCGAGGCTTCCGATGAATTTCAAGAAAAAACCGTTTAGTCCCATAATTTCCAAAGCGATGAATGTGCCCGCCAGGATGATGAGAAATCGGAAAACCCGAATGAGAGCGGCAACCGTATTTTTATTCCGGCTTTTGGGAAACAGTTTTTGAAAAACCGATAAAGTGAGTCGGCTGAGGGAACGGCTGGTATAGAGGACAAAAAGAAAAATACCCAACCCGACGATGAGGTTAGGGGTGAATTCGGCGAATTTAATCCACCAATTTTTAAGGACGTTTGCTACCAGTTCGATATAGTTGTCGGAATGTTGAGGGTTCATATTTGTGGGTTTTAACCCCCAAAGTAAAGGAATATTTTTGAATATTTTTGGTATGTTGTTCTCCAGAGTATTTCTTATCCTACATCAAGAGTGGGGAGGGCTTTGTTCTTTACTTTTGTCCTGTGAAAAATCACTGAAAATATAACTTTAAAAAGTGAGAAAATGAAAAAAGTATTGCATAAAGCAGAGAGTCGGGGGTTTCAGAATCACGGCTGGTTGGTAGCGAATCATACGTTTAGTTTTGCCAACTATTATGATTCTTCCCGAATGCATTTTGGTAATCTTCGGGTGTTGAATGATGATTATGTGGCTGTAGGTCAGGGTTTTGGAATGCATCCGCATGCGAATATGGAAATTGTGACGATTCCTCTTAGTGGCGAGCTTCATCATCGGGATTCGATGGGGAACTTTGGTGCGATTCAGAAAGGTGAAATCCAAGTCATGAGCGCAGGGACGGGCGTTCAGCATAGTGAATTTAACGGATTGAAGGATCAAGCGGTAACGTTATTGCAGATTTGGGTTTTTCCCAACCGTCAGAATGTGGAACCTCGGTACCAGCAAATTCGTGTTTCGGAAGTGGGGCAACCGAACGAGTTTCGTCAGATTGTATCTCCTTTTCCGGAGGATGAAGGGGCTTGGATCCATCAGGAGGCCTGGCTTCATTTGGCGGAATTCGATCAAGGGGTGGCAAGAGAGTACTCCTTGAAGAAGGAAGGGAACGGGGTTTATGTATTTGTGATTTCGGGGGAAGTTCGGGTGTCGGATGAGGTGCTTTCGGCTAGGGATGGCCTTGGGATTTACGAAACGTCGGGCTTTCGGGTGGAGGCTTTAGAGGCTTCGGAGGTGCTTTTGATTGAGGTTCCCATGCAGTTGCCTCGGATTTAAGGAAAAATTAATTTGTATAAAATAAAGAGATTATTATGAAAATTTTAGCATTTGCAGGAAGTATTTCTTCGACATCGATTAATAAAAAATTATTGGCGCACGTGGTTGAGTCTTTTGCTTCGGGGAACGAGGTGGAAGTATTGGATCTTAACGACTACGAGATGCCGATTTACAGTGAGGATCGGGAAAGGACGGAAGGGGTTCATTCTTTGGCGGTGGATTTTGCAGGGAAGATAGACGGCTCCGATTTAATCGTTATGGCTTTGGCGGAACATAATTCGGCTTACTCTACGGCGTTTAAAAACGTTTTTGACTGGGTATCGAGGGTTCCGGGAAGAGCGCATTTTGGCGGGAAACCTATTTTTCTTCTTTCGACGGCTCCCGGGCAGGGTGGCGGGCTTCATGTTTCGGAGCTCTTTATGAAGCGTGCGCCTCACAGTGGTGGGGAGGTGATTGCCAATTTTGTTTTGCCTCAGTTTCAGGCGAACTTTAGGGAAGGCGAAGGGGTTGTGGACGAAGCTAAAAGGAAGGAGTTGGAAGCCAAGATTGCTGAAGTGAAAAAGGCTTTAGGGCTTTAAACAAACATCCGACAAACTTTAAGTCTGTCGGATGTTTTTTGTTATTTTTTCGATTTTAAGGCTGAAAGTCCTTTTTTTATTAGTAGAAAGACCGGGACCATGAGTAATCCGCCGGTTAGGCCGTAGAAAGCTTGTCTTAGCATTTCGGGCCATTTGGGGAATTGGTGGTGCAGGAAATCGATGTTATGGTCGAAGATGCCTCCGGCTACTAGAATGAGAGCGATGGTTCCGATAACGCCTAAGGCTTTGATGACGATGGGTAAGGCTTTGATTAAGAAAGTTCCCAGGGAAGCCAAGGCTCCTTTGTGGTTGGATTTTTTGAGGAGACTATAGCCGGCGTCGTCCATTCTTACGATGAGGGCGACGATGCCGTAGACGCCTACGGTGGCAAGAATTGAAACCACCGATACGGCAAGGATTTGGGTGATTAGCGGTTCGTTGAGTACGGTTCCCAAAGCGATGATGACAATTTCTATGGAGAGGATGAAATCCGTGGTTATGGCGGATTTTATTTTGGCTTTTTCGTTGTCTTCGTTTTGGTCTTGTTGGTTTTCTTGCAGGGTTTGCTGGCTTTTTTGGGGGCGGTGGAAAAAGAATTCGATGATTTTTTCCACGCCTTCGAAGGCAAGGTATAACCCACCGATGACCAAAATGACCTTAATGGCAGGCGGAAAAAGAACTTGGAGGAGGAAGGCGATGGGAACGATGATTAATTTGTTCAGGAACGAACCTTTCATGATAGCCATAAGAACGGGGATTTCTCTTGAGGCGAGAAAACCGGTAGCTTTTTCGGCATTAACGGCCAAATCGTCGCCCAAGATGCCGGCGGTTTGCCGCGTGGCGATTTTGGAAGCGGATGCCACGTCGTCCATTAGGGCGCCAATATCGTCTAGGATAGCAAAAAAACCAGAAGCCATAGGTGTAAATCTTTGGGGCAAAAGTAACTATTTCTGTTTATAATTTTGATGTAGGGCGTTTTTTTATTTTGTTGTTGTGGCAATAACTGGGGAAAACAAAACCAAATTTGTTTTGAGGGAATTCAAAAAAATATTATTTTCGCAAAAACAAAATTAAACCGTAAACAGTGGTAAAGCCGTGCATCTCTTTTTCGAAGCGTATCGATTTGATTTCGGAACATGGAGCCTGCACGAAACCTGAGAAATAGAAAGAGCCGACGTCTGGAAGATTGTCGGCTTTTTTATTGGGCTTTGCGGTTGTAAAAAAGATAAAAAACTTTAGTAATCGAATATGAGCAATACTTACAAATCCGCAGGAGTGGATAAAGAGGAGGGGTACAAAACCGTCGATAAGATTAAGGGTGCAGTTGCGCAGACGCACAATGCCAATGTGTTGAACAATTTGGGAAGTTTTGGTGCATTTTACGAGCTTTCGGGGTATAAAAATCCGGTTTTGGTTTCGGGTACCGACGGGGTTGGGACGAAGCTGAAGGTGGCATTGGATACACGTCGTTACGATTCGATAGGGATTGATTGTTTTGCTATGTGTGCGAACGATATTGTATGCCATGGGGCGAAACCGTTATTCTTTTTGGACTATTTGGCTTGTGGCAAGTTGGATGCTGATGTAGCGGCGGAAATTGTGATGGGGATGGTAGAGGCTTGTAAGGATAACGAATGCGCTTTGATTGGAGGTGAGACGGCGGAGATGCCGGGGATGTATCAGGTTGGGGACTACGATGTAGCGGGATTTTGTGTGGGGATTGTAGAGAAAGATCAGATTATCGACGGTTCCAAGATTAAGGCTGGTGATCGTCTTTTGGCTTTGCCAAGTTCGGGATTCCATAGCAACGGATTTTCTTTGGTTCGTAAGGTTTTTCCTCAATTTGACGAATTGTTTGAGGGGCGTCCGCTTTATGAGACACTTTTGGTACCGACCAAGTTGTACTATCAGTCTATTAAGAAGTTGATGCAGGCGATGACGCTTAGTGGTATAGCCCACATTACGGGGGGCGGATTGATAGAGAATGTGCCGAGAATTATTCCGGAGGGGCTTTCGGCGAAGATTGATACTTCGGTAATCAAGATTCCGAGTGTGATGTTGGAGCTGGAGCGTCGCGGAGCGATTGAACGGGAAGAAATGTTCGGAACGTTTAATATGGGGGTTGGCATGGTAGTGGTTTTGGACGAGGCTTTGGTTGAAAAGGCTTTGGCGCTTCTTCCGGAGGCTTATGAGATTGGAGTGGTTACGGAAGGTGAAGAAAAAATTGTATTGGAAGGGCTTTAGACTTTTTTGAGGATAGGAAAATGAAAAAAATAGTGGTTTTGGTATCGGGGTCGGGAACGAATCTCCAGCGGATTTTGGAGTGCATTGATTCGGGGAGTTTGGCGAATGTTGAAGTGGTTTTGGTGGTTTCCGATCGGGCGTGCTACGGGCTTCAACGTGCGGCCGATGCTGGGATTCAAGGGGTGCAACTTCCTAGGGGGAAGGCTTTTTCGGAGGCTTTGCAACGGGTTTTGCCAAAGGATACGGACTTAATTGTACTGGCGGGATTTTTGTCCATTTTGAGTGCGGAATTTACCGAGAAGTACCGGGGGAGGATCATCAATATCCATCCGTCTTTGCTTCCCAAATACGGGGGGCGTGGGATGTGGGGGATGAATGTTCATCGTGCGGTTTTGGCGGCTGGTGAAACCCAAAGTGGAGCAACGGTGCACCATGTCACCTCGGGGATTGATGAAGGCGGAATTATTCTTCAGGGGGCGGTTGAGGTGACGGCGGGGGACACGCCCGAATCTTTGGCTCAGAAGGTTCATCAGGTGGAATATGAAATTTTGCCCAAGGCGATAGGACAACTTTTGAATGGAGAGCAATCAATAGCGTTTAATTAGAACGATAAAATTACAATTACCCTGCATTTTTTACGATGATGCGGGAATTAAAACAAATAGATCGAGTGAAAATGAAAAAAAGAAGAGCGTTAATCAGTGTTTCCGACAAGAGCGGGCTTATTGATTTTGCCCGTTTTTTAGAGTCTAACGGGTACGAACTTATTTCTACGGGTGGAACATTCAAACATTTAAAAGAAGCAGGGCTTTCGCCTGTGCCTATCGACGAGGTAACTTGTTTTCCGGAGATGTTGGATGGGCGGGTAAAGACGCTTCATCCCAAGATTCATGGCGGGCTGTTGGCGGTTCGTTCTAACGAGGAGCATATGAAGACGGTTCAGGCGCATTCGATAGCGCTGATTGATTTGGTGGTGGTGAACCTTTACCCGTTTTTTGAAAACGTGAATAAATCCATTGCGTTGGAGGAGAAGGTTGAATTTATCGACATAGGCGGGCCATCGATGCTTCGTTCGGCGGCGAAGAATTTTGATGCGGTAACGGTGATTACGGAGGTTTCGGATTATGCGGTGGTTCAGGCGGAGATTGCGGCTCAGGGGGATACGGCTTTTGAAACGAGAAAAAGGCTGGCGGGGAAGGTGTTTAACCTTACATCGGCTTACGATGCGGCGATAGCGAGGATGCTGTTGGAGGACGATTATCCGCCTTACCTTAATGCTTCTTACCGTAAAGTTTCGGATTTACGTTATGGCGAAAATCCTCACCAGAGTGCGGCTTATTATGTGGATACGGCTCAAAATGGGGCGATGAAGGATTTTGAAATTTTGGGAGGCAAAGAACTTTCGTTCAATAACCTTCGCGATATGGATTTGTGTTGGAAAGTGGTTTCCGAATTCGGTGCGGAGATGGCTTGCTGTGCGGTAAAGCATTCCACGCCTTGCGGTGTGGCGGTAGGTACGACGGCTTTGGAAACGTACCGTAAGACCTTTGAGTGCGATCCGGTTTCAATTTTCGGGGGGATTGTGGCGATGAACTATAGGGTGGATGCAGCGACGGCCACGGAGCTTAACCAAACTTTTTTGGAGATTGTCATGGCGCCTGATTTTGAGGCGGAAGCGCTTGAGATTTTAAGGAAAAAGAAAAATTTGAGAATTATTAAAATTAACCATCCGGTATCCGATGCTCAGACTTGGGTTAAGATTGATGGCGGGATGTTGGTTCAGTCCAACGATTCTGCGTTTTCGGACGATTTAAAAACGGTTACTCGGGTTGAGCCTACCGAAGCGCAGAAGAAGGCTTTGGTGTTTGCCCAAAGGGTGGTGAAATACGTTAAATCCAATGCGATTGTGGTTTCCAATGGGGCTCAGGCGCTTGGGATTGGCGGGGGTCAAGTTAATCGGATTTGGGCGACGCAGCAGGCGGTTGAACGGGCGAAAGCGAAATTTTCAGGGGACTTGGTTTTGGCTTCCGATGCGTTTTTTCCGTTCCGCGACGTGGTGGATTTTTGCGCGGATCAGGGGATTCGGGCGATTATCCAGCCCGGAGGCAGCGTGCGGGACGAGGAGTCGGTTCAGGCGGCTGACGAGCACGGCATAGCGATGATTTTTACGGGGATGAGGCATTTTCTTCATTAACGAAAAGAGATAAAAGACTCAGAGGGGTTTTGCGGTGAGGCATTATTACGTTAAATTTGTCTATTGTAACAAACGAAAAAAGAAATTATGAGAATATTGTTAATTGGTGACGGCGGCCGGGAGTCGGCGTTGGCGATGAAATTGAAAGACGATTCTAGAATCACGGCGATGTATTTTGCCAAAGGGAACGCCACGACGGAAGTTTTGGGGAAGAATGTTTACGAAGGGAATGTGGAAGGGCTTTGCCGTTTTGCCCAGAACGAGAAAATCGATCTTACGATTGTGGGGCCGGAGGCGACGCTGGTGGACGGAATTGTGGACGAATTTAAAGCCAAAGGGCTTAAGATTTTCGGGCCGAAACAAAAGGCTGCAAAATTGGAGGGCAGTAAGGCTTTTTCCAAAAAATTCATGCAGCAGTATGGGATAAAGACGGCTTCGGCGGAGATTTTCGATGCTTATCAGGAGGCATTGGACTACGTTCGTGGGCAAGCGTTTCCTTTGGTGATTAAGGCCAGCGGATTGGCCGGGGGCAAAGGCGTGGTGATTTGCGATAATTTGAATCAGGCGGAGGCCACGCTTCACGATTTTATGATTCGTAGGGTGTTTGGCGATGCGGGGATTCGGGTGATTGTGGAAGAGTATCTGCAGGGGTTTGAGGCTTCGATTATTGCTTTTTCCAATGGAGAAGAGCTTTATCCGTGCATTCCGGTAAAGGATTACAAGAAAGTAGGAGACGGAGACAAAGGGCCTAATACGGGCGGTATGGGCAGCGTGGCGCCCAATCCCCAGTTTACGGCTGAACATATGGCGGATTTCCGTCAAAATATTTTGGAGCCTACCCTCAAGGGATTGAAGGCGGAAGACCTTAAATTTAAAGGGTTTATCTTTTTTGGTTTGATGGTTACGGCGAAGGGCTGCTACTTGTTGGAGTACAATATGCGTATGGGGGATCCGGAGACGCAGGTGATTATGCCTTTGTTGGAGAATAATCTTTTGGACGTCATTTTGGCTTGTTTGGAAGGGCGGTCTTTGGAGCTTAAATTTTCCGATAAGAAGGCGGTTTGCTTGGTGATGTGTTCGGGCGGTTATCCTCAAACCATCGAAACCGGTTTTGAGGTGACGGGAACGGATAAAGTAAAACACAGCCAGGTGCTTTTTGCCGGAGCCAATTTCCAAGGGCCTCGTATCGTAACCACCGGAGGGAGGGTGCTTAACTTGGTGGCGACGGGAGAGACTTACGAGGAAGCCCGCCGTAAGGTTTACGAGGATGCTTTGCCGGTAAACTTCGATTATGCGTTTTATAGGGAAGATATAGCAAAATTCTAAAAAAAGAAGACGATAAGACGTGAGAAATCACGTCTTTTTCTGTCTTGGATTTTGTGGGGTGTTTCTTTCTGCTTTCTGCGCTTTTTGTGCGGCTTTGAGAGAAACGTAAAAAATAAACTAACGATTTTTATTAAAAAAAATATGCAAAACGGAATTATCATATTGGATTTTGGTTCGCAGTACAACCAACTGATTGGACGCAGAATTCGCGAAATGGAGGTGTATTCGGAGATTGTGCCTTACAATACGCCTTTAGAGGAGATTTTGGATAAAAAGCCTGCGGGAATCATTCTTTCGGGCGGGCCCAGTTCGGTGAACGCCGAGGAGGCTCATTTGGTGGATAAGGCTTTGTTTGAAGCCGGGGTTCCGGTTTTGGGGATTTGCTATGGGATGCAGCTTACGGCTCATTTGCTCGGAGGTAAAGTGGCCAAAGGGGTAAAAGGCGAGTACGGCAAATCGGAGTTGGAGATTTTGAAGAGTAACGCTTTGTTTTCGGGGGTTTCCCGGACTTCGACGGTTTGGATGAGTCATTTTGACGAAGTGGAGCGGGTGCCTGAAGGTTTTGAAATTTCGGCGCGCAGCGGTGTGATTGCTGCCATGGCGAATGAGGCCAAAAAGTTGTACGCTTTGCAGTTTCATCCGGAGGTAACGCATACCGAAGAGGGGAACCGTATGCTGGAAAATTTTGTTTTTACTATCTGTAAGGCTGAAAAGAACTGGAAACTTACGGGGTATATTGAGCGGACGGTGGCCGAGATCAAAGAAAAAGTAGGCGGTGAAAAAGTGATATTGGGGCTTTCCGGAGGGGTGGACTCTTCGGTGGCGGCGGTGTTGATTCACAAGGCCATCGGCGACCAGCTGACCTGTATTTTTGTGGATACGGGGCTTTTACGTAAGGACGAAGGGCAGAAAGTGATGGAGAACTACGGGGCGCATTTCAATATGAAAATCCATATGGTGGACGCCCGGGCACGTTTTATGGAAAAACTCTCGGGGGTATGCGATCCGGAGGAAAAGCGAAAAATCATCGGCAGGGAATTCGTGGCGGTGTTTGACGAGCAGGCGCATCGGTTCGAGGGGGCGAAATTTTTGGCTCAGGGGACCATTTATCCCGACGTTATCGAATCCCAATCGGTAAAGGGGCCTTCGGCGGTGATTAAATCCCATCATAACGTGGGCGGCTTGCCCGAGGAGATGCATTTGGAGCTTTTGGAGCCGCTTCGCGAACTGTTTAAGGATGAAGTCCGACGCGTGGGGGAGGCTTTGGGAATTCCGCATGATTTGGTGTACCGCCATCCTTTTCCGGGGCCGGGGTTGGGCATCCGTATCTTGGGCGAAGTGGATGCGGAGAAGGTTCGGATTCTCCAGGAGGCCGATGCGATTTTCATCGAAGAGCTTTACCGTCACGACCTTTACGAAAGGGTTTCCCAGGCGTTTGTGGTTTTGCTTCCGGTGAAATCGGTCGGGGTGATGGGCGACGAAAGAACCTACGAATACACGGCGGTGGTTCGTTCGGCCAATACCATCGACTTTATGACGGCGACGTTCAGCAAACTGCCTTGGGACTTTTTGGAGCTGGTGTCCAACCGAATCATTAATGAAGTTAGGGGCATTAACCGTGTGGCTTACGACATTTCCAGCAAACCGCCGGCTACTATCGAATGGGAGTAGTTGCCTTTGGAGGATGAGGGATAAATACGAAGCCGGTTTTTCAGCCGGCTTTTTGTTTTTTGCTTTTTGCCGTGAGGACGGGAGGCATGGCTTTTCGGACCGTAAAAAAAGTTAAAACCCTGGCTAAGGGTTTAAACCTTTTTTTATAGGGGAATTATTTAAAATTTTGAAAATTATAAGAGAGATTAGCGTTTCACCATTACTCTCTTATTCATTCCTAAGTGGTAAACCTCACAGAAAAACAATTTGAACTTTACGGAAAAACAATGTCATTAAAGCTGTTTTAATTTTGTCAAACAATTTTAAAATATAAAAAAATGACAAAGACAGTAATTATTACAGGAGGAACAACAGGTATTGGTAAAGCAACGGCTTTACATTTTGCAAAAAATGGATACAATGTTGTTATTACAAGTAGAAATGCAAACAAAGAAACGGAGGTTTTAGAAGCATTTAAAAAAGAAGGTGCAGAGGTAACTTTCTTTCCTTTAGACGTAACACAAGAAGAACAGGTTAAAAACGTAATTGACAAAACGGTAGAAAAATTTGGAAAATTAGATTCTATGGTGAATAATTCGGGCGTTTCTTTAGGAAATGCTTTGTTGGCTGATACAGAATCGGATGAGTTGAAGCAAATGTTGGAAACTAATGTAATGGGTGTTTATTATGGGATGAAGCACGCCATTAGAGCAATGCTGAAAACAGGTGGAGGAACTATTGTAAACCTTGCTTCCATAGCTGGTTTGAATGGGTTAGTAAGCACCGCTCAATATAACGCTTCTAAACACGCTGTTGTTGGTTTAACCAAAGGAGGTGCATTGGATTACGCTACCCAAAATATTCGTATAAATGCAGTTGCACCAGGAGCAATTAAAACCGATATTTTGAAAAATGCAATTGCTTCGGGAACTTATGATATTTCGGGAATTGAAGCATTGCACCCAATGAAACGCTTAGGGGAAGTTGAAGATATTGCAAAAGGAATTTTCTTTTTGGCATCAGATGAGAATCCTTTTATGACAGGAACTGTATTGAGTATTGATGGTGGTTATAATGCAAAATAATCAAAATAAATCCCTAAATTGGCTGTCTTTTAGACAGCCTTTCTATTAAAAAAATAAAAATGGATATGATACAAAACACCATCAATTGGTATAACGGAGAAATATTTGAGGGGAAATTTATACTTGGATTTGGTTTTTTCTTAATCTTAACGGCTTTACTATTTTACTTTTTAGGGAATACGCCAGCCGCAAAAGCATTGCTAATTCCGATGTTGATTATAGGTCTATTTTTTTCTATAACAGGTGTAAACATGATATATTCCAACGGAAAACAAAAACAAGAAATTGTAAAAAGATATGAACAAAATCCGAAAGAGTTTATAAATACCGAAATTAAACGTGTAAATGATTTTCAATATTTATACCCAATGTCTATCGCTATTAGTTTAGCTTGTTTTCTTATAGCCGTTGCCTTGCTTTATTTTACACAAAATATATATTTAAAAGCTATTGCTATTTCTTTAATATTATTCGGAATGGCTTTTGCGGTAATAGATTACTTTTCAAAAGAAAGAGCAACAATTTATTACGAACAATTAAAATCATCATTCCAAAATAATGATTGAAGATAGAACCCGAGTTAATATTATGTTTTCTTGTATATCACAAGAGAAAAAAAACTTTGAACCTTTTGTTCAAGACCACGCTTTGGTCTGTGTTTTAAATGGAACAATGCTCATTAACGATGGCGTAGAAACCATTCAGTATAACAAAGGTGATATTGGTTTTGTGTCAAAAAATCAATTAGTAAAAACTCAAAAAATACCTCAAGATAATAAACCCTTTATGAGTATCAGTATTTTTTTATCCAAAGAAATGTTGTATAATTATTCAAAAGAATATCATATTTTACCCAAAGGAAAGTATTTAGGAAAACCTAATTTTATATTTCAACCCGACCCATTTTTAAAAGGTTTTTTCGATTCTATGCTTCCCTATTTTGAATGTCAAGAGGCACTTACCGATAATTTAGCGACTATTAAAACTTTTGAGATTATTGAGCTTTTACTTCGGTATACCACAATTCAAAATTTACTTTTCAATTTTGAAGAAGATTTTAAAATTGACTTGGAAGCGTATATGAACAAAAATTATATGCACAATATTCCGTTGGCGCAATTTGCAAGACTTACGGGTAGGAGTATTTCAACATTTAAAAGAGATTTTCAGAAAATTTTCAACCAAACCCCTAACAAATGGCTTATCAAAAAGCGATTAGATTTAGCCTATTTTTTAATATCAAAACAAGGCAAAAAGCCTAATGAAATTTATGACGATGTAGGTTTTATAAATTTCTCTCATTTTTCAAGAAGTTTCAAAGCAGAATTTGGGGTAAATCCTTCGGAAATAGAAAAAAAACACAGCTAAAAAAGGGTGGTCTTGAAAATAAGACCACCCTTTTTTATAGGGGAATTATTTAAAAATTACATGGGTAAAGAAATTAGCGTTTCACCACAATCCCCATAGCTTCCAGATGTTGCTCGTTGCTAAGGATAGCTTTAGCATAGGCGATGAGGTCGGCGTAGTGAGGGTAGAGCTCGTCAAAGGCTTGGTCGCGGGTTTCGGTGGCTTTTTGGGCTTCGGCGGTTTCTTTTTTCTGACTTTCTTTTAGGCTCGAAACCTCTGCCAATAATGTTTTTACCGCCTCCAAATCCGCTTCCTTGAGGTTGATGGTCTTTACCTTTGCCAAGAACTCGGGCGTTTGCAATAGTTGGGCGTAAAAATTGGATACCTGCTGATACCACGCACTGTACGCCGTTTTGCGTGTGCCGCTAAGCTCCAATGCGGCGGTGGCTTTCACCTCTTTTTTGAATAGCACGCGACATAGTGCCAAATGCGTTTTGTATTTGTCGTCAATTTCTTTGCGTTTTTCTTCCAATTTACGGGTTTCTTCGTGCTGCTCGGCGTATTCCTTTTTTTGTTTTTGATGCAGGGCTTCCAAGGCGGAGACTTGGCTCAAAAGCTCGTCCAACTTGGTTTCCGTATAGCCCAAAACCGACAGCTGCGGATTGATTTCAGGCAATTTAGCGTTTGAAAAAGCGAGTTTCATACGGCTGATTGCCTCTTCGAGCGTGAGGTGATAATTTTTTTGTTTCCCTCTTGGGGCGTTTTCTGCTGGGTTTAAATTTTCTTCCATAAGACAATGATTTTAAATGATTTGTGATTCGTGATTTCCTTTCAAATTTAATTAAACCTTTCTGAAAAATAAAACATCATAACTTAATTTTTAATTATTTTCACTCGTTTTTTCTGTCCTTCCACTGAAAAATAATAAAATGCTTATCATTATTGATTTTTCAGTGCTAAAGATTAATTTTTCAATGGTCATCATCTGTTTTTCAGTGGCCTCATTTGAGCCTGTTTTTGGGGGGTATTCTCTATCCGAAAAAAAGTTGAAAAAATTTTGCTTTAATGAAAAATAGTATATCTTTACAAAATCGAAGTATTTATTAATTATTTAAAAAGAAATAAGCGTTGTTTTTGATAGGTTTGCATTGTTAATAAGTATGAGAAAGTTATTGTTATTAATTCCTGTTTGTTTTGTTCTTTGGGCGTGTCCTGATAGGTCCGACATCAGATGTACAGTAATAAAGTAGAAACTCATCAAGTAATCATTAAATAATTGTTATGAAAAAGTCATTAATTTACACACTGGTTTTATCTACCCTATCTCTTTTAGGATGTAGAGATAACGAAGAATCAACCGCGAACAAGCTGGTTGGAACTTGGAAACTGACTGAAGCAAAAATCAGTAATGGAGGTTCGTCAACATGGACGACGATAAGCAATGGTTATACAATTAAAATAAAAAGTGATAATACTTACGAAACCACTCAGATTCCTGATTGTAATACCGGAACCTATAGCATTGACAATAATAATGTGATTAAATTTGTCAATTCTTGTGGTAATACCACTATTCCAAGTTCGTACAAAATTGTCAGTATTGAAAATAGGACTTTAATTTTAAACGGAACGTTTTGTACAGAGGATTGTAATGAGAAGTTTCAAAAAATAGCGAATTAAAAAAACGGTCTACAATATTGGTTTTACAAAGGCGAAGTGTTTATTGGAAAGTTACGGTTCCATTGGACTTTTAATCTGTCGCGATACAAGAAATGGTAAGGTTTCTTTCTAAACCAAAAAGAACCGGTCTTAAGACCGGTTCTTTGTTTTGGTGTTATTTCCCGAGGTATGATTTTAGGATTTTACTTCGGGTGTTGTGTTTTAGGCGTTTGATGGCCTTTTCTTTAATTTGTCGCACTCTTTCGCGGGTAAGGTCGAAGGTTTCTCCGATTTCTTCCAAAGTCATGGGATGCTTGCCGTTGAGTCCGAAATAGAGACGAACCAAATCGGCTTCTCTGGTGGTTAGGGTTTGCAGGGCCCTTTCGATTTCGATTTGCAGGGATTCCAGCATGAGGTCTTTATCGGGGCTTGGCGATTCGCCGGAGCGTAATACGTCGTAAAGATTGCTGTCTTCGCCTTCCACCAGCGGGGCATCCATGGAGAGGTGTCTTCCGCTGTTTTTCATGGATTCTTTAATGTCCTCTTCGCTCATGTCCAAAACTTCGGCCAGTTCTTCGGGAGAAGGTGGGCGTTCGTTTTCTTGTTCCAGATGGGCGTAGGCTTTATTGATTTTGTTGATAGAGCCGATTTTGTTCAGGGGCAGCCTTACAATCCGGGATTGTTCTGCCAAGGCCTGAAGGATGGATTGACGAATCCACCATACGGCGTAGGAGATGAATTTGAAACCTCTGGTTTCGTCGTACCTTTTGGCGGCTTTCATTAGTCCCAGGTTTCCTTCGTTGATGAGGTCGGGAAGGGACAACCCTTGATTTTGATACTGTTTGGATACCGAAACCACGAAACGCAGATTGGCTTTGATTAATTTTTCCAAGGCGGCGCGGTCGCCGGCGCGGATTCGTTGGGCGAGTTCCACTTCTTCATCGGCGGTAATCAGATCGACTTTACCGATTTCCTGCAGATACTTGTCTAATGATGCGGTTTCCCTGTTGGTAACCTGCTTTGTGATTTTTAGTTGTCTCATGTAACCCAATCAGCCCGAATTTTAGGGGCTGCATTTTATTATACGAATGGAAAGCGGGGAAGGTTACATTGGAGAGTGTTTTTTTTGGACGAAAAGCTTTTTTAGGAAACGGTTTCAGCTTTTGGGCGGCTTGGAATGGCAAAAAAAATACGTACTTTTGTGGACTGCCGAAAGGGGAGCAAAACCTTTTTGTTTCGGTGGTTTTAATGAGAAACAGCATGCAGGATAAAAAACATTTTGTGGAGGAGGCCGAAGAGGAAGCGTACATTGAAGTTTATGGAGCCCGGGAACATAATTTGAAGAATATCGACGTTAGGATTCCCCGCAACCGATTGGTGGTAATTACGGGGCTGTCGGGATCGGGCAAATCGTCGTTGGCTTTCGATACGCTTTTTGCGGAAGGCCAACGGCGTTATATCGAGACGTTTTCGGCGTATGCGCGTCAATTTTTAGGCAGTTTGGAGCGCCCGGATGTGGACAAGATAGAGGGGCTTTCGCCGGTGATTGCAATCGAGCAGAAGACGACCAATAAGAACCCGCGTTCCACGGTGGGGACGGTAACGGAATTGTATGATTTTTTGCGCTTGCTTTTTGCTCGGGTGTCGGAGGCTTACTCTCAGTCGTCGGGGAAGAAGCTGGTTAGTTATACAGAGGAACAGATTTTGGAGACCATCCGGTCGAATTACCGCGGGCAGAAGATTATGCTTTTGGCTCCTGTGGTTCGTTCCAGAAAGGGGCATTATCACGATTTGTTTGTCCAAATGGCGAGGAAGGGGTATGCTCAGGCTCGGATCGACGGTGTACTTCAGGACATCGAGTACGATTTGAAACTGGATCGGTACAAAACCCATGACATCGACATTGTGATCGACCGATGGATTATCGGGGAAGGAGCGACGGAAAGCCGCATGGAAAAATCGCTGAAAACGGCTTTGTCGATGGGGGATGGGCTGATTGGGATTCAGGTTTTGGGTAGTGATACGGTGGATTACTATTCCAAAAACTTAATGGATATGGATACGGGGCAGTCGGTGGCTTTGCCGGAGCCCAATACGTTTTCTTTCAACTCGCCTAAGGGCAGTTGTCCGCATTGCAAAGGTTTGGGGACGGTGAAGCGGGTGAATACGGATTATTTCATCGAAAACGATAAATTATCGATTAACCAAGGCGGTCTTCGTCCGTTGGAAGATTTTAAATCCAACAAATGGCTTTTGGCTCAGATCAGATCGATTTTGGAGATTTACGGTCAGGATTTGTCCACGCCGTTGAGGTCGGTGGATAAGGCGGCTTTGGAAATGATTTATTTCGGGGCGAACCAGGAGGTGAAAAAGGAGTTGAAGCATGCTGGCATCACGAAAAAAATCAAGGTGGATTTTGAGGGGCTGGTTTCCGTTATCGAGGAAAGGATTGAGGATAAAGATTCTTACGAGTCGGTGATTTTGGAGCGTCATTTTACGATGGAGGAGGTTTGCCCGGCTTGCGAGGGGGCTCGTTTGCAACCGTCGAGTCTTAGCTTTAAAATCGAAGGTAAAACTATTGCGCAGGTTAATGCGATGAGTCTTTCGGAGCTTAAGGACTGGTTGGCGGAGATTAAGACGACTTTTTCGGAGAAAAAGAAGGTGATTGCGCATGAAATTCTTAAGGAGATAGAGACCCGTTTACAGTTTCTTTTGGATGTCGGTTTGGATTATCTGAGTTTGAACCGGAGTTCGAGGACGCTTTCGGGGGGCGAATCCCAGCGGATTCGTTTGGCGACGCAGATAGGCTCTCAGTTGGTGAATGTGCTTTATATTTTGGATGAGCCTTCCATCGGCTTGCATCAAAGGGATAACGAAAGGCTTATTAATTCGCTTAAGAATCTTCGGGATCTGGGCAATTCCGTCTTGGTGGTGGAGCATGATAAGGATATGATTATGGAGGCGGATGAAATTTTGGATATTGGTCCTAAGGCGGGAAAATTTGGCGGTGAAGTGCTTTGGCAGGGCAAGCCTTCCGAGCTGCTTGGGGCGGATACGATTACGGCCGATTATATTTCGGGTAAACGGGCGATTGAGGTGCCGAAAGCGCGTCGGAAGGGTAACGGCAAATCTATTGTTTTGAAGGGTGCTCGGGGGCATAATCTTAAGAACGTCGATTTGGAGATTCCTTTAGGGCAGTTGGTGGTGGTGAGTGGTATTTCGGGGAGTGGAAAATCTTCGTTGATAAACGGGACGCTTTATCCGATTCTCAACCGTCATTTTTACCGGGCGGTTCAGGAGCCGCTGCCTTACGATAGTATTGAAGGGCTGGAGCATATCGACAAGATTGTGGATGTGGATCAGACTCCGATTGGGCGGACGCCGCGTTCTAATCCGGCGACTTATACGGGAATGTTTACCGACATTCGGACGCTTTTTGCGGAACTTCCCGAATCTAAAATTCGGGGATATAAGCCGGGGCGTTTTTCGTTTAACGTCAAGGGCGGGCGTTGCGAAACGTGTCAAGGGGGCGGACTGAAAGTCATTGAGATGAATTTTTTGCCGGATGTTTATGTGCATTGCGAGACGTGCAATGGCAAGCGTTTCAATAGGGAGACGCTGGAGGTCCGCTACAAGGGAAAATCCATTTCGGACGTGTTGGAGATGACGATTGACGAAGCGGTGGCTTTTTTCCAACCGATTCCCAAAATTTACAACAAGGTGAAAACTTTGCAGGAGATTGGGCTGGGGTACATCACTTTGGGGCAGCAGTCTACCACGCTCAGCGGGGGAGAAGCCCAGCGGATTAAGTTGGCGGCGGAGCTCTCTAAGAAACAGACCGGCAATACGCTCTATATTTTGGACGAACCTACCACGGGGCTTCATTTTGAGGATGTTAAAATTTTGATGGAAGCCATTCATCGATTGGTGGATATGGGGAATTCGTTTGTGGTGATTGAGCATAACCTGGATGTGATAAAATTGGCGGATTATGTGGTGGACGTGGGGCCGGAGGGCGGTCGTCTTGGTGGGGAAATTGTAGCGCAGGGAACCCCTGAGGCCATTGTGGAAAATCCGCGTTCGGTTACGGGTAAATTCCTTAAGAAAGAAATGGGATTGTAGGCGGATGAAAGGAAAAAGCCATAGCTTAGTCTTTTCGTTTTGAGCAGAAGAGAGGGCTTTGGGGTTGGTAGAGATCATATTATTTGTTTATTTTTGAGTACAATATTGAGTTAATGAAAGATTGGATACAAGCGGCGAGATTACGCACGCTGCCGCTGTCGGTTAGCGGAATTATTGTTGGTGCATTTATAGCCCGTTGGCGTTTGCTTTCCGAGGGGGGCTTTTGGGACTGGCGTTTATTGGTTGGGGCGCTTTTGGTTACTTTATTTTATCAGGTGCTTTCCAATTTTGCTAACGACTATGGGGACGGTGTGAAAGGGACGGATGCCAAACGATCTGCTGAAGCAGAGACTAGGGCTGTGGCTTCGGGGAGAATTTCGGCTCGGCAGATGAAAAAAGCGGTGATTCTGTTTGCTTTGCTTTCGGCGCTGTCTACGATAGCCCTGCTTTACATGGCTTTTTTTCAAGCGGGTTTTTTTAGGGAGTTTTATGTTTTCTTAGGTTTGGGGGCGGCTTGCATTTTGGCGGCCATCGGCTATACGGTGGGCAAAAAGCCTTACGGTTATTTAGGCTTGGGCGATTTGATGGTCTTTTTGTTCTTTGGTTTGGTATCGGTTGGCGGAAGCTATTTTTTGTTTACAAAAACATTGGATTGGGATCTTTTGCTTCCTTCGGCGGCCATTGGTCTTCTCAGTACGGCGGTGCTTAACCTTAATAACATGAGGGACATTCGGAGTGATGCCGAAAGTGGAAAGAAAACTTTGGCATTGCGTTTGGGCTATGGCAAGGCGATGGTTTACCAAATGATTTTGCTGCAGTTGCCTCATATTTTAATATTGATTTTTTTGTTTATCAACGAGGTTTATACTTCGGGTAATTATTATGCTTTTATCGTGATGGTGATGCTTTTTCCTACGGCGGCATTGCGGCGCAGGATTTTGCAGACCAAAGAGCCGAAGGCTTTGGATCCGTTTTTGAAGCAAGTGGGCGTTATCACTTTGTCTACGGCGTTGCTTTTGGCTGCCGGTCTCAATTTTTTCAAGGGGTAAAAAGGGAAATATAATTTATTAAAAGATAGAAGAATGAACGTACAGTATTTGGGGCAGAATTGTTTTTTGTTCACTTACCGAGGAGTTCGGATTTTGACGGATCCGTTTTATAATTTTCAAAAAGAAAAGACAGGGTTCGATATCGAGGCTCAGAAAATTGATTATTTATTGATTACGCATGCCCATGGGGATCATACGGCGGATGTTCGGGAAGTTTTGGTGCATCATCCTGAGGTTAAAATTATTGCGCAGCCGGAGATTTGCGGTTATTTTGAGCATCCCAATGCCATTGATCTTAATTTCGGGGGGACGGCCAAGGTGGTGGAAGATTTGAAAATCACCATGCTTCCGGCCTCTCATACCAGCTCTTTTCCTGACGGGACGTATGGCGGGGAAGCGGCGGGGTATATGCTTCGCTTTGAGGATAAGAATATCTATTTTGCAGGTGATACGGGGGTTATGTCGGATATGGCTTTGTTTCCGGAGCTGTACGGTGAGATTTCGGCGGCGGTTCTTCCGGTGGGAGGGCATTATACGATGTGCGCCAGACGAGCCAGTTTTGCAGCATCGGAACTATTGAAGACGTCGAGGGTCATCGGTTGTCATTTCGATACGTTTCCGCCGATTGCCATTGATCACGAAAAGGCTCAATTGGCTTTTGAGGAAAGAGGGATTGATTTCATTTTGCCTGAATTGGGTCAGGTTATGGTGTTGTAATTTTACTTTTAAAGGATTGAAAAAAGAGCTTCTCTATTTTGAGAAGCTCTTTTTTTTAGGTGTTTTTTTCGATTTCGGAGAGTTGTTTTAGGTTTTTTTTCAATCGTTTCATCAATAGGCCGTAAACGGTGCGGTAATATAGCCATACCAGGAAGAGGCAGCCCAAAGAGGCAATAAGTATTCCGAAGAGCAGAACCCAGTGTTCTGACGGACCGAGCCGGATGTCTTGGCTTTGCAAGGCAAGGAAGATAAAAGTGGTTAATACCGCTATAAAAACGACCAAAAGAGCGATGTTCAACAGAATGAAAAGGTTGACGCTTTTTCGGAAGTGTATGATTTTCAGATTGAATGCCTTAAAGTTTTCCTCGACTTTTATTTTGGTATAATTTATATAAAAACAAATCACAAACCCGGCAGTAATCAGGAGACTGATGGTATTTAGGGTGAAATAAATTCGGGTGTAATTGGTTTTTAGGACTTCGGTATTGTTCACGCCCAAGCGCTCCAAGAGATGGAGAAAGCTGTGGTCTTTCACCGGCCAGATTAGGTTCCACAGGCTCATGGAGAGAACCAAAACGAACTCGATGAGGCTAATCCACAGAATGTATTTTACGTAATTCCGAGATTTGCGGTTCAGCATATTTTGGATTTCGCTGCTTTCGTATTTTTGCGGAGTGTTTTGTTCCTGCCAATCTTTTTTAAGGCTATCGATATCAAACTCAGGCATGTTGTTCCATTAATTGTTTTAGGGTCTTTTTCAGACGGTTCATTTTTACGCGGGCATTCACCTCGGAGATTCCGAGTGTTTCGGCGATTTCCTTATAAGGCAAGTCGTCCAGGTACATCATTACGATGGCGCGTTCGACTTTGGGGAGCATTTTAATCGCGTTGTAGAGGAGATTGATTTTTTGTTGTTTTTCATCGGCATCCTCGTCGTTTTTGTGATTGTGATGGTAGTCTTGCAGTTCGTCGGTTTTCAGGGTGCGGTTTTTCTTTCGGAACAGCGTGATGGCGGTATTTAGTGCCACGCGGTACATCCAGGTGGAACGTTTACTTTCGCCTTTAAAGGTGTCGTAGCTCCGCCATAATTGAAGGACGATTTCCTGAAAAAGATCTTCTTCGTCTTCGAGCGAATTCGTGTACAGACGGGAAACCTTGATAATCAGTCCTTGATTATCTTTTACCATTTTGGCGAAGGCTTGTTCCTTTTCTTTTTCGTTCAACGTTTTTCAAAATTACGTAGCGAATATACCAATAATTTGTCGGAACTGAATGTCGGGAAGATCAGAAAGAAACAAAAATGGCCTTTTTTTAAAGGTAACTCTTGTTTTTAATGAAATTTTTGGGGTTTTGAGAAAGGCGTTTGTTTTGTTTGGTTTCAATTGGATAAAAAAGTTTAATTTCGTCCGTTTAATTATCAAAGAAAGCTATGAATCGACTTTTTAACCTCCATTACGGGGAGCAAGATAAAGAAAAAGTATTGGAGAATGTCCGCCAGGGAATTTCGTTTTCGGGGGCTAACGTTTGGATTTTGGCCTGTGCGATTATGGTGGCTTCTATCGGTCTTAACGTGAACTCCACGGCTGTGGTTATCGGAGCGATGCTGATTTCCCCTCTCATGGGGCCTATCGTGGGGGCCGGATTTGCTTTGGGAATGTACGATTTTAATTTACTCCGAAAATCGCTTAAAAACCTTTTTGTTTCCACCATGGTGGGATTGGTGGTTTCTTTTATATATTTTCTGCTGACGCCTTTCAAAGAGGCTCAATCCGAGATTCTTGCCCGTACCACGCCCAATATTTACGATGTTTTGATTGCTTTCTTTGGAGGGTTGGTCGGAGTTATAGCGGTTACCAGGGTGGAAAAAGGCAATCCCGTGGCGGGAGTGGCTATTGCTACCGCTTTGATGCCTCCGCTTTGTACGGCCGGTTACGGATTGGCAATCGGGGAGTTTGGTTATTTTGCCGGGGCATTGTTTCTTTATGCTATTAATTGTGTTTTTATTTGTATTGCGACGTTTGTCATGGTGAAGTACCTTCGGTATCCGGCGGTGGGGCTTGTGGATAACAAGAAGGCTTCTTCCGTACGCAATTGGATTACGTTCATCACGTTGCTCATGATTGTTCCCAGTGTTTACTTTGCTTACCGTTTTGTGCAGCAGCAGCGGTTTTACGAAAAAGTTTCCCGTTATATTCAGCAGGAATACGAACATAAGGGCAATACCATTATTTACCGTAAAACTTATTATTCTTCCAATCCCCGCCGCATAGAGTTGGCTTTTCTTACCCGTAGGTTTACGGCAGAGCAGATTAGGGCGGAGCAGAAGAAGCTGGAAGATTTTGGGATTGAAAATACGCGGATTGTCATTCGGCAGGACAGTGCCTTTTTGGCCAAAGCAACCCGGATTGAAAACAACGAAGCTGCGGGGGAGGCGTCCCGAATGGCAGAGCTCAATGCGCTGATTGAACGCTATACCTTCAAAACCGAAAACCTTTATCCGGAAGCCAAGGCCATTGTTCCGGGGCTGAGTTCGCTTTCGGTGGCAAAGCAGGAAATTCTTTCCGGGAACGCTGAAACGGTCGTGATGCCGGTTGTGGTTTACGGAAGCGAAAACGAATTGTCGGAAGCTCAAAAAAAGACTTTCAGGCAATGGCTCAAGGCTCGTCTGAAAATTGATACGCTCGAAGTGTATCGTCGGTTATAAATCGTTTTTTATTGAGTTTTTTCTTTGGTTATGAATCTCTCGTTTGTATTGGCTAAGGAAGTTTATAGGATTTGGTGTTGTTTCATCGTGCAAGGGTTTTTACTTCTACGGATTTGTTTAAATTAGGGGATTGAATCCCAATTTGCCATGTTGTTGAAAAAGCGTTTAACAGGAAGTTGGTTATTGCTTGTCCTTTTTCTTTTTTCTTGTGGAAAGGGAGAAAAAGGGAATGGTGTCGCTCCTAAAAAAAATAATGTGGAAGTAGTTCAAAAAAATGGTAACCTAACAGCGGTAATTTCGACCGACCGGAACCGACTTGGAAAAATAATTGACCTCACTAAATTTCCGCCTTCAAATGTAAAATATAAATATGTTTTTATTGATAATTCAAAAGGGAGAATAGCAGGCCCCTCCGACGTGTATTTGGAAGCGGTTTTCTATTTTGATAATGCAACTATGGAGAAGATAAGGGCAATTGATTTGATGGACAGTTTTACCGAGCAAAATTTTGAAAAAAAAGAATTTAAGTTTGATTGGTTGGACAAATTAACATTGAAGGAGTTGGAACATTCCGGAGAAGGAGCACACCCTGATTTTTTGTTTGGAACCAATAATGGGAAATTGTGGTGTCTAAAAGATAAAGTATTACTGAAATCAACAATAAAGTGATATTTTTTCGTCGTATGCAGGCAGTGAGAAAATAGGCCAGATATGGGCGAAACTATTTGCATTTAAAGTAAATTGGAAAGATGGAGTTTGGGAAATAATCGGAGGTTTTGTACTATTTAATCGCAAAATGCTTTCCGATTTTTTGCTGAGGAGTCAATGGACGAAAAGGTGTTTTTTTTGCGTGGGCTAGGACTAAACTAAACAAACTGTAATGCCATGGAACTTATTGTACTGACCATTTTAGGTGTCTTTTTTTTGTTATCAATTCTGTCAAAAATAAATTTATACTTCATGAACAGAAAAGATCAAATGGACTTACGGAGATTTAAAGATAGTGCGGTTAAACTGCCGGTTAAATTGAAAGATTTAAAAATAGTTTCTAATTCTTGGACTGAAGAACGTGAAAAATATACTGACAGGAATCAAGCGGGAATAGTACTCTACAATAAGCTTACAAATAATGACCATAAAAATGTTGACTATGTGAACGTTAACATGAATAGAATTACGTATAAATTCACTTACGACGGAAAAAAGTATTTTTATACGACGTTGTTGGATATGGAAAAAGAAAAGTTAAGAACATGGATTGTTTTTCATGAAGAAACCCATTTGTATTTAAATCCTGAAACGGGAGAGATTTATTTGGATTTGGAATTTATGAATAACTAAAATGAGTTTTTCTGTTCATGGGATTCGCTGGGGCGATAAGAGTTTTGGGGAAGTTCCGTAAAGAATTCTCAACGTACTTTTCTGCTTTTGGGGGATTGGGGGCTTATTCCACGGTAAGTTGTTTCAGAGCGCCTAAGCTGCCGTTAAACACATTGAGATCCACTTTGGTATTGATGCCGTAGACAATGCCGTTTTCCGTAAACTGCCACAACAACCACGGGTCTTGTGGCGAGGGCGTCAGGACGTTGTTGTAGTTGGCTAACCAAAGAGGGTATTGGTCGAATTCTCCGCGGAGGTTGTCCTGATAATAGTGGTAATAGGTGTAGAGAATGGGTTTTTTACCGTATTTTTCTTCCACTATTTTCAGCCATATTTTTAAGTTTTCTTTCAGTTGGGCTTTGGTGTATTTTTTGGGTGTTTTTTCGATGTCTAAAACCGGAACGAGATCGCCTTGCTCCAGTTTTACGTTTTCCAAGAAATTGGTGGCTTGCTTCACGGGATCTTCGTCGGGACGGTAGAAGTGGTAAGCTCCTCGGATCAGCCCATGCGCTTTGGCCTTTTTCCAATAACGGTCGAAATGCCGGTCTTGGCTTTGCTGCCCCATGGTGGCCCGCAAAATGATGAATTTTAGGGGAATGCTTCGGTGGCCGATGGAGAGCGAATCCCATTGGATGTCGTTCGGGTTTTGGTAATGGGAGATGTCGAGGCCGAAGGTTTTGTCCGCGTATTCGCCTACGATGCGGTCGATTCTTTCGGTTTCGGAGGCGGTGTTTTTTAGCTTTTTATGTTCAAACCGCTGAAAATACGACGCGTAATAAAAAGCGATTTTCTCTTTCAGATAGAATCCTGTCGCCAATAGAGTGATGGCGATAAATCCGACGAGGAAGTATTTCCCCCACGAGGTTTTCTTTTTGGATTTTCGGTTTGGGCTTTTGCGACGTTTTTTCTTTTTTTGAGGCATGTTTGTAGTTGTGGTTTTTTCTTTAAAAAGGGAGGAAGTTTCGTCCGCCGAAACCTCTTCCCTTAGAATTGTAACTGCCGAAAAGGTGTTTTTTAGAAACGATACCCTACGGAAAGTCCTCCTCGGATACCGAGCCACGGCCCATACAGGCTAAAAACGGCTCCATTAGGATTGGTTGTAATAGTGTATTCTAAAGGGAGGTCTTTGGATTGGATTTCGTTTTTCAGCTGGGCTTGTTCTTCCTCGGTTAGGGTTCGGTTAGTGGTTTTTGCGGTCATGTTTCCTTTGGCGGAACCGTAATGGGCTCCGAGAATCCACCAGTCCAATACCCAGTTTTTATTTGCCCCGAGAAACCATTGGCTTCCGATCATCAATCCCACGGAATTGGCATTGGTGCTTCCGTGAATGTTAACGGGAAAGGACTCGTTGTTTTCTTCAATATCCAGGGTGATTTCGCTTAGGTTGAAGTTGCTGTAACGGTAATAAGGTGCAAGATAAAAGCCTTTGCCGTAGCCTTTACCCAAATAAAAACGACTCTCTAAAGTGAAGGCAAATCCACTTAGTTTAACTTGATTGTAATCGAATTCCAAATCTTTGAGATGTCTGGCTTGGGGGGTGCTACCTTTTGGAATGAAGTTGACCCCTCCGGTAACCGAGAACCAAGATTTGAGGGCTCGTTCGTAGGTGACGTTCAGATTTCGGTAGGCCAATAACCCGGTTACGTTAGATTTTAGGATGTTTAGTTTTTCGTTTTTTTTTTCGATGGGCTCGGTCTGCTGGCTGTGCAAATTGGAATACAAGCCTAAAACCGAGAGGACGAAAATGGTTTTTTTCATGGCGTCGTCAGTGTTGTGTTTAGAGTGCGGCAAAGATAATGAATTCTTGAACTTATCAAGGGGATACGGGCGTTTTGGGACTTTCTTGAAATGGCTGTTTAGGATTTAGGATTTCTCGGATGAGATAGGCGATTGAAACCATTGCCGAATCTAAGTTTCCGTCGGAAAAAACCAAGGGTTCCACGCCTTGCCCCACCTCGGCAAAACTCCAAATTCCGGCTTGGGCTTCGTGGCCTTGGTAAGGCTGGGCTTGCCTTAAGTAGTAAAGGTAGATGCACAGCTGGATGGCTTGTTTGTATTTTTCTTCTGTTAGAAGGGTGAGGGTTTTGTCTTCGCCTCGGGAAACGAATTTTAGATGGAGTTCTTTGGGCTTTGCTGTTTTGTAGTCAATAACCCTCAGGGTTCCGTCTAATCGGTCCACTCGGTCGATAAATCCGTAGAATTTAACGGTTTCTCCCGTGGCTTCGTCGATGATGAACGGGGTGTAATCCATTTCTTTTTCGAGGTCGAGAATCTCTAACCGATGCCCTTTTTGAACGAGCCGGAGGTCGTATTTCAGAATGTCGGAAACCACACGGTGGGCAATGGATCGATGGATGTAATTCATCCCTCGTTCATAAAATTCCGGTTGGTGGTTCAGGCGGACGATGGCTTCGGCGATGGCTTCGTCCACTTTTTGGAGTGCGTTGCTCAGATCATTTTCGTTTAAAACTCTTCCTTTCAGACCTTCGTACAAAATCTGCAGGGCCAGATGCACCAGGTTGCCATAGTTCCGTTGTGAGAGTTCCTCTTCGATTTCGTCGTTTTGACGGGCTTTCAAGAGGTGGTTCATGTAGAACTGAATCGGGTCGTACAGGTAGGCGGTTAGGTGGGAGGCCGATACTTTTTCTTTCCATTGTTCCAAACGTTCCATCACTGCCGGGGTTTTGGCTATCGTCATGAGTTGCTCTTCGGCCGGTTCGGAGGAATGGTCGATGACGATTGTTTTAACGGCGTGGGGGCTTTCCATTTCGATTTGGGTAATGAAACGGCTTTTTTCACCTGTATTGACGCCCGATCCGAGAGCATTGTACAACAAGTAAATGTTTTCGGCTTCTTGCAGCAAGCGGTAAAAGTGATAGGCATAAATACTATCGTTTTCCAAAAACGTGTGCAGTTGGTGGTTCTTTCGGACATCGAAAGGAAGGTAAGTGTTTTGCGAATTTCCCAGCGGTAGCTTTCCTTCGTTGACGGAAAGCATGATAATGTTTCTGAAGTTGAGAAGGCGGGTTTCCAATAATCCCATGATTTGAAGGCCTTTCAGCGGTTCGCCCTGGAAATCGATGGTTTCGGTACCGATTAACTGCTGGACTAAAACTTCTAAAGTTTCGATTTTAACGGAAAAATCATAGGAGGCTATCTGGTGTTTTATGATGCGGAAAGAGGTTTCGAAATGCAAAACGTTTTCGTATTGCATATCGTCCAAGGGATGGAATTTCAACACTGTGCAGTAGCGGATGAAGGTTTCCAAAAAGGCTTCGGCCGAAGCTGCTTTTTTAAACAAATCGAAATAGGATAACTCGCCCAAATAGGTTTGTAATTTTTCGGGGGAGAGGTAAACGATGTTTTTTTCGGTGATTTCTTCGGTGAAATGGCGTATGATGGCGGCTTCTTGCTCGTTGTTTGGCAAAAGTTCCAATACGTTCAGAATATCGCGGTAGTAGTACGATCCCGATTTTTTCTCCAGTTGTTTTTGGATGTAAAAGAGGTGTTTTACGGCGTTGCTGAAAGCCATGTTTTTTAATGGAAATCCCATGGTGATGTTCAGATGCTCGGCGGTGCGTAGGGCATCCAAACTGGCTGGCAGCAGATTTTCATCCAAAAGGACCACGGCGGTATCGCTTAAGTCTTCTGTTTTTAACTCCTCGAAAATCAAGGGGAGTACTTTGGTTTGGGTGATGTTTCCGGAGACTTCGAATACTTTAATGGTTTTGTCGGAGGCAAAGCGGTTGCTGATCCATCGGAAAGGGCGGTGTTCATTAAACTCTTTCCATTGGCGGTAGCTTCTTAGGAATTTCCCGGCTTCTTGCCTTTCGTCGGATAAATAGTAGTCGTCGGCCTGAAAGAAGCATTGGGCTTTGTCCCATTGCATTAGGGTTTTTACCATTTTTTCTTCGACGGGCGTAAAAGCATTGAATCCGCAAAATACGTAATGCCCTTCGGTCTTTTCAACAAAATCCGAGAGAACGTTTCGGACTTGCTCGTGCAGCATGCCCATTGTGGCCAAACCTTTTTCTGAGAGTTGTTTTTTTAGTTCGGGGAGAAACGTTCTCATTTTCCGCCAGAAATTTAGGTTTCTTCGGCGGGTTTCGCTCGGTTCGCCTAAGTCTTCTCCCCAGTTTTTTATGCGCTCTTCGGCGAACATATAGTCCAAGACTTCTTCTTCTTTTTCGGCAAATTTCAGAATGTCGTCCCAGTCTTTCAAAAGGGTCGGGAACCACTTAAGAAACTCCGAAAGGTCTTCGGCGTGTTGCTTTCGGTAGACCTCATAAGCGAAAAGCCATAAAGCGACGCCTTGGATGAGTTGCCGTCCCGAGATGGATTGGATCAGTTCCTCGATGGTGTAGAAGTCGGGCAAAAAACCAGTGTATCCTCTTTCGGAAAGTATTTTTTTGATGAAAATCACGGGGCGTTTTCCGGGCAGTACGATGCGGAAATCCGAGAGGTCTTCCCGTTGCGAAAGCAATTCGCTGACAAGGTTCTCCAAAAAAGAATGCTGGGGCGCTCGCTTCATGATTTTATTTGTGGAAAGGCGTTTATTTTACGACGATTTTTTTCTCTATCCATTGGTCGTTTCCTTTGCTGAAAAGGAAGGTGTAGGTTCCTGTTTCTTGCGGAACGAAATTGATTTGGGAAATTCTTTCGGTAGGAGTGCCGCAATTGGCCGAAGTGGAGAATTTATAGGCCTTGACGTAGCGGGTGAATCCGTCCAGGGTATAATCGTAGCCGTAAAATCCTTCACAACCGTTTAGGTAGCTGGAATAAGTCCTGAGGCTTTGGCTGGCGAAAACCTCCATCGTGTCTTGGGCGATGGCTACGCTGTCGATGGCTATGGGAGCGATTCCCGTTAAATTAGGGTTGTACTCGTCTCTGCCGCAGGCGATTAAGAGAGGTAGCAAGCCTGCCAAAGTGAGGAGGAATAATGTTTTCATACGAATCACGAGTTAAAATGACCTTTGGAGAGGTAAACGACTTTTTTGGTTTCAAAGAAGGGTTCGGCAAAATGGTTTTTCAGTGCGAAAATTTCGCAGCGTAGCCCGGCCAGTTCTTCGGAGAGGTCTCCACCTTTAAGGTACAGGACGCCGTTGGGTTTCGGATTGAACTGTTCTTTTTCAAATTTTCCTTTCAGCCATCTGAGAAACTCGGGCATTTGGGTTACGGCACGGCTGACCACGAAATGAAATTTGTCTTTCACTTTTTCGGCTCTTCCGTGAATGGCTGTTACGTTAGTGAGGCCCAATGCTTGGGCTACGGCTTCGACCACGGTGATTTTTTTTCCGATGGAATCCATTAGGGTGAAATGCACTTCGGGAAACAAAATGGCCAAGGGAATTCCCGGGAAACCACCTCCCGTTCCGATGTCCAATACTTTTGTTCTGGGGGCAAAAGGCATGACCTTGGCGATGCCCAAGGAGTGTAAGACGTGTTTTTCGTAAAGGGATTCGGTGTCTTTTCTGGAAATGACGTTGATTTTCGCATTCCATTCTTGGTAAAGGGCTTCCAGAGCCTCGAATTGTTCTTTCTGTTTCGGCGTGATTTCCGGAAAATAAGTTGTAATTAAATCTACTGTCATGGTTTTGCTATGATCGGCAGGACAAATTTAGTGTTTTTTTGAGGATAAATGTTAGATTAAACCTTTTGTTTTTCTAACATTTTTCTATCTTTGGCTTATGACAACGACACTGACGGAGGAAAATTACCTGAAAGCAATTTATCACCTGAGCGAAAAATACGATACGGTGAGTGTGAACGAACTCAGCAAATTTTTAAACATCAAAATGCCGAGCGTCAACAGCATGATGAAGAAGTTTGCCGAGAAGAAATGGGTGGTGTACGAGAGTTATAAACCTTTGGTGATCACTGAGGAAGGTCGCCGAAAGGCGGCTTTGGTTGTCCGGAAACACCGTTTGACGGAGATGTTTTTGGTGGAAAAAATGGGGTTTGGTTGGGAGCAGGTGCATGAAATTGCCGAGCAGATTGAACACATCCAATCCGAATTGTTTTTTGAGAAAATTGATGAACTTTTGGATTACCCCAAAACCGATCCTCACGGTTCGCCTATTCCGGATAAACAAGGGAATATTATTCGTTTGAACTACCCGAAATTAACCGAATGCAAAGCGGGAAGCACGGTGGTTTTTTGTGCCTTGACCGAATCGTCTGCAGAACTTTTGAAATTTCTCAATCATAAAAAACTTGCCTTGCATACGACGGTCAAAATTTTGGAAGTGGAGCCGTTTGACCAAAGCATGACCATCGAATATAACGGAAGGCGGGAGACTTTTAGCGAAAAAGTCTGCGAAAAACTTTTGGTCGAGAAGAACGGTTAGTCCGAAAGGGGATCGAGGAATTTAACGGCAGGGGCGTCCAAGGTTTTAAAGTCTTCTATGGGGAAGGGAATCTGGTGTTGCCATTTTTCCAAAAAGGGTTGTTCGAATTCCGTGGCGCGGTATTCGTCGGGCGACATGATGGGGATTCCCGAAATGATAGGGTAGTATCTTCGGCAGGAATTGCAGATCAGTAGTCCTTCTTTTACGTCATCGTCTTGGGTGGTAAAGGGGGTAAGTTGCAGGTCTTGTTTGTCGAACGGGCAACAGAGTTTTTCTAAAATAGTGTTTTTCATGCTTTTGTTTTTAGTTTAAAGAAGGGTTAATTCGTTTCGGAGGGCTTTCAGTTTTTCGGTGATGTTTTCCGCTTCCATGATTTCGGAAATCAAGGCGACTCCCTGAAAGTCTAAATTTTTTAATTGTGGTATGGTTTGGGTGGTAATGCCGCCTGCCAAAAAGAGAGTTCCTTTAAAGAAAGATCGGGCTTGAACGATGTTTTCGGGACGGACCAGTTCACAAACGTTTGCCGATCGGGACGGAAAAACCGAACAGAACGAAAGGTAATCGATGCCTTTGTTTGCCGCTTTTTTGATTTTTTCTAAATCGTTTCCCACGGTTACTCCCACGAGGAGGAGAGATGGTTTTTCGAAATTTTCGGGAAGTTCGTCCAAATGAACTCCGTCGGCGTTTAGCCGTTGGGCTAAGGCGGTATTTTGGTGAAGAATAAACCGGACTTTATGAGTCTTGCAAAGGGTTTGCAATGTTTTTAGGTTTTCTTCTTCGGCTTTTTCGCTGTTGAAGAGTTGGAGCCAGCCGATTCCTCCATCGACGGCTTCTTTTATTTTGGCATAAAGCCGGCCGAATTCGTCGGATGCATCGGCGATGAGATAGAGGGTTTTAGAGGGTTTCATGGCAGAGGGCTTTTTCAAAGGCGTTCCAGTAAGGGTCTTCCAAAACAGGGGTTAACGGGGCTTCTTTTCCGTTTTCGATTACGGTTTTTCCTTCTTCTTTGGGAAGAAAGCGGCCGATGGCGGTAGCTTCGATGTGGTTGTGGTTAAGGGTGTCCAAAACCTCTTCGAGATTTTCTTTTTGAACGGCCATTAGCATACTTCCGGCACCGATAATGCGGTAGGGCGATAAGCCGAAATGGGCACAAACTTTTTTCTGAGTGGCGTCTACGGGGACCTTGTCAAGGTTTAGACGTAAACCGAGGTTAGAGGCCGAGCAGAATTCGTAGGCGGCTCCCACGACACCTCCTTCGGTAACGTCGTGCATGGCATGAATTTTTGTTTTGTTTGCATTTAGGCGTCGGGCCATTCGGCCTTCCTTCAGTACTGAAGTTTTGAAAAACAAACTTTCAAAATAAGCGGTTTGGGCACTGCCGAGCAAGGCTTCCATTTGGCTGGGGAACTGCAATCCCAAAATGGCAACCGAGGCAATGGCGGCTTTTTTGGTTAGGATTAATACCTGACCGGCCTTTGCTTTTTCGGACGTTAAGAAATGACTTTCGGGGCCAATGGCAAAAAGCGTGGCGCCTCCGGCCAATGTGGATTCGTGCCTTTTCGGAAAGGCGGTGTGTCCGCCGGTGATGGCGATTCCTGCCTCGGCGCAAAAGTGATGCATTGCCTGCCAGTAAGTTTTCACTTCTTCGTCCGAAAGGTGCTGGGGAAGGGTTAGTACCATTTGCAGGAATTGGGGCATGCCCGAAGTGGTGGCGATGTCGTTGGCGGCGAGGTGTACGGAGAGCCAGGCCGATTTTTCCGCGCCCAATCCCGGGAGGTAGCTTAGAGGGTCGCTGGCGGAAGCCATGGCCATGGCATTGCCGAGGCGGATTAGGGCAACATCCACGCCGTACTTCGGAGCGGCAATAACGTTGTCGTTAGGGGCGCCGAAAGAGGAGGAAAACAAATCGTTGAATCGTTTTTCGGAAAGTTTGCTGCTCATTAGTCTTTAAATTGGATATATACGCCGAAAAAATCACCATAGGGCATTTTCCATTCCTTGATTGGGAACCAAGACGGAAGCCCGGTACAGTTCCATGAAACTTCGTAAAACCGATCCGGAAAGGCTTCTTTGATGAGGGCTTTCAGGCTGTAAATGGTATAGAATGTGGCGGTTCGGTAAAATTCGTTTTTGCCGAAGGCTTGTTGAACCCTTCGGCGGACGAGCTTTGGAGTTAGTTTGTTCATCATGCCCATGGCGATGCCGTGGCGTGCTACTCTGGCGGCTTCTCTTAGAACTTGCTTGGGGTCTTTGTAGTACTCGAAGGTGTTCATGAATACCACGGCGTCGAAGGTTTGGTCTTTAAAGGGCATATGGTGGGAATCCGCCATCACCAGGTCGCCCTGGAAGAGATGAAGCGCTTGGGAAAGCATGAATGGAGAGATGTCGCCTCCGCTTGCTTCCAAACCGATATTGGCCCACCACCGTGTAAAACGGGCGGTTCCACAGCCGAATTCCAAGAGGGTTTGTATTCGTTTGTCGGCTTTTAAGAGTTGTCCCATGACTTTTTTTTGTTCGATTTCGGCTCTTTTGTAGGGGCCTTCGTAATAAAGTTCATAGGTGTCGGTGTATTCTCGGTTAAAAAACCACTCTTTTCGGCCTTGCCAATTTCTCAGGCCTTGTCGGACGAGAGGGTGGGAATCGTGGGGGATCAGGTTTTGCTCCATGGTTGTACTTTTTATGATAAATAAAACAAAAATGGAGACGGTTGCGGGTGAAAAATAAAAACCACCTGAAAGGGTGGAACAGTGGGTAAAACATTCCTTACGCCGGCATGATCCGTCTCAAGTTATGCGGGTGTAATCTCAGCCTTTCGGCACCCCGATGTCGGATGCAAATATAGCAATTTGTTGGGATATAGGAAGTGTGTCTTTTACTTTTTTTTCAAAATAAACTAAGGAAGAAAAAACAGTTAAAATGCGATGCATAGGACGTGCAGCGGTATTTTGCATTAGGTAGTTCAAGGAAAAAAAGATGAGATAAGTCTGTAAATCAGCGAATAACTTGTTGGATTGAATAGATATTTATACCTTTGTTTCGAGATACACACTTTTAGTATAAGGCTAAGTCTAAATGATGAAATAAAGATATAATTAACCTTTAACTTATGAAACAAAATACTACAAAATGGGGAGTCCTGTTCTTCTTAGGAATGGGATTGTCCGCTTATGGACAGGTGGGCGTTAATACGGCTACACCTAAGGCGACGTTGGATGTGGTTGGGAGCCCAACCAGTACCACTTCTTTTGACGGGATTATTGCGCCTCGACTGACGGGGGCACAGTTGCGGGCTAAAGCGTATACTTCGGCGCAGTCGGGGGCATTGGTTTATGTGACATTAGCAGACACGGCGCCGTCAGGCCAAACGGTTAACGTGACTTCTCCGGGGTATTACTATTTTGATGGTGTGGCATGGCAGAAAACGTCTGGCAGTGCGTTGACTGGATCTTCTTCGGTCCGGATTACGGGGAATTCTATTCATCGGGAAGCTTTAACGGGAGACGTTACGGCAGCAGTTAACAGCAATGCTACTACGATAGCCAACAACGCGGTGACTTCTGCAAAGATTGCCGATGGTACAATTGTAGCGGCAGATATTGCCAATGCTACGATTACCGCCGATAAACTGAACCAAATGAATGCAGCGAACGGTCAGGTATTGAAATGGAACGGAACGGCATGGGCACCAGGAACAGATAATAATACTAATACCACTTATACCGCAGGAACAGGTTTGTCATTAAATGGAACTACATTTAGTCATGCTGCTCATACAGGAGATGTAACAGGTACAACATCATTAACAATAGCGAACAATGCTGTAAACTCTGCTAAGATAGCAGATGGCTCTGTATCTACGGTGGATTTAGCAGCAGGTGCTGTAACAGCCGATAAACTAAACCAAATGAATGCAACGAGTGGTCAGGTATTAAAATGGAATGGAACGGCATGGGCCCCGGCAGCGGATAATAACTCGAATACGACGTATTCTGCAGGAACGGGTTTAACGCTTAGTGGAACAACGTTCAGCCATGCCGCACATACGGGCGACGTAACGGGCACAACGGCATTGACGATAGCCAATAATGCGGTTACGAATGCTAAAATTGCTAATAATGCTGTTAATTCAGCAAAGATAGCCGATGGTACGATTGTAGCGGCGGATATTGCTAATGCTACAATTACAGCCGATAAGCTGAACCAAATGAATGCTGCGAATGGTCAGGTGTTAAAATGGAACGGAACGGCATGGGCTCCTGCGGCGGATAATAATACGAATACCACCTATTCAGGCTCTACCTCTATTACATTAAGTGGAACCTCATTCCAAAGAGCAGCTTTAACAGGAGACGTTACGGCGGCAGTGAATGATAATACGACAACAGTAGCTCGTATCCAAGGTCGTAATGTGGCTAGCACAGCACCTACAAGTGGTCAGGTGTTAAAGTGGAATGGAACCGCGTGGACACCTTCGGTGGATGATAATTCAAATACTAATATTTATTCTAATGATGGTACTTTGTCGGCGAACAGAACCGTTACAATGGGAGGAAGAGCGTTGACTTTTAAAGGAGGTTTAGCTACATTTGAAGCCAATTCTTTTTATCCTCTAACTATTAATTCTACTCATACATCTGGAGGGGGACTACGAATTATGCCTGGGGGAGATGCTGCTAAGAGGATTGAGCTTAGTGTAAGAGAAAATGGGAATTTTAGGATATGGGCAGGTGCAGACCGTTTAACTGTAGATAGAACTACAGGAAATGTAGGTATAGGAACTGGTACTCCAGCAGCAAAGCTAGATGTAGCTGGTAATATAAGGGTGCAAACACCAGGGGGAACATGGATTACAGGTAAGACTGGTAATGGTGGAATTACGAGTAGTATTGTGCAGACTACTGGTTATCATCCTTTTTTGAGACAAACGACTTCTAGTGGTCATGTGGTTAATTTGGGCGGATTAGGAGATAATTTTGGATTTTACATTTATAAGAAAGATAGGACGACCAATGGTGTAGATTATGGCTTTATAATGAATGCAGCTACGGGCAATTTTAGGATAGGAGGGAGTGATGTGGCAACTGGTACCACCCCTGAGGCTAAATTAGAAGTTGTAGGTAATGTTAAAATTACAGATTTATCAGCAGGTGCTACATCAGACCAAATAGTAACCGCAGATGCTAATGGTAATCTAAGAAAGAGAGCATTGAGTGATATTAATACGACGTATTCTGCAGGAGCGGGTTTAACGCTTAGTGGAACAACATTTAGTCATTCGGCGCATACGGGAGACGTAACGGGAACAACGGCATTGACGATAGCCAATAACGCAGTTACGAATGCTAAAATTGCTAATAATGCAGTTAATTCGGCCAAGATTGCTGATGGTTCTGTATCTACGGTAGATTTGGCAGCAGGAGCTGTGACCGCTGATAAGCTGAACCAAATGAATGCTGCGAATGGTCAGGTATTGAAGTGGAACGGAACGGCATGGGCTCCTGCGGCGGATAATAATACAAATACCACCTATTCAGGCTCTACCTCTATTACATTAAGTGGAACTTCATTCCAAAGAGCGGCTCTAACGGGAGATGTTACAGCAGCGGCGAATAATAACGTGACTACGGTCGCTCGTATCCAAGGTCGTAATGTAGCTAACACAGCACCAGCTAATGGTCAGGTATTAAAATGGAACGGAACGGCATGGGCTCCTGCGGCGGATAATAATACGAATACCACCTACTCGGGCTCTACCTCTATTACATTAAGTGGAACCTCATTCCAAAGGGCGGCTTTAACGGGAGATGTTACGGCAGCAGCGAATAATAATGCTACTACGGTAGCTCGTATCCAAGGGCGTAATGTAGCTAACACAGCACCAGCTAATGGTCAGGTATTAAAATGGAACGGAACGGCATGGGCACCAGCTCCTGATGATAGTAGTAATACTAATATATATACAACTAATGGTACACTTTCTGGAGCTAGAACGGTTACATTTAATAATAATAACCTAACCTTTACTACAGGTACAGGTCAATTAATTTTAAATGGATCTACTACTACCAATGTTTTGTTGGATGTTAACGGTACAATAGAGGCGAATGCAGTGTTATATAACTCTGATGTCCGATTAAAAAAAGATATTATCAATATGAATAATGCTACGGCTTCTATTAATGGATTGCGTACTGTTACTTATCACTGGAATGAACTTGGTAAGAAAAAAGGAGGTAACGATGCATTGCAGTATGGTTTCATAGCACAAGAGGTAGAGAAAGTAATGCCTAATCTTGTTGTTACAGATGCGGAAGGATTTAAATCTGTAAACTATGTTGCTGTAGTACCTGTATTGGTAAAAGCCCTTCAGGAAAAAGACACAGAAGTGAAATTACTAAAATCTGAAGTAGAGCAAATGAAAGCCGACCTTGAAGCCATCAAAAAATATTTAAAGAAATAATAATATGATGAGGAAGTTTTTAAATATGCTACTAATAGCCATAGGTGTAGTAGCCTATGGCCAACCTAGTGGTTCCTGTAAATCAGGAACTATCAGATTAGGAACTGACGGTAAACTCTATGGTTGTGTAGAAACGGGTTGGAAGAAGTTAAGTGAAGATTTTATAGCTAACCTTACTTATGGGGTGCAAGATGGACATACATTTCTATTTAAAAATGATATATATGTTAAAGAGTTAGGATATATATATCAATTAAAAAATACAGGATATATACCTATTAACATTCCGAATGAAACTCACTCTGTGGGTAAAATAATATATTCCACAAATAATAAACATTTCTATCAGGCTGTTGAAAATGGTAAATGGCATCAAATTGATAATGAAGACAATTTTGTTCCATCTGAAAAATGTTTATCTATGGTTCCTGATCTCAAATATGGTGATGGCATGCATGATTTTATTTATTGTGAAATGAAAGCAGAAGATGGTAGAATATGGTTAAATAATAATTTAGGTGCAGAATATAGTAGAGTTGGCTCTCCTGTTTTTAATCCTTCTCGACAAGCAGTGAGGGGAGATTGGGAAGATCCGAATGCTAGAGGTTCACTATTCATGTATGGAAGAGACTCTGATGGACACGAGTTAGTGAGGTGGACGAGTAAAGAATCATATGAACTACTTTATCCTTCTATACCTTCAGATTATGATACTTCGCTCTACTACGAAATATGTCCAACCGGATTTAGAACGCCGACAAAAGCAGAGGTGTCAAATCTTGTAACTATTTTAAGAGAACTACATCCGGGCGAATTTAATACGTCTGTTTTAGGTTTTGTTTCGGTGATTACAAATAGTGAAATTGCTATAGAAAATGGTTATATTGAGGGATATTGGACATATACAGACGAACCTTTCATGAAGTGGATACCTTATAACCCATTCGTTATTTTTCTTCAAAAAAGAAGAATTGACGAAAGAGGTGCAATAAGATGTATAAAAAATAATTAAAAAAAAGATGAAGATTTTTCTTTTAATATACTCTTTGCTGTGATTCGAGTCCACCTCTTCCACTGATATGAGCCGCTGGTTCATACTTAGAGTAAACTACAGAGGTAGATGATAAATTACTACAAACCTTTCAGTTTTCCAAAATCTGGAAGGTTTTTTTGTGATGGGAGAGATTTACTTCTCCTATCCTCTTATGATGCACGTCTAGGTATTGCCCTACCCTGCAACTCCCCGTTGCCTTAGGCTACGCCTGTGCGTTGCTAGGTAAGGCAAGGGTATGTTGTCAGTAAGGATGGAAAAAAGAGTTAATAGTAAATATTAGGTTTTATCCTCCATAAAAAAAGTTCCCAATTAATTGGGAGCTTTTTTCACTCAAAATAAAAATCGTTGTGAAGTCTATCGAAGTCTGTCTACAGATTTTACAAGCCTTTCGTCTTTCGCTATATACACATTTGCGATTAGCAAACATACAATAGAGATAAACGCAAACAGTGGCTCAATACCTCTCTCAGGAAAATCTATTCCTCCAGGTAAGTTTAGTAACCAGTAAATCAATACACCTATCAACAAAGCGTTTATAAAAATGCTGATGCGGTTCAGCATCATTTGTCTTTTTCTATTTTTAAAACTAAAAATACTAAGGGGCAGAGTATCGCTAATAACTCGCAACCCCGCCCTCTATTTGCTATTGCAAGAATATAACCCTAAAAAGATAGAACTTATGATAAAACATTTGTCAAAGTCTTTATCAAGGGTTTGAGTAGAGGTATATGGTGTTGTTTATTCAGATGTGATGTTTGTAAAATAGAGAACATCTAGAAAAGTTATAGTGGAGGCTATTCCCCCTTTATAAGGGGAAGGTGCTTCATTACCTAAGGCAAAGCCTCTTCACTCGTACGAGTGAACTGGCTTCAGTTTGGTATAAGGTGGTCCCCATCAAATAAAATGAAAAACAAACACTTCCACAAATAAGGTCAGTGGGGTGCTATTATCCCCCACGCTCTGCCTTACCGAGCAGAGAGCTCCTGCCTTATCTAGCAGAGGTGTTCTGCTCGTACGAGCAGAACATCTCTGACAGTATAGATATATTGGGTATACCATAATTATAGATTACCTTTTGGGGCTTTATTACGATTGTTTATCGAAGTCTGTCTACAGGTTTTCTAAGCCTGTCTTCCTTGCGAATTAAAACTTATACCCTAAGCCGATTTGCCAAAAGCGGCTGTTCAGCTTTGGGGCATTGCTGTTTTTGTAGAGACGGGTGAGACCAACGTTGTATCTGCCGTCCACAAAAAGACCTTTAGTCAGATGGTATTCGGCACTTATAAAGGGGGAAAATTGAAAGTATTGAAGTTCTTACTGAGGTTAAGGCTCTTTGTGTCTTTAGCGGCATCATTTTCGGTATATACGTCGGCTTTGGCAGATAAAATGACCCCCAAATTAAAGCCTCCAGCTAAAGAAAGGTGGTTTAAAACTTGGTATTTGGCCGCCAAAGGGATCATCAGGTGATTTAATTGGAAGGTGGTTTTTTTCAAGCGGTGAACCAAAGGCGATTGGTAGCGTACCTCCTCACTTCCTCTAACGGGCGAATAGAGCAACTCGCCCTGCACGCTCCAATGGTTGGAAATCGGGTATTCGGCCAGTGCTCCAACATAATAGGACGAGCCCGAAAAGCTGGCACTGCTGGCATTACCAATGGTTAGGTTGCTCACGGCGTTGGTTTCGCTAATGCGGGATAGGGCATAGCCGGCTTTCGCCCCGAAACGCAGTTGGGCGGGGATTAGACCAAAAGTGCCACGGCACCCAATAAAAATACTTTTTTCATGTGGTTTTATGGATTTATGGTTTTAATACTGCAAAGATATGCTTTTTTAGTTAGAAAAAACTATTTATTTTATTATTGTCAGTTTTATATTTGTTAATTATTTTTGTTTTTAGAATTATTTTCTGATTTATTTAAACTAAAAAAGTTTATCGGATTTCCGATAAACTTTTTTTCATTCTCTTTCTTTGCTTAGTTTTTTTAGCTGAACAGCCCGACGTTTTCGCCTTTTTCGACGGGGTATTTTTCGGTAAAACATCCGAAACAGTGTCGGGTGGAGCCCAGTATTTCGGCTAAATTTTCGATGCTTAGGAACTCCAAAGAATCAACGCCGAGATAGTTTCTCAACGCTTCGGAAGACATATTAGCGGAGATTAGGTCGTCTTTGGATGGCGTGTCAATTCCCAAATAGCACGGGGCAATAATGGGCGGAGAAACGCTTCGGAAATGGATTTCCTTCACACCGGCGTCTTTTAAGATTTTCACCAGGCGTTTGGAGGTGGTTCCGCGCACGATGGAATCGTCGATGATGACCACGCGTTTGCCTTTGATTTCGGAAATGATGGGGTTGAGTTTTAGATTGACGATTCTTTCCCGCATTTCCTGCGTGGGGACGATGAAGCTGCGCCCGATGTACCGGTTTTTGATTAGTACGGGGCGGAACGGAATGCCCGATACTTTGGAAAAACCGATGGCTGCCGGAACGCCGGAATCGGGAACGCCAATCACGATGTCGGCTTCCACGGGGGCTTGTTCCCATATTTTTTCTCCCGATTTTTCTCGGATTTCATGCACGTTGATGCCTTCCATTTCCGAGTCGGGGCGGGCGAAGTAGATGTATTCGAAGGCGCAAATCTGACGCTCGCAATTTTCTTTGACCAAAAAGGATTTTAGGCCTTCTTCGTTTTCGCTGGTGTAGACGATTTCGCCCGGAAGAAGGTCGCGGACGTATTGGGCTCCTACGGCATCCAGTGCGGCGGTTTCCGAGGCGACGACAAAGGTTTTTTCGTCCATGGCTCCCAAAACCAGAGGGCGGATGCCGTGGAAATCGCGAAAAGCAAAAAACTTGTTGCGCGTAATGCCCACTACGGAATAAGCGCCTTTAATGCGTTCCATGGTTTCCTTGATGGCTCCGCGGAGGCCTAAATCCAAGTTTTTCTGAATCAGACGCAAAATTACCTCCGAATCCGAAGTGGCTTTGAAGACCACGCCTTCGGCTTCCATTTCTTTTCTCAGTTCCATGGCGTTGGTCAGGTTTCCGTTATGAGCGATGGAGAGGATGATTTGGTCGTATTCGTTTTTGGCGAAAAAAGGCTGGAAGTTGTATTTTTTCTTGTCGCCAGCCGTGGTGTAGCGGGTGTGTCCGATAACGCCGTTGCCCATGAAGTTTTCGGGTTCGGCAATGTTTTTGTAAACATCCAATACCAGACCTTCGTCTTTAACGTTATTGATTTTTCCGCCTTTCATTACGGAGATGCCGCAGGCTTCCTGCCCGCGGTGCTGCAGGGCAAAAAGACCGAATTGGGAAAGCGAAAACGTATCGAGATCTTCTTGGGAATAGAGGCCGAAGATGCCGCATTCTTCATTTGGGGCATCCAAGCGTTCTTCTTGCGGCGTACGCAAGAGGTTGCGGCCGTAGTTTCGGGTTTTAAATTGTTCGAGATAGGCTTTTTTCCAGTGAGTTAAGTTTTCCATTTCAGTTTTGGGTCAAAAAGAAAAAATAGTTAGGCGCTAAGTACTTTTTTCAATCGTTCGTAGATTTCCACATAGGCTTCGGTGATTTCGCCTAAATCTCTTCGGAAGCGGTCTTTGTCCAGTTTTTTCTTTGTGTCTTTGTCCCAAAGGCGGCAGGTGTCCGGCGAAATTTCGTCGGCGAGGATGATTTTTCCGTCTGAAGTTTTGCCCAGTTCGATTTTGAAATCCACCAGAATGATGTTCATTTGGTCAAAAAGTTCTTTTAGAAGCGTGTTGATTTTGGCGGTCAGCTGGTACATTTCGTCCAGTTCTTCGCGAGTGGCCGCACCCAAAAAAATGGCGTGGTAGTCGTTGATGAGCGGGTCGCCCAATTCGTCTTTTTTATAGCAGAGGTCAAAGATGGGAAGGGGCGAGGGGGTGCCTTCTTCCACGCCTAACCGCTGGGCCATGCTGCCGGCGGCGTAATTGCGAACGACCATTTCCAAAGGGATGATGTCCACTTTTCGCACCAGTTGCTCGCGGTCGTTGAGTTGTTTGATGAAATGGGTTTCGATTCCTTTGCTTTTCAGGTATTCGAAAATCAGGGTGGTGATGGCATTGTTCAACTCGCCTTTTCTTTCAAAAGATCCTTTTTTTTGGGCGTTGAATGCTGTGGCATCGTCCTTGAATTTTACGATCACTTCTTCCGGATGTTCCGTAAGGAAGATTTGTTTGGCTTTACCTTCGTAAAGCATGGCTCCTTTTTCGCTCATAATTTAAAATTTCATTTTTAGGGAACCGAACCTTTCGGTTTGATTCTTTTTATTAGATAAGAGGTTGCGATTAGTCGGATTTAGCGGGAGAAACAGTGTTCTCTCTTGGAAAAAAAAAGACGGCTTTGCAGCCGAATAACAGACCGCACGGGAGGCGGTGGATAACTTTTTGGGCGAGGCCGCTGAGTTGGGTGCAAACGGCGCAAGAACGGCATTGGCAAGACCAAACCTTTTCAAGGTTAAAATTTGCCGCTTTTTGTTTTCAGAGCTTGGTTTGCCGGCGGTCGGGTGTTGCATCGGAGAACGTCCGACGGATGCATCCGAATGACCAATAGGAGTACTTACTCCAAAGACGCCCGCTATCATTGCACAAAAATAAACAAATAAACCGACAAACAAAAAAAATCTTAAAGCGGTGCTTGGCTGCCGTTTTGGAGCGTGTGTTTAGGGTGGCGGGTATTCCCGCCAGGATAAAACAGGTTTGATTTTTGGGCGTGTTTTTTCTCTTAACGGATTACAATTTTCGGTATTGGTCTAGGGCTTCAAAAATCACGGTTTTATCAACCGCATAATCGTAGTTGCAGCTTCCTATTTCGGTAACGAGAGAAAAAAGCAGCTTTCCGGAATGGTTTTTTTTGTCGTTGAGCATCAGGTGATAGAGGGTTTCGTTGCTGAAATCGGAAAGATCGAGTTTAGGGTAATAGTGGCAAAGGGTTTCGACGATGTGGTCTCTTGTGCTTGGGCTCATTTGGTTTTCGATGCAGGCGATGAAACTTTCGATAATCATGCCTAAAGCAACGCATTCGCCGTGAGGAACGGGTTGGTTCTTTTCCAAGAAAAGGCTTTCCACAGCATGACCGATGGTATGACCGAAGTTTAAGGTTTTGCGGAGGTTTTCCTCTTTGAAATCCTGATCGACGATGGTTTGTTTCAGATTCATGGAAGTTTCTATCAAGGGTGCGAGATGTTCGGGCGCGAGGTGTTTTTCGGCGGTGAGTTTTTTCCAATGGTCGGCATCGGCGATTAAACCGTGCTTCAGCATTTCGGCAAAGCCGCTGCGGAGCTCCCGAAAAGGGAGGGTCTTTAGAAAATCGGGGTAGATGAAAGTGTGTTCGGGGGTGCAGAACGTTCCTACGATATTTTTAAGTCCTTGGTGGTCCACCCCGGTTTTTCCACCGATGGAGGCATCGCACATGGCAAGAAGCGTTGTGGGGATATGGACGAATTTCAGCCCTCTTTTGTAGGTGGAAGCGACGAATCCGCCTAAATCGGTGAGGACTCCACCTCCCAAATTGATGACCAAAGCCTTTCGGTCTGCGGAAAAATCGGCGAAAATACTCCACAGTTGGGCTGCGGTTTCAATGGTTTTTAGGTCTTCCCCTGGAGTGATTTCGATAATTTCGAACGGAATGGAAGTTTCCAAATTGCCCAAGAGAAGAGGAAGGCAGCATTGGTGCGTGTTTTCGTCAACGAGGAAGAGCAGTAAACTGGGGGAGAGTTCTTCAATATAATGGTTTAAAGCCGTGAAGTCATGGTCTAATTTTAGGATCATTTTTATTTTTTCGCAAAATTAAAATTTAAAATTCGTTTTATACTAATGGAAGGATTACTAAATTTGTGGACTTTAAATTTTTATCTAATCAACCATGTCGATATTTAACGATACCAAAATTGCTTTTCAGGACAAGACGACGGAGCAGCTCCGTAAGGCCTACTGGATGTTCAAGACCATTGAGCATCCGCACGTGACCCAATGGGGGATTAAGGCGCTTAATTTCACGATTCATAATAACTTTCCTTTGGTGGAAGGGGTGGTTCGCAAGACGCTTTTCCAGCAATTTGTGGGCGGTGAGACCCGTGAGAAAAGCATGGAGGTGGTCGATCGAATGTTCAAACACCATATCGGGAGTATTTTTGACTATGCCATTGAGGGGAAAGAAGAAGAAGCGGCGTTTGATCATACTTGCGAAGAGATTAAGCAGAACATCAAATTTGCAGAAGGCAACCCTGCGATTCCGTTTGTGGTGTTTAAACCGACGGGCTTTGGGCGTTTTGATTTGTATGCCGAAGTTCAGGCGGGTAAGGTTTTGACCTCCAGTGAGAAAGAAGAATGGGAACGTGTTGTGAAGCGTTACGAGGAGGTTTGCCGAATGGCTTACGAGCGTGATGTGGTCATCATGGTGGATGCGGAAGAGACTTGGATTCAGGCGGCGGTGGATGACCTTACCAATGCAATGATGGCGGAATTTAACAAAAAAAAGCCTATTGTTTGGAACACGATTCAGATGTACCGTACGGGACGTTTGGAGTATTTGGCGGAAGATTTGGAGCGGGCGCGTTCTAAAAATTACTTTTTGGGGTATAAGTTTGTTCGCGGGGCGTATATGGAAAAGGAAAGAGCTCGGGCTCAGGCGATGAATTATCCCGATCCGATTCAACCGACCAAGGCGGCCACCGATGATAATTATAATGCGGCCATCGAATTTGTCATGGCAAATATCGACCGTATTTCGGCTTTTTTCGGGACGCACAACGAAAAATCCACCGAGCTGGTCATGGATAAAATGAGGGAAATGAACCTTCCCAACGATTATGCGAAAATTCATTTCGGGCAACTTTATGGCATGAGTGACAATATCACCTATTATTTGGGCGATAAGAAGTATAATGCTGTTAAGTATCTGCCTTACGGTCCGGTTAAGGACGTGGTGCCTTATCTTACGCGGAGGGCTCAGGAGAATACTTTGGTAGCGGGGCAGACGGGTCGGGAACTCGGTTTGATCGAAAAAGAACTCCGAAGGAGAAAAACGGAACGTTAATAGATGAGATAATAAAAACGTCGGACCGCATGAGTTAATGTTGTCCGACGTTTTTTTATGGTTTTTTTTAAGGGGTGTTAGGTTTTCGTATAACCAACAGTCCTAAGAGCACGAAAGCGGCGGAAATGGCGATGTAAATCCAACCGTTCGGGGCGGTTGCGGTGCCGGTCAATACCAAAACGACGCCGAGCAGGGCTCCTGTGACCATAAGGTATTTCGGGGCTTTACGGCCTTGGAAGGTTTGCTTTCGGATAAGTCGGAATAGACCTAAAAACAAGGCGCCGTTTACCATGTACATGAAAGCGATTGGGACGGCAGAGAGGTCGAAATTGACCGAGGTAAACACGGTTAGGGTATTGGTCAGGTAAAAGACGATAAGGTAAAAGGTAATGCCGGCGATGGCAAGCAGAGCGCTATTGACGGGGACGTTGCGTTCAGAGAGTTTTCCGAGGTTGAGAAATTTTTTGCTGGCTTCCAAATTGTGGAATTGGTAAGGCACGCGCGTGCTGGCCAAAAGCAGCCCGTTGGAGGTTCCCAGTACCGAGATGATGATGAACAATTGGATGAGAATGGCGCCGGTTTTTCCCAGCAGGTTTCGCGAAAATTCGGCGATGTAGCCGTCTTTTAGTTTTAGCAGTTCGTCGGTTTTCATTCCGTATACGATACCCGTATAATAGAGAAGGTAAACCAGTGCTACGACGAAGGTTCCGATGACCATGGCTTTCGGCAGATTTTTTTTGGCGTTTTTTATTTCTCCCGAGAGTTGGGTGGCGACGTACCATCCGTCGAAAGCGAAGGAAATGGGGATGAAGCTGGCGGCGACCAAAAGCCAAAGGTTGCCTTTTTCCGAGGCGGAAGCCCAGTGTCGTGTGTAGGTGGCGGCTTCGGAGGGTTGGTCTTGGAGGAGCCAAATCAACCCCATGGCTGAAATCAAAATCAAGGGGATGAGTTTCAGAACGGTGGTGATTTGTTGGAACAAACCGCTGCTTTTCGGTTGGAAAATATTGAAGACCGCGAAAAAAAGAAGATTCAGGAATCCAATGGCGGAGTAGTGGGCAAAAGTGGGTTGGAAGTTGATGAATTCGGCTATCAGCTGGCAAAGGTAGATGCCCGATACCGTAAAAAGTACGGCAGTAAGCAAAGGGTAAAAGAGGCTCATGTAGATCCATCCGACCATGGCGGCGCTTTTCGGGCCAAATCGGAATTTAACGTAATTGAGAATGCCGCCATCATTGGGCAGCAATGCCGCATAGTAAGCCATGGAAAAAGCAGCCAAAATGACGCTGAGCCCCACGAGAATCCAACCGAGTAATCCGGCAAAGATGTTGCCTTGGGTTGCGGTCAAAACATCATCCACTTTAAAAAAGATTCCGGAGCCGATGACTTGGCCAACGACCATGGATATAGCGGTGAAAAGGCCGTATTTGGCATTTAGGGTGTTTGTTTTCTCCATTGTATTAGGGTTTTATCCGATCCGTTCCTGAAGTTCCAACCAGCGCATTTCGGCTTCTTCCAGTTGTTGGGTTAGTTGTTCTATGGTTTGGGATAGGGCGGTTATTTTTTCGTAATCGGTTTCGTTGTTTAGTTGCTCCATGACGGTGTGGCGTTGGGCTTCCAGTTCGGGCATTTGTTTTTCGATTTGCTCCAGTTCCCTTTGCTCTTTGAAGCTGAGCTTGCGTGGTTTGTTTGGGGTGCCAGCGGCTTCTTCTTTTGGTGGGGGTGTTGCCGGTGTTTCGGGTTTGGCAGGGCGTTCTTCCGATTTTTTTTGTTCGCGGTATTCGGAAAAATTTCCGGTGAAGTCTTTTATTTTTCCTTCTCCTTCAAAGGCCAGCACGTGATCAACAATCCGATCCATAAAGTAGCGGTCGTGGGAGACGATAATTAGACACCCTTGGAAGTTTTGGAGGAAATTTTCCAAAACCGTCAATGTAGGCAGGTCCAAATCGTTGGTCGGTTCGTCGAAGATGAGGAAATTAGGGTTTTTATAGAGGACGTGCATTAGATGCAGTCTTCTTTTTTCGCCACCCGAGAGTTTGGAAATCGGGGCGTATTGGGTTTGGTCGTCAAAGAGAAATAGCCTCAAAAACTGGGAAGCCGAGAGGGTTTTGCCATTGGCCATGGGGAAATTTTCGGAGATTTCCCGAATGGAGTCGATCACGCGCTCTTCTTCGTTGAAGGAGAGCCCTTTTTGGGAAAAATAGCCGAAAGTGATGGTTTCTCCGGTTTCGATTTCGCCTGAATCTTTGGGTTCGAGCCCTTGGATGATGTTGAGCAGGGTGGATTTTCCGGCACCGTTTTTTCCGATGATGCCCACTTTTTCGCCTCGTTGGAACGAATAGGAAAAATCATGCAGCAGGACGAGGTCGCCGTACCGTTTGTTGATGTTTTTCAGTTCCAGGATTTTTTTGCCCAACCGTTTCATTTCGAATTCTAAATCGAGGGATTGTTTTTTGGTATTGGTTTTGGCTACTTTTTCCGTTTCGTAAAATGCGCTGATGCGGGATTTGGATTTGGTGGTTCGGGCTTTGGGTTGGCGACGCATCCACTCCAACTCTTTTCGGTAGAGGTTGTTGGCTTTGTCGATGGTGGCGTTGAGATTCTCTTCACGAATCATTTTGTTTTCCAAGTAAGTGGCGTAGCTGCCTTGGTGGATGTAGAGTTTTTGGTCTTCCATTTCCCAAATGCTGTCGCATACGGCATCTAAGAAGTAGCGGTCGTGTGTGACTAAAAGCAGGGTGATTTTAGCTTTACTGAGGTAGTTTTCCAACCATTCCACCATTTCCACGTCCAGGTGGTTGGTGGGTTCGTCCATGATTAATAGGGTGTGGGTGTGTTGGGCTCGGGTTTCGGTGAGTAGTTTGGCTAAAGCGACGCGCTTAATTTGGCCACCGGAGAGGGTGCCCATCCGGGCATGGAGGTTGTTGATTTTCAGTTGGGATAGAAATTGTTTCATTTCATTTTCCAAATCCCAGGCTTTTTGGTTTTCCATTTCGGCAATGGCTTTTTCCATGGCTTCGGGGTCTTGCGAGAGCAGCGAGGCGTGGTATTGTTTCAGGGCTTTGATGGGAGGGGAGTCCAGGGTCATCATGAAGTCTTCCACGGAAAGTTCGGGGTCGAATTGAATTTCCTGATCGAAGAGAACTACTTGAATGTCTTTGTTGAGGGTTACCGTGCCGCTGTCGGCAATTTCTTTTCCCAAAATGATTTTCAGCAGGGTGGATTTTCCCGTGCCGTTTTTGGCGACGATGGCGATTTTGTCTCCTTCGTTGATGTGAAAAGAAATGGAATCGAATAAGGGTTTGATGCCGTAGGATTTGCTTAAATTTTCGGCTGATACGTAATTCATTGCTTAGGAATTTGTCTGCAAGTAGGATTTCTGAGGGCGAAAATACGAAATTTCGATGGGGGCAGGGCAGGGTCGGGTGTTTTTTGTTTTTTTTGAATTGATGACGATTTGCCTGAACCGTGCGGAATGATTAATTTTATCGTTGGATAGAAAAAAGAAGATTTGATGATTTCGGAGTTGGCATTGCCTGCGGTGGACTGCCCTTTGGTTGAGATTCCTTCGCGTTTGGGCGTTCGGTTGTTTGTCAAGCGGGCGGATAAGGTTCATCCTGAAATATCGGGGAATAAATATTGGAAGTTGTTTTATAACGTCAATCATTATTTGGAGCGTCGGCCGGAGCGGCCTATGTTGATTACGTTTGGCGGGGCTTATTCTAATCATATAGCGGCGGTGTCGGCGTTAGCCAGGGAGGGTGGTTTTTCTTCGCTGGGGATTATACGGGGGCATGAATTGGAATACCGATGGCGTGAAAATCCCACGTTGGGTTATGCGGCGGGTAACGGGATGGAATTTCGTTTTGTTCGTCGGGAAGAATACCGGGACAAAGAAGGTTTGATGGTGCAGTTGGCTTCGGATTATCCTGAAGCTCTTATCCTTCCCGAGGGAGGTACTAATGCTGAAGCGGTGGAGGGGATCGAACGGATGCTTTCTCCCGATACGCAAAGATTTGATTATCTTTGCACGGCGGTGGGTACGGGCGGTACGGTAGCGGGCTTGGCAAAGTTTGCTCAAGAGCATCAGCGGGTTATTGGGTTTCCTGTCGTTAAGGATGACTCTTTGCAGGGGAAGATAAGGGCTTTGTCTGGAGGGAAGGAGGTGGCTTTGTTTGAGGCGAGTTTTGGCGGTTACGGAAAGCTTTCGGATGCGGTGGTTCGTTTTATCAATGAATTTGGGATGGACTTCGGTATTCAGCTGGAGGCGGTTTATACGGGGAAGATGATGCTGGCTCTTTTTAAGCTTATAGAGAAGGGGTATTTCCCCAAGGGAAGCAAAATTTTGGCGTTTCATACCGGAGGTTTGCAGGGGATTGCGGGGGCTAATGCTTTTTTGCAAAAGCGGGGACGTCCTACGATTGCCTTGGTGGAGTCTTAGGGCTTTTGAGATCAATACGCCCTGAGAATCAAAAAATCTAAAATAATAAAAATGAAAAAAATATTCTTGGTAACGGTCTTTTTGTGGGGAGCCAAGACGTTTGCCCAAACGTGGAATACGGAGGAGCAGTACATTCAGCGGTTTGCCCTCTATGCGGTGGAGGAGATGGAAAAATACCAGATTCCGGCCTCGATTACTTTGGCTCAGGGGCTTTTGGAAACAGGAGGCGGGCAGAGTCGTTTGGCTCGTGAAGGGAACAATCATTTCGGAATCAAATGCAAGGAGGGTTGGACGGGGCCGACGATGAAGCATACCGATGACGCTCCCAACGAGTGTTTTCGGGTGTATACCGACCCTAAAGAATCCTATGAAGACCATTCCAAATTTTTGAGGTATCGAAAGTATTATCAAGGGCTCTTTAATTTGGATCCGAAAGATTATAAGGCATGGGCACACGGTTTGAAAAAAGCGGGATATGCCACCAATCCGAAATACGCTTATATTTTGATTGGAAAGATTGAAAAGCATCGTTTATACGAGTTTGATTCGGTTTCGGCCAAGGATGTTTGGGCGACGGTGCTGAACCTTTATCCTGATCTGAAAAACGATAAGGAATTTATGGCTAAAAGCGGAATGTCGCCGTCTAAAAAAGAGCCTGTTGCGGTTCGGGTGGCTTCTGCTTCGGTTGCACCTCAAAAACCGGTGGAGCGATTTTCGGCATTGAGTGATAAGGCGGTTCTGCCTAAAACCATTTTGGTTAAGAATCATCCGAACGGTGGGCGAAAATACGTTGTGGTACCGTACGATTCGGATGTGGCTTTGGTGGCTCGGATGTTCGATATTAAAGAAAATCGTTTGATGAAGTGGAACGAGCTGGAGGAAACGAAGTTGGCCAAAAATGCCATCGTTTTTTTGGAGGGGAAAGCCTCGAGCGGAAATGTGGCGACTTATAAGACCCAAAGGGGCGATACGATGTACGGGATTTCTCAAAAATTTGGGGTGAAATTGGCCAGTTTGTATTCGAAAAACAGAATGGCTTTCGGTGAAGAACCGACCGTAGGTCAGACGATTTACCTGCAGGAAAGAAAGCCTCGGGGCGGATAAGCGGGAAAGATTTTGTAATTTTGTCGGGTTGGTCGTATGGCGGCTTTTTCGTATTAGTTAAAAAAATAATTTAAAGATAAAATGTTATATCAGAGGAGTTCCGCGCTTTTTGATGAAGCGCAAAATTATATTCCGGGCGGGGTTAATTCTCCGGTACGGGCATTCAAGTCGGTGGGAGGTGTACCGGTGTTCATGCAGTCGGCCAAAGGGGCTTACCTTACGGATGCGGACGGGCGTACCTATGTGGATTATATTAATTCTTGGGGACCGGCTATTTTGGGGCATACGCATGAGGAGGTTTTGCGTGCGGTTCAGCAGCAGGCCGAAAAAGGCTTTTCTTTTGGGACGCCTACCGAATTGGAAACAGAGATTGCTCGTTTGATTGTCGAGAATGTACCGAATATCGACCAGATTCGTATGGTGTCTTCGGGGACGGAGGCCTGCATGAGTGCGGTGCGTTTGGCTCGAGGATACACGGGACGGGACAAGATTGTAAAGTTTGAAGGGTGTTACCACGGGCATTCGGATGCGTTTTTGATTAAGGCAGGCAGTGGCGCGGCGACCTTTGGTAATCCCAACTCGCCCGGAGTAACGGCTGGTACGGCGAAGGATACGCTTTTGGCGCGTTACAATGATGCGGAACAAATTCGAGATATTTTCCGTCACCATGGCGATGCGATTGCGGCGGTTATCATCGAACCTGTAGCTGGAAACATGGGGTGTGTTTTACCGGAGAATAATTTTCTTCAGCATTTGCGGTCGCTTTGCGATGAGTATGGCGCTCTGTTGATTTTTGATGAGGTGATGACGGGATTCCGTTTGGCTTTTGGGGGAGCTCAGGAAGTTTTTGGCGTGCGAGCGGACTTGGTGACTTACGGTAAGGTTATAGGAGGCGGGATGCCGGTGGGTGCTTTCGCTGGACCGAAAGCCATTATGGAGGCCTTAGCTCCCAAAGGGGCGGTTTATCAGGCAGGGACGCTTAGTGGGAATCCTTTGGCGATGCGTGCGGGGCTTACCACGTTGCAACAGATACTCAGTACCCCTCATTTTTTTGAAAAAATCAATAAAACGGCCGAAACCCTTGATTTTGAAATCGGGAAAATTCTTAACGAAAAAGGCATCCGTCATCGTATTAACCGTAAAGGTTCGATGATGAGTGTATTTTTTGATGTTTCTTCGGTGGCTTCGTTTGATGAGGCGGCATCGGCTAATCATGCGCTTTTTAACAACTTCTTTCATCAGTTGCTTGCGCAGGGAATTTATCTTCCGCCGAGCGGTTACGAAACTTGGTTTATTTCGGCAGCCATTACGGAACGGGAGATTGATCAAACTTTGGAGGCGGTTCGCCGGTTTGAATACTCTTGATAAAGAGAAGAGTTTGAATAAAAGAGAACGGAAGGAGCCCCGGATACAGGCTTATTTTGGTTCAGGATCATAGAAAAGGATTTCGGTTTTTGAAATCCTTTTTTTTGCTTTGGGGATGGTTTTAATGTGTTGTTTTTTAGTATTTTGAGAATTGGATTGGCTGTTGGGACGACCAACGAATAAAAACCGCTTTGTTAACAAATATTTAATATTACGTTAACATTACCTCAAAACAATTAGTCCAATTTTGCGAAAATTTTTTAAACGATCTTTAAAATGAAAAAGAGCTTAGTCGCTGTCTTTATGTTTACCGGGATGTTTACGTTTGCCCAGGTAACGTCTTCGGCCATTTCAGGCGTTGTTAGGGATGCTAATGACAATCCTGTTTCGTCTTCTTCGGTGGTGGTCATCCATGAACCTTCGGGGACGAGATACACCACCAAAACCAATGCCAAAGGGGTTTATACCCTCCCTAATGTAAGGGTTGGTGGGCCTTATAAAATCATTGTGACGGCGAGTGGTAAGTCCGAAACCCAGCAGTCGGATATTTATACGACTTTGGGAAATACGGCTAACATCGACCTTGTGATGGGCGAGCGGGTGAAATCCATCGAAGGGGTTCAGATTACGGCAGTAGGGAAAAATTCTTCCATTATTAATGCCAAGGCCACCGGTGCGTCAACCACGTACGGCGTGGAGGCTCTTAACCGTACACCCACGGTAGGCAGAACAGTGAATGACGTTACCAAGTATAACCCTTACGGTAACGGGAGGTCGTTCGGAGGGCAAGATGCCCGATTTAATAATTTTACGATTGACGGAGCGGTTTTCAATAACGGTTTCGGATTGGGTTCTCAGGCTCAGGCCGGAGGACGTACGGGTTCGGGGGCGATTTCCATTGATGCTATTGAAGAAATTCAGGTGAATGTGGCGCCTTACGACGTTAAACAATCTGGTTTTGCGGGCGCAGCCATCAATGCGGTAACCCGGAGTGGTACCAATCAGTTTTCGGGCTCGGTTTTCAATTTTTGGAATAGTGGTTCGCTTACGGGAAAAAAAGCTTACGATCAGCCATTTTACCAAAAGTTTTCAACGGAAACCATGGGGGTGAGGGTAGGTGGTCCCATCATTAAAAACAAATTGTTTTTCTTTGTTAATGTGGAATCCACCGAAGGTTCTTCTCCTGCGCTCAATTACGCAACGGTAGGTTCTGGGACGCAAGGAGTACCCAGCAGGGTGCTTTATTCCGATATGGTGGACCTTAGAAACTTTATGCAGGAGCAGTTTGGGGTAAATATCGGGGCGATTGACGGATACAACAATAATTCGTACAGCCGAAAGTATTTGGGCCGTTTGGATTGGAATATCAACGATCGTAACAAACTGAGTTTCCGTTACGCTCGTCATGATAGTCAGACCGATGTAATGGTTAGTAATTCGAGCAGTGCGGGATGGGGAAATCGGACGAATTTATTTAATGCCATTTCACCGCAGAACTCAGGGTATGGTATTCAGGACAATACGCGGTCTTATGTTATGGAGCTTAATTCCACTCTATCCAATACGATTTCCAATCAGTTCATCGCGACGTATAACAAGCAGATCGAAGACCGTTCGTATAAGACGCCGGGGATTTTTCCGACCATTGACATTTTGAAAGACGGTCAGACGTATACGTCTTTGGGGATGGATCCTTTTACGCCGAATAACCGTTTGAATTATTCGACGCTTAATTTGGCTAATAATATGACGGTTTTGTTGGGGAAACATACTTTGGCCGGAGGATTGGCGTACGAACGTTTTGACTCGAATAATTTGTTTTTCCCAGCGTCCAATGGCGTTTACGTTTATAACAGCATCGAAGATTTTAAAACCGCAGTATTAGCTTACAAAGCCAATCCGAATGCGACGGTGAGCCCGGTTTCTCTTGCCCGTTATGACTATGGCTATTCCCTTTTGCCGGACGGCCGCCTTCCTTGGTCGAAGCTGAAAGTGCATACGATGAGTGCTTACCTTCAAGATACTTATCAGCCGATGGATAACCTGAGGTTGATGTTAGGCGCCAGATTGGATTACGTGAGCTTCGTAAATACGGCAGCGGACTATGCCAATCCGGTGGTTGAAGCTTTGAGGTTTAAAGATCCTTCGGGGAATGATTATAAAATTAATACGGCGACTATGCCGAAGGGAAGGCTTTATGTTTCGCCTCGTTTTGGGTTTAATTATGATGTTTTCAATGATAAAAAGACTCAATTCAGAGGGGGGACAGGCGTATTCTTGTCCAGATTGCCTTATGTTTTGATTAGTAATCAGTTGGGGAACAATGGGGTGAATGTCGGAAGATTGACCCAATTGGATACCACGGCTTTTCCGTTTACGTTAGATCCTTCACGGTTTAGACCGACTTCTGCGTCGTCGGGATCGGGGTATCAGATCAATTACACGGATCCGAACATCAAATTTCCTCAGGTTTGGAGAACCAATATCGCGGTGGATCAAAAGTTGCCGTTTGGAGGCATTGTGGCTACAGTGGAAGGGATTTACAACAAGAACATCAACGCGCTTAATTATATGGATGTTAACATGAAGCAGGCCACCGGTACGCTGGCGGGTGTGGATAACCGTCCATTGTACCCTTCGCCGAGGTTTATCAACTCTCAGGTATCCAATGCTTTTGTTTTAACGAATAATAACAAAGGCTACCAGTACTCTTTGACGGGGAAATTGGAAAAACCGGTAACCAAAAGCTGGGGAGGAATTGTCGCGTACACTTATTCCAAGGCGATTAATTTGGCGGAAATGGGAAGTACGGTTAACGGAAACGTGTACAGTACTGTACGAGGGATTAATTATTTGGAACCTTCGTTCTCTGCTAATGACATGAGACACAGGGTGATGTCGAACGTAACATACCGATTGAATTATGGCGATGGTCTTTTTGGTGGGGCAACCACTTTCACGTTAGGATTTATTGCGAACAGCGGCTGGAATACGACTTATGTTTACAACCGAGATCTGAACGGAGATGGTCTTCCGGGGAATGATTTGATGTTTGTTCCTTTAAAGGCGTCCGATTTGGTTTTTGAATCGTTTACGTCGGGAGGAACCACTTTTACGGCACAGCAGCAGGCGGAGGCGTTTGAGCGTTTTATTAGTGGTAGTGCTTATCTGAATGGACGTCGTGGGCAGTACACGGAGCGCAACGCTATCTTCTCGCCATGGGTGAAGCGTTTTGATTTGAGCATTGAGCAGGATATTGTGGCGAAGTTTTCGAGAACGGCTAAACCTAACACGTTCCGAATTCGTTTGGATATTTTGAACGTCGGTAATTTATTTAATAACCGATGGGGTGTGGGCTATAATGCGGTAACTACGACACCTTTATTGTATCAAAACCGAAAAGATGCCAACGGCAATCCGATTTACAGACTTAATACCCAGTTGGACGAATCGGGCAAAACGATTCTTTTGCGGGATCAGTTCCAAAGATCGGCTACGCTGAACGATGTGTTCCAAATCCAAATCGGATTAAGGTATATTTTCAATAAATAAGGAACTTTTGTTTTTAACTCACCGGGGCGGCCTAAAGGCCGCCCCGGTGAGTTATGATTTGATATGATGATTTATTTTTTAAGCTTTGTCGATGGCTTTTTGGGCCTCGTCCTTTAGCTCGTTGGCCGAGTTTTCCACTTTTTTTGAAACCTCATTTACTTTTCCTTTCAAATCGTTGCCCCACTTGCAAAAATTGTTTTTTACGTTGTCGATTTGGTCTTTCACTTTTTGTTTTTCTTCAGTAGACGATTTTTGGTATCTCCACCATGCCAATGCACCTAAACCTAACAGAGCCAAAAGGCCGTTTCTTTTATTTCCCATAATTAAATATTTTTTTTGATAGGATTAAAAGGAAAAAGCGTGCCACGGTTAGCGGGAAAGTATTAAAATTATGTTAAATAGAGGAGTCTGGATTTTAAGGATCGTTAAATGTGGCTTTAGCCAAGGGGATTGCAGGGGAGAAGATATTTTTTTCGTGGTGATTTTTTTGTGGACTTAGAGGAAATTGTATTTTTGCCTAACCTTGGTCGCGTGTGAGTTGGCCGGCGCATTTTAATAATTTATAACTTGGCAATGAATACTAACGTCGTCGATAATTTTAAGGCTTTGAGAGTGCGTGCACTGATATGGCCGGTGTTACTTTTGATGGTTTTGGTGGCTTTTTTGGCTTTTCATGGGGCGTTGGATCGGGAGGGGTATATCGGGATTCAGAAGGAGATGTTTATTTCACTGAATGAAATTTTGTCCAAGACACCGAGGCTTCAGTACAACTTGACTCAGTTGGGGGATGCGATGATTATGCTTTCGTTTTTGGCTATTTTAGTGGTGTACACCCCTAAAGTGTGGGAGGCTTTGGTTTCGGGATCGCTGATTTCTTTGCTCTTGTGTAATCTTCCCAAAACCTTTTTTGCCGTACCCCGGCCGGCCGCCGTTTTAGACCACGATGCATTTGTGATTGTGGGGAAAGTGCTTGCGGGGCATAATAGTCTGCCTTCGGGGCATGCGGTAACCATTTTTACTTCGCTTACGGTACTGGGAGTGGCGTTTTGGCCAAAAAGTTTTGGAGCTAAATTTTTTTGGAGCTTCTTTGTTTTGGCAGTAGGGGTGGTTTTGGGCTTGACGAGAGTGGGAGTTGGAGCACATTACCCTATGGATGTGTTGTTTGGAGGGATTTTGGGGTATGTTTCTGGGGTTTTGGGTGTTTTTGTGGCGGCTAAAAGCCGGTTGTGGTATTGGATGGGAGAGCGGCGGTTTTATCCTGTGTTTTTGGTGGCATTTTTGGCGTGCGCAGTCGTTTTAATAGGTAAAATAATGAAAGAGCCTTTGGCGGTTTATTATGTAGCAATGTTTAGTTTGCTGGTTTCTTCAACGGTAATGCTTGTGAAATATGTTCGGAAATAAGATGAGTCTCAGACGTTTTTCTTTGGTGGCAAGTGGCCTTAATTTTTTGTTTTTTCATTATCCTTTTTTTAGTTTCGTTTTTGGGAATGTGGACTATAAGGGCATTAGTGGGATTACGATTCTTTTGAGTTTAGCGGTTTTGATGGTGGTGGCCAATGCTTTTGTTTTTTATCTTTTTCTTTATTTGTTTCGTGGGTTTGGACGCTTTTTACTTTGCCTTTCGTTTTTGATTAATGCGGTGGCGGTTTATTTTATCAATACCTACAACGTTATTTTGGACGAAAGCATGATTGGCAATGTGTTTAATACCAATTATGAAGAGTCGAGCAGTTTTTTTTCGTTTAAACTGGTGCTTTACGTTTTGTTTTTGGGTGTTCTTCCGTCGGTTTACTTTATGAAAGCCAAAATAGTGAGGGTTCCGTTGAAAAAATTTCTTTCGACGGTTTCGCTTACGTTGGTTTTTATGGGCGTTATGGTGTTTGCCAATGCGGCGAATTGGCTTTGGATTGATAAAAATTCTAAGGTTTTGGGTGGCTTGGCGATGCCGTGGTCTTACTCTGTCAATACGGCTTTGTTTTTCATTCATAAACACAAGGCCAACGAAAAGGAAATTCTTCTTCCCGATGCGAAGCTGAAAGACCAAAAGAAATCCGTGGTGGTTTTGGTGATTGGTGAGTCGGCAAGGCGTCAAAATTTTTCGCTTTACGGTTATGGTAAAAATACCAATCCGCTTCTTTCCAAGAGGTCTAATCTTTTTCATTTTGATGCGGCTTCGTGTGCAACTTATACGACGGCGGGGGTGCGTTGCATTTTGGAACACGAGAATACGGGGAAGCTTTACGAAATTTTGCCTAATTATCTTTATCGCAACAAGGTGGATGTGGTTTGGCGGACGGCCAACTGGGGGGAGCCGCCGGTTCATGTCAAGGATTACCAAAGGAGAGACGATTTGGCGAAGGATTGCCAGGGGGACGATTGCGGTTATGATGGCGCTTTGCTGACGGGACTAAAGGAGCGGATAGAATCCAGCGATAAATCTAAAATTTTGGTGGTTTTACACTTGAGTACCAGTCACGGACCAACTTACAGCAAGAAATACCCGAAGGCCTTCGAGGTGTTTAAGCCGGTTTGCAATAGCGTGGATTTGGGGAAATGCACCCAGCAGGAATTGGTGAATGCTTACGATAATACGATTGTTTATACGGATTACCTTCTCAATGGGGTGATTGAGGATTTAAAGTCGCTTAAAGACTACGAGAGCACAATGATATTCGTGTCCGATCATGGCGAATCGTTGGGAGAGAAGAACTTGTACATGCATGGTTTGCCGATGAGTATGGCGCCGAAAGAGCAGTATGAAATTCCTTTTATTGTTTGGGTGTCCGATGCTTCGCGGCGGCTGAAAGCCCAATCGTCGCTTTCACAAAACCATGTTTTTCACAGTGTTTTGAATTTCTTGGGTGTCGAAAGCCCGATTTATAAGGAGGAAATGAATATTTTTGAGTAATTCTTTTCCTCCTTTAGGAGGGATTATTTTTGTGAAACTCCGAAAGCGGCTATTTTTTGATCTAAATCGCTTTTGGTGAGCATTCCTACGATTTCTTCGGTTTTGTCGCCTTTTTTCATAATGGTGAAGGGGATGGAAGAACCGTCCCAGGTTTGGAAATGATTTTCAAAAAACGTTGGATCCAAAGCGGCTCCGTCGGTAAGGATTACGTTTTTCATTTCGAATTGGTCGGCGAATTGTTTTACTTTGGTGTTCCAGTCTTTCCGGTCGTCCAGGCTAACGAAAGTAAATTTTATGGGTTGCCCTTCGGTTTCTTTTATTTTTTCTCTGAAGTGAGGCATTTCCCGCATGCAGGGGCCGCACCATGTTGCGAAAAAGTTGGTTACGTAAAGTGTATCGTTTTGGGTTTTAAGCAGTTCGGAAACTTGCTCTGGCGTGTATTCCTTTAAAGCGGAAATTTCGGTTTTTGCTTTGGTTGTTTCGGCAGTTGTTGTTTCGGCTTTATCTTTTTGGCAGGCGGTAAGGAGCAGGGCGAAGCTCGAGAGCATTAAAAGCTTTTTCATTTTTTTTTATATTTTTGTTTCATGTTATTGGAACAACCCTCATTCCGCGCGGATCATTCCGTTTTTCATCGGCTAAAAATAGTGAAAAAAGAACAACTTACCAACAGTTGTTTTTCGCTTGAATTTGATATACCACCGTCTTTGAAAGAGCGTTTTCGTTTTTCTTCGGGGCAATATGTGACTCTTCGTTACAAGCATCGGGAGAATTGGGTGGTCAATGATTATTCGATGACGTCGGCGCCTTTTGAAGAGCGGCTTTCTTTGGGGTTGAAGATTCATTCCGAGGAGAGTTCCGTTAATAGTCTTTGGGCGGATTATCAGGTGGGCGATGAGATGGAGGTTAGCGAGCCGAAAGGGCGTTTTGTTTTGAAGGTTAAACCTCATGAATTTAGAACGATTTTGGGTTTTGCTACGGGCATTGGAATTACGCCGATTCTCAGTCATTTCAAAACCATTTTGCATAGTGAGCCCCGTTCGAGGCTGTTTCTTTTTTTGGGGAACAAGACTCGTCAGGATGTGCCTTTTCGTGAAGTTTTGGAGGCTTTGGAAGAGCGTTATCCGGAACGGTTGAAGGTCTACTATTTCTTTTCGGAAGAGCAGACGGGTAATGCGTTCACTCAGGGGCGTTTGGACGAGAAGAAAGTTGGGCTTATCATCAATCAGGTGCTTCATTTGGATGAGACGGACGAAGAGTCTACGATTTGGGATTCGGTGGACGAGGTGGTAATTTGCGGTCGGGGCGAGATGATTCGTGAAGTGGCCAATGCGTGCCATCGTCACGGTATCCCGAAAAAAAATATTCATTTCGAATTGTTCGAGACTTTTAACGAAGACATTTTTCCTGTGGAGGTGGACTTTCCTTTGGTGGAAAATCTTGAGGTTCAATTTACATACAACGGTACGACGCACACGGCTCGGCTGGAAAACAATAAACACAAAATACTTCAGAGTCTTTCGGCGGAAGGTTTTGCCGTTCCGTTTTCCTGCAAATCGGGGATATGCGGTAGTTGCCGTTGCCGCTTGGAACATGGCGAGGTCGAGCTTTTAGAGAACGAATACCTTACCGAAGGCGAGGAAGAAAAAGGGTATATTCTGCCATGCATGGCGTTTGCTTTAACCGATAAAATAACGCTTGATTTTGATCGCATTTGAAAAAGCTGCTTAACATATTTCGTTTGTTTTTCGGGTTGGTGGAATTCGGCTTGGTGCTCATGATTTTAGCTAACGTTTGGGTTTATGCCCTTACCAATGGGCGTACTTATACGAGGATTTCCAAGATTCCGCCGCGGGAATTGGCTTTGGTTTTGGGGACCTCGCCCAGGACTAAAGGCGGTAATGTCAATCCCTATTTTGTTTCCCGTATGGATGCGGCGGCTTTGCTTTACCATCATGGCAAGATAAAACGGATTATTGTAAGTGGAGAAAAAAGCAGGGGGTACGACGAGCCTACGGCGATGAAGAATTTTTTGGTTTATCAGGAGGGGGTTCCGGCCGATATTATTGTGAAGGATTCCAAGGGGTTTAAGACCCAACAGAGCATTAAGCGATGCAAAGAACTCTATGGCGGGGACAATGTGATTATCGTTTCGCAGGGGTATCATAATCTTAGGGCTTTGTTTTTTGCCCGTAATCAAGACATGAATGCCTTGGGGTTTGATGCTCAGGACATCAAGCAACCGGAGAGTTATTACCGTAATCAGTCGAGGGAGTTTTTTGCACGGGTTTTGGCGGTGGTTCATTATGTTTTCGGGATTGATTAGAGTGGTTTTGCCTACGGGGTGGCTTTAGGGCGGAATGACGGATTTGTACGTGAATGAACCGTCAAAATGATTATCTTTGTAAAAAATACGTTTGAATGTTAGTGATTGGAATTGCCGGTGGAACCGGAAGTGGGAAAACCACCGTGGTGAACAAAATTTTACAGCAACTCAATGCAGAGGGGGTCAATGTGCTTTCGCAAGACAATTATTACCATGATAATCAGCATTTGTCTTTACAGGAGCGGGAAGCGCTTAATTACGATCATCCGAAATCCATTGATTTTGAGCTTTTGGTGAAGCATGTGAAGGCTTTGAAGCAGGGCGAGAATATCGATCAACCGATTTATAGCTTTGTTACGCATTCTCGCACGGGGGATCATGTGACGGTGGAACCTAAGAACGTTTTGATTGTGGAGGGGATTTTGGTGCTGACCAATAAAGAACTTTTGAAGGAGTTTGATTTGAAAGTGTTTGTTCATGCCGATTCCGATGAGCGTTTGATTCGTCGTATTCGTCGGGATACGCAGGAAAGGGGGCGGGATCTTAATGAGGTTTTGCACCGCTACCAAACCACTCTTAAGCCGATGCATAAAGAATTTATCGAACCGTCTAAAAACGAGGCGGATCTCATTGTTCCCAATATGCGGAGAAACAGTGTGGCTATTGATTTTTTGACGACGGTCATTAACAACTCCCTTAAAAAATCGCACTGATGTCGGCGCAGAAGGAATTTGAAAAAAAAACGTTTAAACGTTCGTTTCTGGGGGGTAAATTTCTCTCCAAATACTTATTGAATAAGTATAGTGTAACGCTGACGATTTTTTTTGTTTGGATGACTTTTTTCGATAGTTCTTCGTTTTTGGTTCTTCACGAACTCAATGGTGAAATAAAAAAATACGAGGAGCAGTTGGCCTATTACCAATCCGAATACGAAAAAAACGATGGGTTTTACAAGAAGCTGATGAACAATAAAGAGGAGAAAGAAAAATACGCCCGCGAAAATTATTTCATGAAAAAACCGAACGAAGAAATTTTCATTTTGGTGGCGGATAGCACTAATTTGAAACCTTCTTCCGGCAATTAAATCCACTCTTCATAAAAGCGTACGATTATGAATACCGAAGGCTCGCTTCATCAATGGGAAGAATTGGTTAGAAAACAACTGAAAACCGATGATTTGTACGGGGTTTTGTCCAAGCCCAATTTGGAAGGTCTTACGGTGAAGCCTTATTACGATGCGTCCGTTGCGTCCGTTGGGGCGCTGCCCAAAGTGGAAGAATCGCCTCATTTGGTGTCTTATTATTGGGGGGAGCAGGAGGATTCGGTTTTGGCTTACTTTATTGATCGGGCGGTTAGCGGACTTTCGGGCAAGACGCTTTTTATTGGGGATCGGGCTTTGGCTCGGGTGGGAATGATGGAGCCTGAGAACCGTTATTTTTGTATGGCGGATCCAATTTTTGAGAACGAGAAAAGGTTGGACGAGGAGCTGGGGAAGACGCTTTTATCAAGGGGTTTTTCCAGAGCTTTGGGGGTGGATGTTGCTTTGTTGCAGAATGCGGGGGCTTCCATGGTGCAGCAGGTGGCTTTGGCTTTGGCTAAAGTGAAGGAGTTGACGGAGGTTTTTGGGGCGGAGGTTTTTGGCCAACTGATTTTGCGTGTGGCGGTGGGCGGAAATTATTTTTTCGAGATAGCGAAACTTCGGGCATTGAAACTGGCCTATAATCAGCTTTCCAAAGAATTTGGCTTGAACGAAATACCTTATCTTTTTGTCGAAACTTCGATGAGGAACAAATCCGTTTACGATGAAGAAAATAATCTGATTCGGTCGACTTTGGAGGTGGCTTCGGCTATGATTGGCGGTGGGGATGCTGTTTTTTCTGGGGACTTTAAATTAAAGGCTTCCACGGCGTTATCGCGGGAAACGGCTTTTAAGCAGCAGATTCTTTTGGCTTACGAAAGTCTTATTAATGTTTTTGATGATGCGGCCGGCGGGAGTTATTATGTAGAAGATCTTACGCTTCAGATTGCTCGACGGGCGTGGGCGGATTTTTTGACGATTGAAGAAAGCGGGGGGTATCTTGCAAACCTTAGAAACGGAAGGATTCAAGAAGCGATTTATGCTCAGGCTTTGGAGGAGCAAAAGTGGGTGGAGGAAGGAAAGATGAAGCTGGTTGGGGTGAATCTTTACCCTTCGAGGGAAAAGCAACGTTCGGCTGAATCGATGTACCGTAAGGGTGAAATCAGGGCGGTTCGGCTTTCTGAGATGTTTGAGTAGGTTTTTCTTTTTTGCAAAAAAGCTTTGGCGTGATGAATTTAGAGCACTTGCTTTCGGATGAGGTTCAGTCGTTTATCGATAAAAATGCCGATGTGCCTGTGGAGCGGTTTCTTTTGACGAAATCGCCATTTCCTGAAGTTCCGATTTCGGTGATGGCGGGTCAGATTAAAGGGCGAAAAGTGGCGGCTAAAAAGTTTCCTTTTTTACTTCGGGAAGGGGTGGTTTTTCCTCCTTCGCTCAATTTGGAGCAGGCTTCTTCTTTGGCGACGGCGCGTTATAAGGCTAAGGGACTTTCGGGGGAAACATTTACGGATTTGACTTGCGGTTTTGGGATTGATGCTTTTTTTCTTTCTCGGCATTTTAAGGCGGTGGATTTGGTGGAACGAAACGCCGAATTACTCTCTATTGTTCGGCACAATTGGGGGGTGCTGGGGCGCGGAGCGAATTTTGTTTCTGGGGATCTTTTGGCTTATTTGGAGGGGCTTGGGCAGAAGCGGGATTTGATTTATTTGGATCCTGCTCGTCGGGATCGGCTTGCGAATAAGGTTTTTCTTTTGGAGGATCTTTCGCCCAACCTTTTGGAGATTGAATCTTTATTGCTTGCGAAAGGACGTCGTATCATGATTAAGCTTTCGCCTTTGATTGATTTGGCTTATTTGGTCAATACGCTGAAATCCATTGGGAAAATAGAAGTGGTTGCGGTAAAGAACGAGGTGAAGGAGCTTTTGGTTCACCTTTATCCCGAGGAGGCCGTCGAGCGGGTGCAGTGCGTTGGGGTGAATCTTGAGACCGAGGAGCCTGATTTTTCTTTTTTCTTTGGAGAAGAGGTTTTGGGGCGGTTTGGGGCACTGGAGGAGTATTTGTATCTGCCCAATAATGCGGTTCTGAAATTGGGGGCATTTCATTTGGTGGCGGAGCGTTTCGGGCTGAAAAAACTGCATCCTAATACGCATTTGTACACTTCGTCTGTGCGGCGTGAGGATTTTCCGGGTCGGGTTTTTCGTGCGCAGAGTATTGATGCCAAACACCTTAAGAAGGGCGAACGTTATAACATTATTTCTAAAAATCATCCTTTGAAGCCCGAAGCCATTAAGAAGAAATACAAATTGAAAGACGGTGGTTCGCGTTATCTTATTTTTACCCGCGGGATGGAAGGGACGCTTATTTTGGAAGCCGATCCGCTTCCTTGAAAAAACCAAACAAAAAGTTTTGCCGTTAGGGGCAATATTTCTTATTTTTGAGGCGGTGTTTTCTGCAAAACGGATAAACACGCGGATAAAGATTAAAAAGATAGATTACGATATGAAAAAAGTATTATTGGCATGTTCTTTTGCCGCGCTGGTGCTTAGCTGCAAAAAAATTCCTGAAGGAGGAAACCGTGGGGTTATCAAAATGGAGCACGGGACGGAGCGTTACGACGATCACGAAGTGAGAGGAGGGGTGCACCATGCGCAGGAATCTTCTGTGGCGGGTGCAGAACGCACCGTTGTGGAAGTGGATGTTAACGGCGCTAAACTTAAGGCTTACCAAGGAGGCTTGGAGCAAGGTTTGGTTGACTTTTTGGCTTCGGGTAAATACACTAATGCGGCGGATGATGCGGCATTGAAGGATCAATGGTTCAATTTTGATAATGTGAACTTCAAGATGGGGTCTTCCTCCGAGTTGGAAGCCGGCTCTGAGGCTCAATTAAACAACTTGGCGGCAATTTTGAAGGCTTATCCAGAGGCAAAAATCAAAATCGGAGGGTACACCGATAAGACGGGAGACGAAGCGGTTAATAAAAAAATCTCTCAAGGTCGTGCCGATTACATTAAGGCTCAACTTACTCGTTTGGGGGTAGGTTCTCAGGTGGTTTCTGCGGAGGGGTACGGTAGCGAATTTGCTAAAGTTCCTGCTGAGGCGTCTGATAGTGAAAGGGCTGCCGATAGAAAAATGGCGGTTCGTTTTACGAAATAAAAACGATTTTATCCAAATAAAGTTTAAATGTCTTGCGTCAGCAGGGCATTTTTTTTAATTTTACGCAATACACTAAAAATTAAGAAATGCAGGATACATTAAATTACATTCAGAATAACCGCTCGCGTTACGTGGAGGAGTTGTTTGAACTTTTGCGTATTGCTTCCATTAGTGCCGATCCGGCGTACAATCAGGATGTTTTGGATTGTGCCGAAAAGGTGGCGGAGCATTTGCGCCATGCGGGCGCCGATGAGGTGGAGGTATGCGAGACGGAGGGTTACCCTATTGTTTTTGGGCAGAAGATTATTAATCCGGATTTGCCTACGGTGTTGGTTTATGGGCATTATGACGTTCAGCCGCCCGATCCTTTGGAGTTATGGCATAAGCCTCCTTTCGAGCCTTATATTAAGGAAACGGCGCTGCATCCTGAGGGGGCTATTTTTGCTCGTGGGGCAGCGGACGACAAGGGGCAGTTTTTCATGCATGTGAAAGCTTTTGAGGCTATGATGAAAACCGACAGTCTTCCTTGCAATGTAAAGTTTATTATTGAAGGGGAGGAGGAAGTCGGCTCGAAGAGCCTTGAAGGCTTTGTTAAGAGCAATACCGAGAAGCTTTCTTGCGATTGTATTTTGATTTCCGATACGCATATTTACAGCAGGGAGCAACCTACGGTTACCACGGGTCTTCGGGGGCTTAGTTACGTGGAAGTGGAAGTGGAAGGGCCTAATCGGGATTTGCATTCGGGGCTTTATGGGGGAGCGGTTCCAAACCCTATTCACGTATTATCGCGGATGATTGCGGGCTTGATAGACGAAAACGGGCATATTACGATTGACGGATTTTACGATAATGTTTTGGTGGTTTCCGATGAGGAACGTGTCGAAATGAATAAGTTGAAAGACAATCCTGAGGAGTTTAAGAATTCCATTGGCTTGAAGGGAGTGGAAGGCGAGAAGGGGTATACCACTTTGGAAAGGACTTCCATCCGTCCGACGCTGGACTGCAATGGCATTTGGGGAGGTTATACGGGTGAAGGGGCAAAAACGGTGATTCCGTCGAAGGCTTATGCGAAGATTTCGATGCGTTTGGTGCCTTACCAGACGCCGGAGGAAATTACGGAGAAGTTCACGGCATATTTCAATAAAATTGCGCCGGATAATGTGAAGGTAACCGTTACGCCTCACCATGGCGGTATGCCTTATGTGCTGCCTAGTGATACCAAGGAATTTTTGGCGGCTAAAAAGGCGATGGAAACTGCTTTCGGCAAGGAGGTTCTGCCTTACCGTAGTGGTGGAAGTATTCCGATTACGGCGATGTTCGAGCAGGTTCTTGGGGCGAAATCGGTACTGATGGGCTTTGGTTTGGATTCGGATGCGATTCATTCGCCGAACGAGCATTATGGGTTGTTTAATTTCTACAAAGGCATTGAGAGTATTCCGTTGTTCTTTGAGAATTATGCGAAAGGCTGAACGTTGTTTTAAAAGCGTTAAAGTTTTATTAAACCTAAAAAACATCTCTCTTCGGGGGGATGTTTTTTGTATTTTTAGGGAATGGAAAACAAAGTGATTTACATTACGGGCGGAACCAAGGGGATTGGTTACGGTATTGCGGAGGTTCTGCTCCAACGAGGGTATTCGGTAGCGATTAGTGGGCGTGGGGCGGAAGATGTGGCTGAGGCTTGCCGGGCTTTGTCGGCGATTTCGGAGCGTGTGTTCGGAGTGGCTTCCGACGTGCGACGTTATGAGGATGAGCAGAAAGCGGTTCGGGCGATTGTGGAAAAGTTCGGACGTTTGGATGGGGTGGTGGCCAATGCGGGGCTCGGGGTTTTCAAGTCGGTGGATGAGCTTTCTACGGAAGAGTGGCAGGCCATGATAGACACGAACCTTACGGGAGCGTTTCACACCATGAAAGCGGCTGTGGAGGAGTTGAAAAAAAGCGAGGGGTATTATATCAGCATTGCGAGTTTGGCGGGGGCTTATTTTTTTGAAAAGGCTTCGGGGTATAACGCTTCCAAATTTGGCGTGGTAGGCTTTACGCAGGCGGCGATGTTGGATCTTAGAAAGTACGGGATTCGTGCGGTAACCATTATGCCGGGGTCGGTTGCTTCTTATTTTAACGGTAACGAGCCTTCTTTAGCGGACGATTGGAAGATTCAGCCGGAAGACATGGGGCATTTGGTGGCCGACGTTTTGAGGATGAATCCTCGCGTGCTTCCCAGCAAGATTGAGTTCCGCCCTTCGAGACCGGATTTGAAGCCTTAATCGGGTGGAGGAATGCGGCGAATAATAAAAACTTTTAATTATTATGCATGCATAATATATTTTTTGTTATTTTAGCCTTAGCCAAAAAACAGATTTGATTTTATTAGAAACGATTTTTTAAAATTATAGACACATGAAAATATTAGTTTGCATCAGTAGTGTTCCGGATACTACTTCGAAGATTAATTTTACGGCGGATCGGTCGGCGTTTGACAAAAACGGAATCCAGTGGGTGATTAACCCTTTGGACGAATTTGCGCTGACGAGGGCGATTCAGCTGCAGCAGAGCCAAGGGGCTAGCGTAACGGTGGTGAATGTCGGGATGGCGGAAACCGAAGCGGTTATCCGTAAGGCATTGGCTATTGGGGCTAACGATGCGGTTCGGGTAAACGCGGAGCCGATGGACAGTCTTTCGGTGGCCAAGGCGATTGCCGAGGTGGCTCGAAGTGGAGGGTACGATTTGGTGCTTTGCGGAAAGGAGTCGATTGACTATAACGGCGGGGCGGTTCCTGCAATGGTGGCGCAGTTGTTGGGCTGTGGGTTTGTGAACGGCGCTGTGGGCTTGGAGGTTAGTGGCAGCGAGGCGACTGTGGTTCGGGAAATTGAGGGAGGTAAAGAAACCGTGGCTTTAACGCTTCCTGCGGTTATTGCAGGGCAGAAGGGATTGGTGGACGAGAAAGACCTTATCATTCCTAATATGCGGGGGATTATGTCGGCGCGGACTAAACCTCTTAACGTTCAGGAGCCTGCGGCATCGGAAGCGAAGGTAAAAGCGGTTTCTTTCGAGAGTGTGCCTCCGAGAGCGGCGGTGAAGATGGTTTCTCCGGATCAGTTGGACGAGCTGGTACGTTTGCTTCACGAGGAGGCCAAAGTCATCTAAATCTTAGTTTCAGTACTTATTTTTCATTTTAAAACATTATTATCATGGCAGTATTTGTATACGCAGAAAATATAAACGGAGCTTATAAAAAATCGGCTCTTGAGGCGGTGGCTTATGCCAAGGCGGTGGCCGAAAAAACGGGAGATACGGTTACGGCGGTTACCGTTAATCCTACCGAATCTTCCGAAACGCTTTACCGCTATGGGGCGGATAAGGTGATTAAGGTGCAGGACGAGGGGCTTAAGGCTTTTAGTCCTCGGGCTTACGCTGAAGTTCTTTCGGGGGTGGCTGAGGCTCAGGTGGTGGTTTTTCCTCACACGGCCGATGCTTCTTCGGTGGCTCCGATGTTGGCGGTTATTAAAGATTTTTCTTTGGTTACCAATGTGTTGGAAGTGCCGGAGAGTGTTTCTCCTTTTCGGGTAAAGCGTAAAGCTTTTTCGGGTAAGGGGTATATGCAGGCTCAGGCGGAAGGTCAGGGCGTTGTGGTCACGGTTTCGCCTAATGCTTTTGGGGCGAAAGAGCATCCGGTATCGGGTAGCGAGGAGGTTTTGTCGGTATCGGCTTCTGTTCAGGATACGAAGGTGGTTTCTCATGAGCAGTCTTCGGGCAAATTGGATCTGAAGGAGGCGGAAATCGTGGTGTCGGCGGGACGCGGTATGAAAGGCCCCGAAAATTGGGGGATGGTGGAAGACTTGGCTAATGTTTTGGGGGCGGCTACGGCTTGTTCTAAGCCGGTTTCCGATATTGGATGGCGTCCGCATAGCGAGCACGTGGGGCAGACGGGTAAGGCTATTGCGCCTAATCTTTACGTGGCTGTCGGAATATCGGGAGCCATCCAACATTTGGCGGGGGTTAACTCTTCCAAGACCATCGTGGTGATCAATAACGATCCGGAGGCGCCTTTCTTTAAATCGGCGGATTACGGGGTGGTTGGCGATGCATTTCAGGTTTTGCCGGCACTTACCGAAAAGATTAAAGCTCTGAAAGGTTAATCGTTTCCTTTTTTTTAACTTTTTTCGAGTGAAAAGCCCTCGAATCTTTCTTAAAGGTTCGGGGGCTTTCGGTTTGGGTATCAACCCAATTTCCGACTTAACCACAAATCTGCTATCTTTGCAGAAATTAAGTACAAGAAATGAGTAGAGAACAAAATAACGGCAGATCCAAACGGTCGGGCTTTCAGAAAACGGGAAGTTTCGGCGGTGCACGTCCTTCTAAGCGTACGGGCAAAACGTTTGACAGCCGGGACAAATACGAACGAGGCAACCTGAAATACGGTCGCCGTCCTTCGGATGCGAGGGAAAGGGACGAAGAGCGTACGCGGGGCTTTGTGCAGAAACGCCGTCTTCAGAAGATAGAGAAAGACATCCACAAAGACACCATTCGCCTGAACAAATACATCGCCAATTCGGGAATCTGCAGCCGTAGGGAGGCGGACGAACTCATCAGACAAGGGTTGGTGGAAGTGAATGGAAAGGTGGTGACGGAAATGGGGTATCAGGTTCTGAAGACCGACCGTGTGGTGTTCGACGGGCAGAGTATTACTCCGGAGAAGCCCGTTTATGTCTTACTAAACAAGCCTAAAGGCTATATCTCGACTACGAAAGACGAGAAAGCCCGGAAGACGGTAATGGATTTGGTGGCGAATGCCTCGCCTTACCGGGTGTTTCCTGTGGGGCGACTGGATCGGAGTACCACGGGGGTCATTTTGCTGACCAATGACGGGCATCTTACCAAAAAACTGACGCACCCTTCGTTTCAGATTAAAAAGATTTACCATGTAACGTTGGATCGTAAGCTTTCGGGGGAAGATTTGAAAGCGATTGCCGAGGGGATTCGTTTGGAGGAAGGGGTGGCTCAGGTGGATTCCATCTCCTATATCGAGGGCAAGCCGAAGAATGAAATTGGTATCGAGATTCACATCGGTTGGAACCGTGTGATTCGTAGGATTTTCCAACGTTTGGGGTACGAGGTGGAGGCTTTGGATCGCGTGATGTTTGCGGGGCTTACGAAGAAGAACATTAAGCGCGGGCATTGGCGCATCCTCACCGAGTTGGAGGTGAACAATCTGAAGATGCTTTAGGCTGTTTTTGGGACTGAAATAGGGAGGGAGCGCTTCTGTTTTTCCTCTTTGGTTTATACGGCTTTTCCTTTTGCGGGAAGGCTTTTTTTATTACGACAAACCCAATGAAGCCTTTGGTTTTTTGTGATTTTTAGGGTTTTTGAAGCTGAAAATTGAAATAAATCAGGGTAAAAAACTTGTGCATGTCCTCATAGTTTTCTACATTTGGCTCGTTATGCTTTTGGGACCCAATCACATCCGAAAAAACGAAAAAAAACAACCGAAAAATTTGGTGGTTTCGGATAATCGTGTAAACACACACACACACACACACACACACACACACACACACACTTACGTCCCCTAAGTCCTTATAAAAGCGCGCAGGCACGCGTATCTTACAAAAATTTTTCGGAAAAACCAACGGCACTTTATTTTTTTGGGGCTTTGGTTTTAGGCGTTGTTTTGAGAAGTCTGTTTTCTCAAAACAACGCTTTTTTGGTTTCTGCCTTTGTGGTCGCTTTGGCCGCTATTCTTTTTCCATTTTCGCGAAGTTCATTTTTAACGCTAAATCCCAAGCTAAAAGCCCTTCTTTGTTTTCATAAGTTAAAGTTTAAGTGTATCGGGGCTTTTATCCGCCGGAAGGTCGCCCCATGGCTTTCCGGCTTTCTTGCGAAACTTTATCCGATTGAACGTCAATAAAATCGGAAAGCATGAAAAAATATGAACACAAATCAAAATATAACAATTAAAAAACACAGCGTATGAAAACAATCTTATCCCGATTGACTTTGTCGGTTTTCTTGTCGGCAGGTCTTACTTTAAACGCCCAAAAGGCGAAGACAGAAGGAGCCGTAGGCATTAATACCACCTCTCCGCACGCCACCTTGGACATCAAGGCTTATGCTGAGACGGGAGACAGCGCAGAGGGCATCCTTATCCCCCGTGTAACGGCCTCCCGTGCAGAAAGCATGGGCGATAATATGGCCGACGGCACTTTGTTGTATCTTACGGAGGGCGTGGCGGGAGCAGGGACGACCTCTTTGTTCAACGGCAAAGGCTTTTATTATTTTGAGGCTTCGTCCAAAAAATGGTTGAAGCTGGGCAGTACCCCGACTTATACGGCGGAAAACGGGCTGAGCATGAACGGTACAACCCTTCGATTGGGCGGAACCCTAAACCAAGCGACGACCATCCAACAGAATGGAAACGATCTCAAATTTATGGGGAATGGTAATGTAGGGATAGGCACCCAAAGCCCATCACAAAAATTAGAGGTCAACGGCAATGCCAAAATCAACCAAATGACTGATGCTACACCGTTAGAAAGCGAGTACACTAAGGCTGTAGTCGCAAAACCCGATGGGACTTTAGGAGTGGTAAGTAGAACCAACCCTACAGTACCTAGTGGAGTAGATGTTATCTATGGTAATGGTGCTGAAAATGTAGATGCAATGGAAGGACAAACTTTTTATGATATAGAAAAAAATTCTGCTAGTACAGGTCCTAATTATACTAGATATACAGGGCAATCTATTACTTTACCTCCTGGTAAATGGGTAGTTTATTGTTCATATTTTCTACATCCAACTCAGAGTCTTACAGATAATCAAGTGATATGGGTAAGGGGAACTATTTCGGAAACCAAGGAAAATGGATTGTTTGGATATATTTCAACGGCTGTTGCTACAGGAAGCCCTATACTTATATCAGCTAATATTCTGCCTCATACTAATTATGGTACTGCAAGTGGGATATGGATGATTAATAATGATAGTATAGTTGCAAAGACCTACTATGTTAAAATTTCTATCGAAATTGCATCAGGCACATTCATTAACACTCCAACAACAACATTAAGTCCTATCTCTTCTGGAAACTGGCTTGAAAATTATTTATTTGCTTTAAAACGAAACTAAAAACATCAATATTATGAATACACTAAAAGCGTGGTTGCGTCCCAACCTACTCACGAAAGATGACCCTAACGATTTTGTAGCCGTACCCCTTCTAGGCGGTAGCCTTGGCATTACAGAAATCGTAAATGCTCTTAAAAAAGAGGGTATGGAGATAAAAACCGAAACGGCAATAGATATCGTTACCCGTTTTAATCGCAAAGCCTCGGAGTTGGTGCTTAACGGGTACAGTGTAAATACAGGGTTGGTGTATATGCGTCCTGCCATTAAGGGCGTATTTTACGATAAAACTTGGGATAAAGAGAAACATTCGGTGTATGTAAATGTAAACCAAGGTTTAGACCTTAGAAAAGCGGTAGCCGACACCAAGGTAGAAATCCTAGGCGAACAATCCAGCCCAATGAGTGTGTTCAGCATTACCGACAAAGCCACAGGCAAAGCAGACGGCACACTTACCAAAGGCAAAAATGCGGAAATCAAAGGCACATTCATTAAAATAGACGGCAATGACCCTAAAAACGGCATCGTCTTTAAAAACCTAGACAACCAAAACGAGATAAAACTCTCAGCAGAGCATATTGTCCTTAACGAGCCGTCAAGATTGCTTATCCTCGTTCCTACAGATTTAGAAGCAGGTAATTATGAACTCAGCCTCACCACGCAAAGCAGTAAAGGCACTACCTTACTGAAAGAACCCCGCACCGAAACACTAAGCACACCTATTACGATTGTATAGCGTGTTTTTGGCACTTCTAAATAAAGACCGCCCTTCCTTATCACTAAGGAGGGGCGGTCGCTTTATAAGAGGAAGCACCTTCACTGCCTAAGGCGAAGGCTCTTCTCTCGGTAAGGAGAAGAGCCTTCCCTCGCACGAGGGAACCGACTTCGTCTGTATTAAGGCAGTGAGGGGTTTTCTGTAATAGAATCAATAGAAAGCAAAAATCCCTGCTCTGTACCATACAGAGCAGGGATTTTTTATGCCCTCAGGTGTTGTGAATACCCTTCAAATGCTTAAGCATTCACGAACTCCGCTGAAAACTTACAACAAAGCTGTGAGCTAAACTGAGAGCAGTCCCAACCGACACTATAAGGGAAGCGGTTGAAGATGTGTTGTGAATACCCTTCAAATACTTAAGCATTCACGAACTCCGCTGAAACAACAACAAAGCTTGTGAGCTAAACTGAGAGCAGTCCCAACGATGGACGAAGGATATTATATAGCTGTATTGTTGTGAATACCCTTCAAATGCTTAAGCATTCACGAACTCCGCTGAAAACAACAACGAAGCCGTGAGTAAACTGAGAGCAGTCCCAACTATCAAATCCCCCTGCATTGTCGAAATAATGTTGTGAATACCCTTCAAATGCTATGCATTCACGAACTCCATTGAAAACTACAACAAAGCCGTGAGCTAAACTGAGAGCAGTCCCAACTAATGGCAATTTTAATGTTAAATACTTCTGGTTGTGAATACCCTTCAAATGCTTAAGCATTCACGAACTCCGCTGAAAATAACAACGAAGCTGTGAGTAAAATGAGAGCAGTCCCAACGTGGCCCGAGAAAACCAGCGCGGACTATTGGTTGTGAATACCCTTCAAAATGAGAGCAGTCCCAACGACTATTTCGGAAGTATTAACAATTAAAGAGTTGTGAATACCCTTCAAAATGAGAGCAGTCCCAACCAGGAGTGAGGTTATGTTTATTGACAAGAGGTTGTGAATACCCTTCAAAATGAGAGCAGTCCCAACTGCCGTAGTGTTCTATGAATTATTAGGAGTGTTGTGAATACCCTTCAAAATGAGAGCAGTCCCAACGTAACTTCTTGATTTTTCATGATTTCTAAAGTTGTGAATACCCTTCAAAATGAGAGCAGTCCCAACGACTATTTCGGAAGTATTAACAATTAAAGAGTTGTGAATACCCTTCAAAATGAGAGCAGTCCCAACCAGGAGTGAGGTTATGTTTATTGACAAGAGGTTGTGAATACCCTTCAAAATGAGAGCAGTCCCAACGTAACTTCTTGATTTTTCATGATTTCTAAAGTTGTGAATACCCTTCAAAATGAGAGCAGTCCCAACTAAGCGTAATTCATATCTTTACAATCTAAGTTGTGAATACCCTTCAAAATGAGAGCAGTCCCAACGAAGTTGGAAAGGGAGAAAATTACATTGGAGTTGTGAATACCCTTCAAAATGAGAGCAGTCCCAACATAAGCTCTATATGGAGCAATATTATGACTGTTGTGAATACCCTTCAAAATGAGAGCAGTCCCAACCTCATGCTTCATCTTTTCAAGATCCAAGTGTTGTGAATACCCTTCAAATGTTACGCATTCACGAACTCCGCTGAAAATTACAACGAAGCTGTGAGCTAAACTGAGAGCAGTCCCAACTTATGAAAAAACATTTTGAACTAACAGAAGGTTGTGAATACCCTTCAAATGCTGTGCATTATTGTTATGATAGGGTATTGTCTTTTTTTGGGTGCTTGTTTTATCTCGGTGTTTCAAAGAACGCTTTTCTCTACAACGCTCTTAAATCGCGTTGTTCTATTTTTAGGCATTGCCTAATGCTTTTGCTCAACATCTGATGCAGCTCCTTCATTCTGGTAGCCGCCTCTTCGTTTTTTAGTCGGAACTCCGCCTCGGTGCTGTTTTGTTCTGCAAGTAGGAGCTTATAAACGATACTACGGTACTCAAAAAACTTTTTGGTGACTTCCTCAGATAAGAAGAGCCCACAGCCCTCCCCATAAAATAGCTCTGGGAGCTCCCTTAGAAAGGCTTGGGCATTGGCTCGGCTAATATAATGAATTTTATCCTTTTGCCCTTTGGGAACTTCCCATTTTAAGAGGTTTTTGGGGTTGTCTTGGTCAGTCATATACGCCAGCAGACGGTACATCTGCTTATGGGCATGGAGTATGGCCTCGTACTTTTGGCGTTCAATGTTGCCCTTAAGCTCTTGCCTAATCTTACGGGATAATAAAATGGCAGACACAATGACGGCAATGGTAGGGGTTACTATTTTTAAAACTTCTGATATCCAATACATGCTATTCTAAATTTGAGATTTAACAATTTCGCAATATTCACGCAAGACTTTTAGCAATGCTTCGGCAATGCCTAAGCCGTCTTTTTCTTCGGTGGTTGGCTGGGCAACCGTAAAGAGCGGAATAGGAGCGTGGAGAGCTTCCTCATAAAAAGGGTATTGGTTATGGCAGAAGGCATTGCGTACCGAGGCGATAAAGGCGATATGCTTGTCCGTAACCATGGAGGAAGCAGCATACTCTTTCTTCCATTCTTCCAACAATGCACGAAACTCATTCTCTAAACTGGAGAGGCTGGTGTGTTTCTTCAGTAGTTTCTCTTCCAAGCTCAAGGTTTCTTTAAAGGCATCTACCCTTAGCGATTGGTAAATTTCTAACTCCCGCCTTAGTCTGAGTTGACTAATCGGGTGCTTTTGGGTGTCGTTCTCCTCTTTGATAAAACTAAACAAACCGTTAAGACGGCGGTCTTTTACCAAGGCTTTAAAGTTCCCCATTTTAAGGGCTTTGGTATTCTCTTCTCGGATATAGACGGTTCTTATCGGTGTTTCATGGTATTGTACTTCCCCAAATGCAGTGGCAGGATAGATTTTTACAGGCAATACCATAGGCAAGGTTTGGTTCAGCGGATTGAGTTTGGCGTCTGCTTCCTGAACATTGACCGCCAAGTTCTTTAGTTTGAGCTGGTGGTAGTTCAGATTCAGTTCTTTAAAGTGATTTTTTGTCAGCTCTAAGGTCATCAGCCAAAGCATAATATCTTGGTTTCTGTAGAGCCTAAGTTTCTTCTCCAAATGTTGCCAGCGTTTGTAGAGGAGGTGGTCTTTCCATCGGTCAGAGGTATGCAACTCCAGCCTCTGCGACTCCGTAGGGCTTTGGGGTTTGTTCTGTTGCCAATATTCGTAGTGTTCTGCTCTGAGGGTATATTCTCTTTCCTTCGGTAGTGGTGGTTTGGGCGTAGAAGCCTTGGCTTCTAGCTCGTACGGAAGGTTGTAAAAACGCTGGTGGTCGTCTTGGTATCTTTCCCTAAAGTATAGTGTAATGGCTCTGGAGATAAAGCCCACTCTGCCGTGTTTTTTAATCTCCTTTCTAATAGGTTTGGATAGCGTGAGGTCTTCCGAAAGGGTCTCTCTAATTGCTTCGGTAAACAGCCCTCTTGGCAGGCTAATGCCCCCTTGTTCCCAACCTTTAACCAGATTTTTTCTATTCTCTTTCGGTATTTTAAGAAGTAGGCAGTACTGGTATGGTTCCCAAGGTTGGTTTTTGATAGCTTCTAAGAATTTTTCTCTTTGTTCCAGATACTGTTGGTAAAAGTCCACCAAATTTCTGCACGCTTTCCAATTAAATTTATTTAGGAACGGGTGCGGGTTGGTATTTCCGATGAGGTTGGTTTGTTTAAAGTAGCCTTCTAATCGGTTCTTTTCGCCTCCGTACAAGGCTAATGCTCTTTGGATAAGCTGAAATTCTGTGCTGTTGGCTTTACTGCTCTCTATAGGTTGATTTTGAGCATCGTAAGCCACAGGCTGAAATCGCATAAAGTCTTTCACCAGCCAATCAGCCAATACGCCTGTCTTGATGAGCTTTTCTCGTCTCTTTCCGAGCTTTGGAGAGCTTTTTAGTTTGGTGTTGAGGCGGTGGGAGAGCAGCTTGGTTTCGGCTATTAGTTTTTCTATTTTGATTTTGGTTTTTTCCGAAAGGTCGGGTTGTTTATTTTGCAGTAAGCCCAACATTTGTTTTGGAAAGGCGCCTAAAGGAAGGCGACCTTGGTTGGCTTTTTCTAAATCTTCAATCGTGTTGATGCGTTCTTCTTCAAAGTCTTTGTAAATCCTTTGGATATGCCTAACGGTTTCTTTCAACAAGTCTTCCGATTTACCAGTTAAATGCTGGTAGAACATCAGAGGTAACAATTCGTGGACACTGATAAAAGCATGAGCCACAAAATCGGAATTATAGGGATATTTGGCTATACGGTTGGCACCGTCTTTTACCTCCAACGAAGGATACAACTCTTTAGAAGTTCCTAAGCGGAAGCCTATTTTGTTATTGGTAATGTGGTAGTGCGGAGTGGTTTTACTAATAAATGGCTGTTTGGAAGTTTCTTTATAGTCGAGGTCTTTGGTAAGAGCCTTCCATTCTTGGGGACGGTTTATCTCTGTGAAATCTTGTAGCCTACCGAAGCTTAATAGGGTTCGGGTTAGGTGGCGTTTCTCTTGTTCATCGCCTATTTTCTTGTCGTAAATACAGTAATGGTAAGTGCCTAAATCCACTTGAAACCTTATGGACTTAAAAGACTCATTGAGGTCTAAATAGCGTAGAGCAAAATAAGGGAAACGGTCTTGATGTCTGATCAAGGTATCTTTAAAAGGGTTTTGTTCTTCCTCAATTTCGTCCAAAAAGCCATCAGCTTCTACTTGAAAATGTTTTTTATCCTCTTCGGAGAGTTTCTCATAGAGCAGTTTAGGACAACGGCTCAGTTCAGAAAGCATATCCAAGAGCATTTGGTTATGGTCGTATCGGCTCTCTAACCTTAGTTTAGGAAGGAGTATGCGGCTTCTGCAAAACACTTCGGTGGTCATTTTTTCGCTTTGTTTCTGACTGGATTTAAAACCACTGACTTTTTTCAGCATCCAGTAGGCATCGCGTTTGTCCAAGAACAGATTAGTGAAAAACAATAGCCCTGATTCTGTAAAAAAGCCGTCTTTTTCAAAGCGGTAGCGGTCAAATTTAGGGTTGTCTTGCTTGTTCTTACCTTTTCTGTTTAGATGGGCAAAGTCCCGAGTGAGGTTGACGGTAAAGTGGGCTTTGTAGTCCTCTTTTACCATTCGTAAAGAAGCGTCAAAGGCTTTGTAAAGATGCTTAAAAATATCTTTTTCTGCATCGGGTTGTTTGTGTTTGTAGTGGCTATAGTAATTCCTAAGACTGTGGAGTTGATTTACAAGGATTTCCAATACCTCAATCAATTTGCTTGGATTAAGAGCCTCGGTTTGAGATTGGGCTTCATTTTCTTTCTCTTTCTGCTGCTCTTTTTGGCTACCTTTCTTTTTTTCCTCTTTTTTAGGAGGGTGGTAGCACATTGCCGTAAGGAATGGGAAGTGTTTTAGGATAAGCTCCGTTAGTTGGCTCTTCTTAAGTAAATCGTGGTCGTTGTTGAGTATGTTATTCCATGTCCCACAGACAACATCTACGATTTTATCATCATTTGAAGGGATCTTAAGCCCCAATTGTTCGTTGATATGGCAAATGGTAATAAAAGCATTATGCCTTGCAATGTTAAGGAAGGCTCCCCAAAAGAATTTGTGTTTCAGTGTGTAAACATTCGGTGGTAAAGATTTTTTCATAGTTTTATTTTTCTTTAAAATTAAAACTTTCCTAAATAATAAACCAGCCGACTTATCAACACTTTGTTGGTTTGAAAAACCACTTAAACGAGTTTCGCCCCCATCTTTAGATGAGGGCGAAACTCGTTTATAACTAATTTATTTCCTTCGGCGAATAATCAGCTAAAGAAGGTAACCAAAAGGTAGGTTACACCAGCGATGAATGCACTAACGGGGATGGTCAGAATCCATGCCCAAAGCAGGCTCACCGTTACCCCCCAACGTACAGCCGAAACCCTTTTGGTAAGGCCCACACCGATAATCGAACCGGTAATGGTGTGCGTGGTCGATACGGGAATACCGAAGTGGTCGGTCAAAAACAAGGTAAATGCCCCGGCGGTCTCTGCGCTTACGCCCTCCAACGGTGTTACCTTGGTGATTCGGGTTCCCATGGTTTTAACAATCTTCCACCCGCCGCTCATGGTTCCCAAGCCGATAGCCAAAAACGAAGCAAAAGGCACCCAAAGGTAATGGTCGGTAAAATAATTGAACCGTTCCGTCGCCTCCAAGGAGGTGTATATCGGGTCGTTAATCATATCCACATGGTAATAAATAATGGCTGCTCCGATAATCCCCATGACTTTTTGAGCGTCGTTAAGCCCGTGCCCAAGGCTGAAAAGCGCAGAAGAAACCAACTGCCAGCCTTTGAACTGTTTTTCCGCCTTATGCGGGTTGGAGTTACGTGCCATGTACACGATAATCAGGGTAATGATCACCGAGATAATCATCCCGATAATCGGCGCCAAGAAAATGAACAAGAAGATAGGGATTACCTTATTGTACTTTACCACGCTTTGGGTGAGAAGTTCCTGAAAGGCTACTTTCAGCGTGTAGAAGAACGAGGCCTCAGGGTGCATTTGGGCTGCCGCTTGGTAATCCTTCACCAAAGCAAACATCAGTGCGCTGCCCAAAAATCCTCCAATCAGAGTATGCGAGGAGGAAGAGGGAATCCCAAACCACCATGTGAGCAAATTCCAAAAAATAGCTGCTATGAGTCCCGAGAAAATGACTTCCAGATTAATGAATTCTTCATTAACGGTTTTGGCAATGGTGTTTCCGATTTTGAACTCTCCAATCAGGTAATAGGCGACAAAAAACGCCGCAAAATTCCACAATGCCGCCCAAAGTACCGCCTGAAAAGGCGTAAGAACCTTGGTGGAGACAATCGTGGCAATTGAATTGGCCGCATCATGGAATCCGTTGATGTAATCGAAAACCAATGCCAGCGCAACAATAACAATCAGCAATATAGGAAGATCCATCCTTTTAAAGGGTATTAGATTAACTTAGGCGTATTTAATGAGAATATTCTCTATGGTATTGGCCACATCTTCGGCTTTATCGGTTACCACTTCGAGGTATTCCAAAACGTCTTTGGCTTTAATGATCGTAATGGCATCGTTGGTTTCAAAAAGTTTTACCAAAGCCTGGCTCAATACATCATCGGCAATGTTTTCAAACGAATTGATTTTGATGCAGGCTTCTTTCACTTCCTTAGGGTTTTTGAAGCCGTTGAGGTTGGTGATGGCCTTACGCACCTCCACACACGATTTGTGGATAAGCAAAGAAAGCTCGGTGAACTCTTTTAATTCGGGGGTTTTGTAAAGGTAGATGTACTTGGCGGAAGCGTAAAGGTAATCCGCAATGTCATCCAATCCGGAAGCCAAATAGTTGATGTCTTCTCGGTCGAATGGCGTGATGAAATTCTCGCCGAGCTGTACGAAAATCTCGTGCGTCAGATCGTCCATTTTGTGCTCGTAGTCGCTCATCCTTTTCAAGAGGCTGTCGTTATTCAGATCGAAGTCCATCAGTCCTTCGTGGAATTCCTTGGACATTGCGTAGAGATTATCCGCAGCTTTCTCGAATAATACAAAAAAAACTTTGTCTTTAGGCTGAAAAGCCTTGAAAATATTTCCTATTCCCATGTCTTTTAACGTGATTTTTTTTCAGAACGCAAATATCCGCATAATGCCGTTACCTTTCCAAACGCCAATATTAATTTTTGTTAACATTGGGGATGTCTTTTATCAGGTTTTGGCTTATGCGGATATTCGGTGGTTCTTGTTTTAGTTGGCCACTTCGGCTCTCATTTCTTTTCCTTTGAATCGCATGGCCGAAAAATTATGAAGGATTTCGCCTTTAAATTCTTTATCGACTTCAAAGAAGGAGAATTTTTCGAGAATTTCGATGTCACCTATATCGGGGCGTCTTTTGGCTTTTTTGGTGGCTTTATTAATGATGTCCAAAAGATCCACTTTTTTCAGGTTGTCTTTTTTACCCAAATTGAAGAAGAAGCGTACCATGCTTTCGTTCCGACGTTTGGGTTTTCCTCCTCGTTCCCTTCCGCCTTTGCGGTCGTCACGGCGGCGGTCCCTACGGCTGAGCGGAAGGTCTCTTTCTTCCGTCATTTTGCTTTGCTGCAAATCCTTTTTGTCTTTGTAGTATAGGGCGAGGTCTTTGAGTTGGAACTGCAACAGCTGATGTACGAGTTCCTCTTTGGAGAAGGCGGATAAATCCGGGATAAGAGCATCATCAAAATCGAAGAAGGTTTCATGCTGGGTCAATAAGCTTTCAAAAACTCCGGCCACTTGGGCTTTAATGATGTCGTCTCCCGTGGGTACCGTTTTTTCGATGATGTCGATTTTGGTTTGGGATTTAATTTGCTTCAGCTTTCTGGTTTCTTCGGGTTTTATCAACGCCATGGAGATACCGTCTTTTCCTGCCCGTCCTGTTCTTCCGCTTCGGTGGACAAAGACCTCGGGATCGTCCGGTAGGGAGTAATGGATGACGTGCGTTAGCGAATCCACATCCAAACCTCGGGCGGCCACATCGGTGGCAACCAAAACCTGAATGTTTTTCAAGCGAAATTTTTTCATCACCGTATCCCTTTGGGCTTGAGAAAGATCGCCGTGGAGCGAGTCTGCCGAGTAGCCGTTCTGCATAAGGAAATCGGCGACCTCTTGGGTCTCCATCCGCGTACGGCAGAAGATGATGGAATAAAGGTTCGGGTTAGCGTCAATTAGCCTTTTGAGGGCTTCTTTTTTCTGACGGTGTCCTACCACGTAGTATTCGTGCGTGATGTTTTTTTTGACGGCATTGATGGAACCTACCGCTATTTTATGCGGTTTGGTCAGGTAGTTTTGGGAAATCTTCTCGACTTCCTTACTCATCGTAGCTGAAAACAAAAAGGTTTGTTTGGTTTCGGGGGTTTCGCTCAGGATGGTTTCCAAGTCGTCCTTAAAGCCCATGGAGAGCATTTCGTCGGCTTCGTCGAGAACCAACCAGTGGATTTGCGAAAAATCCAATGCTTTACGTCCGATAAGGTCGATAACCCGCCCGGGAGTTCCCACAATAATTTGGGGTTTTTCTTTCAGAGAGCGGATTTGATCCATAATACTGCTTCCTCCATAGACGGCTGTGGTCTTGAGGTTGGGAAGGTATTTGGTAAAATTTTTGATGTCTTTAGCGATTTGCAAGCAGAGTTCGCGGGTAGGACAAAGCACCAAGAGCTGGATTTTACGACTCGTGTCGTCTATCATATCCAGAATCGGAAGCGAAAATGCTGCTGTTTTGCCTGTTCCTGTCGCCGCAAGCGCAATAAGATCGCGCAAATCTGTCTGAATAAAAGGAATAGTCTGTTTCTGGATTTCGGTCGGCTGTTCGTAGCCGAGGTCGCCAATGGCCTGAAGTACTTCAGGGCTTAAATTGGATTCCGTAAATAAATTCATTTAAAAGATCGTCTAAAGTTTGCGGCAAAGATAGGCTTTTTATCCGAAAGCACCCCATAAAGTTTTTTTGTTTTTAGAAAGGCCTCCAAATCCGTGCGAAAATAGTACTCTTCGGGGGCATCGAAGTGCAATTTGGTCAGAGCGCCATTTTTGTAGCAGTAAAATTCGAAGCTGTGTTTTTTTTCAAATTTGAATACTTTTTCCAAAGCAATTTCGTCGTAATGCGCCGAAAGTGCTTTGTATTTGAGAAATAAAGCGGGAGGAAGCTCCTTTGGTGTGATGGGACGTTCCAATTCCAATCCCGAGTCCAAAGCGTATTCCAAAACAAAATCGCTATCCCGCCAGCTTATTGTAGTTTCGCTTTTGGGGCCGAATCTTTTGGTATGGACGGCGATTTGGTCCTGTTTTATGATTTTATCGGAGGTATTGACCAGCAGGACGACTCCAGACGCAACCATTGCGCCGTAACCAATTTTTCTGAAAATAAATTCGCTCAAATAAGGCAGAATAAATTTAACGGAGTAGGAAGAAACGACGGAGGCCAATGCAATGGCAATACCCAGGCCGATAGCCGCATCGGAGTACAAGCCTAAAAGGATGTAAACTACCAGCTTGATGAAATGTAAACAGATTTCGTTTGCAGCACGGGTGGCAACGATTTCTTCTTTGGAAAGCCCGTATTTAAGATAAAAACGGTTAAACAACAGCCCGATAGCTCCCGTAACGCCAGACACCAAACCTGCCAAAAAGCCTACGGCTCCCAAAACGGCTTTAGGGTAGGGCTTTTCTTCTGTTGCCTGTTTTTTCTTTGAGGCAAAGAGCTGAGGAATATTGGCGATGAGAAAAAGAGCCACAACCAGTTGCAGGTAAATCGGGTTTACGTATTTAATTAGGTAAGCACCGAGTAAAACCGCAGGGATCGAAAAAGGGACAAACCAAAAAAAGATATTCCATTGGATGTGTTCTTTGAATACGGCAATTCGGGAGGCCGAACTGGTAAAAGTGGCTATCGTTAAGGAAAAAGGAACAACCGAAGCGGGAAGAAGAAGGTTGAGGATAGGGATGAGAACCAAACTTGCGCCTCCTCCGCAAATGGCACTGATCCAAAAAGCAACTACGGCACCTGAAAATAATAATAAGATTTTGATTATCAATGGTTTTTGGTTTGTTGTTTATTTTGGTTCCGAAGAAATACTATCGGTATCGGGCATGCTCTTTGGGTTTGACAAATTTACTCCATAAAGGTTTAAGCAACGTTTTGTATTTTTCCACGTCAAAAAGTTGCGAGTCGGCCAGGGCCTTGAAGGTTAGCCACACGCCAAAAGGAAAGAGAAGGAGATTAGGAAGCCAAGAGGCCAAATAAGGATCCATTTTACCTTTCCAAGAAAGATTCTCCACGGTGAGGTTTAGGACGTAGAAAATAATGAAAATGATAATGGCGATAACTACGGGCGTGCCGATGCCTCCCTTGCGGATGATGCTGCCTAAACTGGCTCCGATGAGAAAGAAAATAATGCAAGTGAACGAATAGGCCAAAATACGTTGCTGATACATAATCATTTTATTCTGCCCTTTGGTGATGCCATTAATTTGGTCTAATTTTACGGCCAGTTCGTTTTTTTGGTTCTCGATTTGGTGGTAGGAAGCATAGAGGACTTCCATTTTTTTGTCTTTTTTCAGGGTATCGATTTTAAACTGGGGCTTGGTTTTTGGTGATTTGGCCTTGGAGGCTTCGATCATGCTGATGTAGTTGTTGGCGCTACTGACCAAGGAGATTCCCAACCCGTTGAATACTTCGGTGTTTTCTTTTTTTCTTTTTCCGATGGTCGATTCGATTTCGGCGTAGGATTGAAAGCGGTAGTCGTCTGTAATTTGTTCTTTCTCGATGGCTTTGTTAATGAGTTCGCTCACGTCGAAATGCAACACTAAGGTATCGAATTTCATGGATTGGTTGGGTTGTTTTAACCGCTCGAGGTAATTTCGGTTTCTATAATTCCCTTCATAGGCGTACCCGTCATGGAGCTCCAATTTCAGGTAATTTTTATCGGCTGCAGGGACGAATTTTCCTTTTCTTGCAATAACCGCCTGTTGATCTTCGTAAATATTGGTGGCTTTGTGGATGAATACCCCGCTGACGTTTTCGCCGTTTTCGCCTGATATTTCGTCAAATTTTACCGAGTAGCCGGGGATTTGGCTAATAAATTGTCCCGGGACAAAGTTGAGTGCCGGTTTGGAGATGGCGATGTTATACATCATGTTTCTCGCTTTTCTTTGGAAATCGGGCGAGATGTTGTTTTGGAAAAAAAACAAAACCACGGCCATAAGCGAAACCACCAAAAAAAGAGGGGCCATAATCCGCGTTAGGGATATTCCGGCGGCTTTCATGGCCGCCAATTCGTAACGTTCGCCAAATTCGCCGAAGGTCATAATGGAGGAGAGAAGGACAGTGAGGGGAAGAACCATCTGAACCACTGTGGCCCCCATATAGAAAAGCAGTTTGGCAATCTGGAATACTGAAAGTCCTTTTCCCATGAATTGAGCCATCTGTATCCAGATAATGTTCACCACAAAAATGAAGAACAAAACACTAAAGATAAACAGAAACGGTCCAAAAAAGGTTTTGATAATGTAGCGGTCGAGGATTTTCATTGGCGCAAAAATAATCAAAAAGTCCCAAAGTTGGGACTTCGTAATTTTGGAGCCTCAGGAGAGGAGGGGTTAGAGTTCCGTGATGACGTAATTTTGGTATTTGTCGCGGTTAAAACGAAATAAATCCGCGGCTAAATTCTGATTGGTACGGTAATCTTGGATTTGGATGATGGCCACATCGTTGTTGGAGTTGTATTGTTCGACTTTCACGAGTTGATTTTTGGCGGCATCCACGAAGATGAATACGTTTTTGATTCCGTTATTTTTTATGGGGGTCAGTTTAATCAGTTCGGTACTGGTTCCGTTCAGGGTACGCTTTCCGACGTATTGCGTGTTGTAGTTGGTTTTGTAACTGTTAAGGTAGTTGGTGGGAGAGAACATCATTTCGTTACCGTTGGCTTTGGCAATGGTAACTTCTTGGTCTTCTTCGCTAATGTTGTACACCTTCTGTCCGTCGAATAGTTGCTCGATGCCCATGATTTTAAGTTTATACTGCGAGGGCGTCGTGTAGAAGATTCCCGTTTGGGTTTTGCTGACCTTTCCCTGGCTGCCTGTTCCGTAGGCAAACTTAAAATACGTGTTTTTATTGGCTTTGTATTTGTTGGCTACGGCATCCAAAATCTGTTTTGATTTGGCATCGCTTTTTTGGGCATCGGCCCATGCAAGAGTTCCTAAAGCGAAGGTTACGGAAGCTATTTTTTTTATGGTATTGTTCATTGTCGTTTGTTTTTTTGGCGTTGTTTAACTTGTCTCGTTGGAGACGGCGCAAAAAGCATTCCAATCAAGGTTTAAAAAAATCTTAAAAAGTCTCGTGCGGATGTTAAGATTTTCTCAATTCATCGAGAAGACGCTCTAAAGATTCCAAATCGGAGAGGAGAACCTCTCTTGCCTTGGCTCCGTTAAATCCGCCAACGATGCCGCAGGCTTCCAATTGATCCATAATTCTTCCGGCACGGTTGTAGCCGAGTTTTAACTGGCGTTGGAGCATGGAGGTGGAGCCTTGTTGGGACGAGACGATGATTCTGGCGGCGTCTTCAAACAAGGCGTCTTTTTCGTTGGGGTCGAATGGTCCCGCACCGTTCGCGGATTCGCTTTCGGGGGCTTCGGGAAGAAGCAGCGCCGAGGCAAACCCTTTTTGTGCACCGATGTAGTCCACGATGTTTTCCACTTCCGGCGTGTCTACGAAGGCGCATTGCAGACGGGTAAGTTCGTTGCCGTTGAAATAGAGCATATCGCCCTTTCCGATGAGTTGGTCGGCTCCCGGCGAGTCCAAAATGGTTCGCGAGTCGATATTGGTAATCACTCTGAAGGCGACCCTTGCCGGGAAGTTGGCTTTAATCATCCCCGTAATTACGTTAACGGAAGGCCTTTGGGTTGCGATAATCAGGTGGATACCTACGGCTCTGGCCAGTTGGGAGAGTCGGGTGATGGGATTTTCGATTTCTTTCCCCGCCGTCATAATCAGATCCGAAAATTCATCGACCACCAATACAATGTAAGGCAGATAACGATGGCCGTTTTCGCGGTTGAGTTTGCGTTCGCTGAATTTTTTATTGTATTCCTTAATATTTCGGCAGAAGGCATTTTTTAGCAAGCTGTAACGGTTGTCCATCTCCACACAGAGAGAATTCAGGGTGTTGATCACTTTGCTGGTGTCCGTGATGATGGCTTCTTCCGTGTCGGGCAGCTTGGCTAGATAGTGGCGTTCGATTTTGGAATAGAGCGTTAGTTCTACTTTTTTGGGATCCACCATGACGAATTTCAGTTCGCTGGGGTGCTTTTTGTAAAGCAATGAGGTCAGGATGGCGTTAATTCCTACGGATTTTCCCTGTCCCGTGGCTCCCGCCATTAGAAGGTGGGGCATTTTGGCCAAATCTGCCATGAAGATTTCGTTGGAAATGGTTTTCCCGAAGACGATGGGGAGTTCCATGTCCGTATTTTGAAATTTTTGGGAGGAAAGAACGCTCCGCATGGAAACCATGGTGGGGTTTTGACGGGGCACTTCGATGCCTATGGTTCCTTTTCCGGGCATAGGGGCGATGATGCGTATGCCCAAGGCGGAAAGGTTTAGGGCGATGTCGTCTTGAAGTTTTTTGATGGACGATACCCGTATTCCTGCTTCCGGAACAATTTCGTACAAGGTAACGGTTGGGCCGATGGTGGCCTTGATTTCCGAAATACCGATGTTGAAATTTTTTAACAGGCCGACGATGCGGTTTTTATTTTCTTCGAGTTCTTGTTTGTCGATCGAAATTTCTTCGTTGCCATAGTTTTTAAGAAGTTCCAAGGTGGGGAACTGGTATTTGGGCAAATCCAACGTATGATCGTAGAGGCCGTACTGAGCCACAAGTTTGGACGATGTGATTTCGTCTTCGTCGGTTTCGTCAACCGCTTGAGCCACTTCGACTTTGAAGTCGAAAGCTTCGTTCGGGGACGACGGCGTTTCGCTGATTTTCGTAGAGAGAGCGGAAGGAGATAAGACGAGGGATTCGCCGACCTCGGGTTCCAATACGATTGAAGAAGCGGATTGGACTTCGTTTTTTGAGGTTTCTGTCGGTTGGAGGCTCGCTTTTTCTTTTGTGGTCTCTGGGGTTGAAGCGGCTGGTGGGACAGGATTTGGGGAGAATGGTGGTGTTGTTTCCACCATTTCTTCTTCCTCGTTTTCCTCTTCCTGGAAGAGTTCCTGCGGATTGGGTAGGATTTGTTTTACTTTTCCTACGGTTTTTTCATTGATTTCGTTCCAGCGGTTCTTGATGGCACTCGGTCTTAGGTTAAATTCCAAAATAAAATACAAAAGGATGCTGGCCACGATAACGAGCCATAAACCGACCTTGCCCATGACGGCTTGCAGAAAGTCCATGATTTGAAAGCCATAGACTCCGCTTAAGACGCCTTCGCCTTGCGTTAGTGCACCGAGAAAGATGGGCAGCCAACAGATGAAAAATAAAGAATGTCCAATGGTTTTCCAAGGCTTAAACCACTTTTTTTTCAGAATAAGCGTTCCGAACATGAAAAATAAAAAAGCCACGACAAAAGCCGCTACACCAATACTTTCAAAAATAAAAAGATTACCCAGCCAGTCGCCGATTTTTCCGAAAAGATTGGAGGACTTGATGGTTTTGTCCAACATGGTTCCCGCCTGACTTTGGTCGGCTTTCCAGTTAAAAAGGTAAGAGCTGAAGGAAAGAAATAAAATCACGGCAAAAAAGAGGAACAGGAGTCCGAAAAAAATGCGTGGTTTCGATAAAATTTTACTGTCGCCCGAAGCGAAGGGTTTTGTTTTTTTTAGTGTTTTTTCCATAGTTTCAATCTCGGCAAATTTAACACTTTTTTGAGTGAAAATAACGGTCGGGACTAAAATACTTGGATGGAAATTTAGGGGAAATCAAGGCGTCTTTTCGGAAGGATACGAAACAAAAAAAGCGGACTGAAAGCCGCTGATGATTTTAGTATGCCCACCAAGTGGCGATTAATGCGAGGATGGCCGGAAGGCCTTGCTTCAGAAGGATGCTTCGTGAAGAAGTAGCTCCGCCGTACAAAGCCGCCACGATGACGCACCCTAAAAAGAAGAGGCGGATATTGAAGGCCCATTCCGGATTTTGGATGAAAAAACTCCAAAACAATCCGGCGGCTAAAAAACCGTTATAAAGCCCTTGGTTGGCTGCCAATTTTTTCGTTTGGGGGAAAAGTTCGTGGGGAATGGTTTTTCCGAAAACTTTTTTTCCGGTGGTTTCCCAAGCGAACATTTCGATCCAAAGGATGTAGAGGTGTTCGATGGCAACGACTGCGGTTAGAATAGAGGCTAAAAGTTCCATAAAGACCGATTTTTACTGGTTGGATACGCTTAGGCGGACTTCAATGTTACCTCTCGTAGCGTTCGAATACGGGCAGACCTGATGGGCTTTTTCGATAAGCGTTTGGGCTTGCTCAAGACTTACTCCCGGAATGTTGGCGTGAAGGTCGACTTCCAAGCCGTAGCCGCCATGATCCAGTTGGCCTAAACCGACTTTGGCGGTCACAGAGGTTTCTCCCGTTTTTACCCTTTCATGTCTTATCACCAGGTTTAGGGCGCTGTCGAAACAAGCGGCATAACCTGCGGCGAAAAGCATTTCAGGGTTGGCAAAAGAATCCTCTTTCCCGCCAAGGGCTTTAGGAGAGCGAACTTCCAAGTTCAAAACGTTGTTTTCGCTTTTTACGTTACCGTTTCTTCCACCGGTAGCGGTGGCGCTGATGCTGTATAATGATTTCATCATAAAATGTGTTTTTTAGTTTAATATTTTACAAATAATTGTTTTTAAGGTTTTTAATTCCTCGAGGTTTACGTTTAGGGATTCGAGCAGTTTTTCGGGGACTTTCTCGGCTTTGTTTTCCAATTGGAGTCCTTTTGCTGTGAGTCTGATTTCGACAACCCGCTCATCGGAGGCCAGCCGGTTACGGGTTAGCAATTCCTTTTGTTCCAAACGCTTGAGCAGAGGAGTTAAGGTACCGCTGTCAAGCGAAAGTTTTTCGCCAATCTGCGTAACGGAAAGATTTGGCGATTCCCAAAGCGTAAGCATCACGAGGTATTGGGGGTAGGTTAAATCCAAATCGTCCAAAAGCGGTCGGTACAAATGAACCATCTCCTTTGCCAAGGCATAAACCGGAAAGCAAAACTGGTTGGATAGTTTCAATTTTTCGCTGCTCATTTTCAAGGGGTCTTAAATGACACTGCAAATATAAGGCGAAATTTAATTGCGCACAATATAATTTTGTGTTTTTTTTCTTTTTTGTGTTGTTAATGGCTTTAAATCAAGGGGATTGATTTTATATATCGGTGTGGTCAAGTTTGAATTTATTCTATTTTTCAACAGAACTGAAGGCGCGCAGCAGGGCGGCAGGAGGAGCGTGGCACGGATTTTATTGTATAGGGTTTAAAAAATGTCTAAATTTGACCTTAATATTGAGATGTTATGAAAAAAATGATTTTCGGGGTGCTGTCGGCGCTCTTCGTTAGTTCTTGTTCTTCGGTATCGACGGGGAGCACGGTGGGGAAAAAGCAGACCTCTATTGCCGGAACGCAGTGGACCCTGGTGGATTCGGTTAAGGGAAAGAGCCCTACTTTGGTGTTGGAAGCCGATAAAATTTCGGGGAATGCAGGGTGTAATAATTATTTTGGCGAATTGACTTTGGATGCTTCGGTGGGGCGTTTTTCGGCTCAGAATATCGGCTCGACACGTATGGCTTGCGATCAGATGACCACGGAATCCAATTTCTTGAATATGCTTCGCCAAGCCGATCGTTACAGGGTTAACGGTAATGTACTGGAGCTTTACAAAGGGAGCTTACTTTTGATGAAATTCACCAAGATGTAACTCTTGTCTTTTAGTAAGAGGAAGTTTCGGCCGTGGCAAGGGGGAGGATTTCGTCCAAACTGACCACGGCTGTTCCTTTTTGGTTCTGTTTGGAGCGGTTGATCATGGCTTTGGCCAGTTGTTCGACGGGCAAGGGGCGGTAGGCTTTTAGTCTTCCCCATCGGAGAAATAGTTTCGATATTTTGACGCCCCATACTTCTGCGGGACGATCCGAGTTTTCCCGTTCCAACATGCCGGGGCGGAAGATGGTGGTTTGATTGAAATCTAATTTTACAACAGCTTCTTCCAGTTCTCCTTTCATTCGGGGGTAGAAAAACGAAGACCGCGCATCGGCTCCATAGGACGAAACCAAAACGTAATGGTTAACGTGGTTGGATTTTGCAGCTTGGGCAAAATGAAACTGGTAATCGAAATCCACTTTTCGTTGTTGAGCCTTGCTTCCGGCGGTTTTGAGCGTGGTTCCCAAACAAGAAAATAAGACCTCACCGCAAACGTTGTGTTTCCATTGTTCGGGACGGTTGAAGTCAATGCAATGAACGGTGAGTTTTTCGTGGGAAAAGGCCACGGGATTCCTTGCGAAAATATGAACTTCACGATAATCGTCGTCTTTCAAAAGGTTTTGGACGAGCTTTTTTCCTGTGGCGCCTGTGGCTCCGATGACAAGGGCTTTCATGGGTTTTTAGATTCGTTCTAATTCGTCGGCGTTAATTTGGGTTTTGAACTTGCCGTAATTCACGGTAACTTTTCCATTTTTTAGGACTTCTTCGATGGTGCCGACGCTGGTGGATCCCGCAATTCTGACGCGTTGCCCGGGTTTGAGCCATACGGCGCGTTCCTGCTGCTTTTTGAGCTCTAATTTTTCGTTGGTTTGGGCAATTTTTTCTTTAACGTCTGTTTTTTTAAGCTGTTGGGTGATTTTGCGCTTAATGATTTGCAGGCGTTTGGATTCGTCTTTGTCGGTGCCGAGTTTTCGGTATTTTTCCTGCTCCAGTATTTTGACGAAATCTCGGACGAGGTCTTTTCGGGGGCGTCCTTTGATGTAGGCCTCGATGAAGGCCTCAACCTTATTGCCGAATTGCAGTTTGCGATGCTCCTCCTCGTAAAGTTTTTGGAAGTTGAAAAGTTTTTGTTCCAGCTGGGTGTTTAGCTTCTGAAGGTTTTCCCTTTTGTCTTCCACGTTTTCTTTTTGTTCGGTGAGGTTGGATTTTAGTTTTTCGACCTCAAATTTTTCCTGCTGCAGCTTTACGATGGTTTTATCCAAATTGACCACGTCGCGTTCCACTTTTTTTCGTGCTTTTTGAATGATGAACCGTGGGATTCGGTTTTTTTCGGCCACCTCGAAGGTGAAGGAACTTCCGGCTTGCCCGACTTCCAATTTGTAGAGTGGTTCTAAAGAATGTTCGTCAAAGAGCATGGCGGCATTGGTGGCGTTGGGCAGTTGCTCCACAACAAGCTTGATGTTGGTGTAGTGGGTCGTGATAATGGCAAAGGACTTTTTGTCGTAAAAGAATTCCAAAAAACTCTCAGCCAATGCCCCGCCGAGTTCTGGATCGGACCCCGTACCAAATTCGTCGATCAGGAGAAGGGTGTTGGAGTCGGCTTCACGAATGATGCCTGCCATTTTCTTCAACCGGGACGAGTAGGTGGAAAGATGGTTTTCGATGGATTGATTGTCCCCGATATCCGTCATGATTTTGTCAAAGAAGAACATTTCGGACTTGGGATGCACCGGAATCAATAGACCGCTTTGAAGCATCAACTGCAGCAGCCCTATTGTTTTTAAGGTGATGGATTTTCCTCCGGCATTAGGCCCGGAAATGCAGATGATGCGATTGTGTTCGGTGAGGGTAAGCGTCTGGGGATGGATTTTTTTGTTTTCGGCGGTATTCTGAAGCCATAGCAACGGATGGTAGGCGTCTTTTAGCCTTAGGGTTTTATGACGGTTGATTTTGGGTAAAACCCCGTTGATTTTTTCTGCAAATTTGGCTTTGGCGCGAGTGAGGTCCAGCCTGAAAATATAGGTTTGGTATTCGGATAGTTCAGGCGTATAGAGGGCTATTTCGGCGGTTAATTTCCGAAGGATGCGGTCGATTTCTTTTTTTTCTTCCTCCTGATTTTCTCTCAATTTGAAGTACGGATTTACGACGGACTCCGGTTGGATGTAGGTGATGGATCCCGTTTTGGAAAGCCCCAGGATTCGCCCTGCCACTCTTTTTTTGAATCCGGATTTTACGGCCAAAACCCTTTGGTCTTCGATGATGGTTTCCCGAATGTCTTCCAAGAAGTCGGCAGAAGCGGTGAGTGCGCGGTTAAAGTTTTCGTCGATGGTCTTTCGGGCTTGCTGGATTTCGGTTCGTAAAAGGTGAAGATCGGGCGAGGCATCGTTTTTGACCTCACCAAAGCGGTTGAAAACCTTGTCGATTTTATCGATGATTTCCTTGCGGAATTCAAGATGGCGGACTTCTTCAAGCAAATGTGGGAACGTTTCGGGAAGGGAAGGGAAAAATTTTTGGAGTTTTCCGATTTGTTCGGTCAGGGCCTTTATTTTGATAAAGGCTTTATTGTCCAAACGGAAATTCTCAATCTGCATAAGTTTTAATTCGTCTTCAATATCTTCGTATTCGTTGAAGGGAATCGCATTTTCGCTTTCAAAACTGGTGAGAAACTCCGACGTCTTTTTTAAAGCCAATTCGGCATCTTCCAAAGCCATTGGACGAAGGTTCATGATTTGGTCTGCCGTCTTGGGAGAGTAGGCCAAAGGCGCAATTTCCGAAAGCAGTTCCGGAAACTCTAATTCTACGAGGTCTTTTTTATTGATATGCACGGTGCAAAAATAGTGAATTTGGAAAATGTAGCTTCTAAATCCGATGGCAGAGAATTGTTTTTGCAGGCAGGGATTCGGTCGTTTTTTTCGTTTTGAGGTTTGGTGGAGGTTTTGAGGTTGATTTTCAGTCGAATGAGAAGGCTTTTGAGGGCAGGTTGGAAGAGAAGCAAACTGTTTTTGTTCACAAAAAATCAAAAAAAATCGTGCACGGATTCGGTCGTTTGCATCTTTTTCTTAAATTTGTGGAACGTTAAAAAATTGAAAATCTAACAAAAAAATATTATGAATCTTCACGAGTATCAGTCTAAAGAGATTTTAGCGAAGTATGGCGTTGCTATCCAGCGCGGGTTTGTAGCCAATAACGTTGATGAGGCGGTAGAAGCTGCAGATAAGTTGAAAGCGCTTACAGGAAACGAGGGATGGGTCGTTAAGGCTCAGGTTCACGCGGGAGGCCGTGGTAAAGGCGGTGGCGTAAAGTTTTCTCCGAACATGGATAAATTGAAAGAGAATGCGCAGAACATTATCGGGATGCGTTTGGTGACGCCTCAGACTTCTGCTGAAGGTAAGCTGGTGAACTCTGTTTTGGTTGCGGAGGATGTTTACTATCCGGGAGAGTCCGAAACCAAGGAGTTCTACGTGTCCATTCTTTTGGATCGTGCTCAGGGTAAAAATACGGTGGTTTATTCCACAGAAGGAGGGATGGATATCGAACACGTGGCTGAAGTAACCCCTCACTTGATTCATAAGGAGACCATTGATCCAGCTATAGGTTTGCAAGGGTTTCAAGCCCGTAAAATTGCATTTAATTTAGGGCTTTCCGGTAATGCATTTAAAGAATTCACCAAATTCATTACCAACCTTTACAATGCTTACGTAGGTATTGATGCTTCGCTTTTCGAGATTAATCCGGTGCTTAAAACCTCCGACGATAAAATCATCGCGGTGGATGCGAAGGTGACATTGGATGATAACTCGCTTTTCCGTCACAAAGATTTGGCCGAACTTAGAGATAAGAGAGAAGAGGATCCGATGGATGTAGAGGCCGGAGAGGCCGGGCTTAACTTCGTGAAGTTGGACGGTGATGTGGCTTGTATGGTTAACGGTGCCGGTTTGGCAATGGCCACCATGGATATTATTAAATTGTCCGGTGGTAACCCTGCAAACTTCTTGGATGTAGGAGGTACGGCGGATGCTGCTCGTGTGAAGACGGCATTTGACATCATTTTGAAAGATCCGAACGTTAAGGCAATCCTTATCAATATCTTTGGAGGAATTGTGCGTTGCGACAGAGTGGCCCAAGGGGTTGTGGATGCTTACAAGGCTGTAGGAGAGTTCCCGGTTCCTTTGATCGTGAGATTGCAAGGAACGAATGCCGAAGAAGCGAAGAAATTGATCGACGAGGCAGGATTGCCTATTCACTCGGCAATTACGCTGGAGGAAGCAGCAAACAAGGTGAAAGAAGTTTTGGCTTAAGCTGTTTAAATCATAAAGTAAAAGCATCCGTTTTAAGCGGATGCTTTTTTGTTGGGAAGACTCTGAGGCTTAGAAAATCAGGTTAAAATAGGTTAGGAGTGCTCGGGGCGGGGTTCGCTACAAATGTTTATGCGGAGATCCAGCGATTGATTAACCTCAAAATTGTCTGTGAGTACTGCCCTCCACTTTTGCCAAACTGCTGCTAACGGAAAAAGTATTGCGAAAGTAGGGCTTCTTAGCACCTAACTTTAACTAAAACACGATATTTCAAAGATAAATTGAAGTTTCTAAAAAACAGTTTCAGTCCGCTTGCGGCAATACCTTGTTATATGCCGTTTTTCTTTTTTCACTATTTAATCATTGTTACAAGAATTCCAAAAAAGTTACTCAAATTATGTGAGATCATTGATAATAAAATGCTTCTGCTTTTCAGCGTTATCCAAGCCCAAACATAGCCTGCAAATGCTGTTTGCATAAAGTAAATCGGTTCAAAATTTATAGAATAACTTTTGTCCAAAGTTAATGCGTGCGTTAGTCCAAAAAGTATTGAGATAATTAAAGTTGCTGGATTTCCTATTACTGGAATAGTTTCTTTTAATGAACTTAGCAAAAGTCCAAATAGAATTCCTCTGAAAATCATTTCTTCATCTATTCCTGGAAGTGAAATTTGAAAAAACAATGTTTCGTAATCAAATGTTGATTTTCCAAGAATGAACCAAATAGTTATTGATAAAATAACAATTGAAATCGCTCCAATTATAGCACTTTTAAAGCCTTTCTTATTTTGCCGAAAAGTGAAAAAGTCATTTTCTCTGAACAGGTTTCTAAATAAGAAATAAGCGATTATTGCCCAAACGATTCCGAATAATTTACCTTCCCAATTCCAACTGCTTTTTATAAATTCAAATATTGGACTGATTTTGGGTAAGACAAGAGCGATTTCATATACGATATAGCAAATTGAAAAGGCGAAAATTCTTTGAAAATTTAATGCCAACTTTTCTTTCAGCAAGAGTAGGATAAAAGGAATTAAAATCAGAATATGTAAAATAGGTTCAAGAAATAGATTGAGCATTTTTAGTTTGTTTCAGTCTTTTATATTAGTTTGGTATTGTATAAAAAGTATTTATGGAATTTGTATAAATTGCTTCAATTTTTGAATCTCGTTGAAAAGTTTTTGGTTTTTCTTTACCGATAGGAACAAGCATTAACTTATAGAATCCATTGTGTTTTTCTTTGTCTGCTACTCCGATTCGATTGTCAAAGTTGATGTCAAAATAGAAGAGATATTTTGAGATGAATTTTAAATAATCGCTTTTTTCTTTGCTGTCAATAATAATTCCGTTTCGTTTAAACTGCAATTCTTGTTTATTTCCTATAATAGCCTTTTGAAGCTCGACAGCATTAAGAGGAATGTCATTTAAGAATGGGATAACGTTAAATTGAGCGTCTGCAAATATCCATTTTTTGTATGACGAAAGGTAAACTTCTGAAGCCACGTGTCCGCCTGCATATTTAACTTTTTCCACGTCTTTTGTTTTCAGTCCAATGGTTCGGGCTTTTAACCCTACCGCATTTAAAACAGAGGCATTTACAATTCCATATTCCACACATCTGAATTTTTTCCCTTGCTTTGCCTCTCGTAAAATGCTTATTGCATCAGACTTTGATGGAACATTATTTCCTGAATGTGGCCACTGTTTATTTGTCCAATTGGTCAATATTCCGACTGCTTCAATTTCCGTTTTTCCTTTGACCATATTTTGTAATCCGTAATTGTCGTTCAATTGCTTAATATAATCGTTTTCAGATTCATTGCAATGAAATGGAAAATCCTTGTTAGACGATTCTTCAAAAGTTAGTCTTTCAATTTTTTGAGAAGGTATGTATTTGAGAAGTCGGGCAGTAGGTTGACAAGAAGTGAGTGATAAAATGACACAATAAAAACCAATGAAAAATAGTTGCTTCATCTTTTTTTTATTGCAAAGTTGCTATGAAAAAATGGGGTTTGAAAATAAAAGGGCTGTTTATCAAAGAAATGTGGTGTTTGTCAAACTTTGATTATCAATCATTTAATTGACTCTTTACTTCTTCCATATATTTTCGAGACACAGGAACTTCATAATCACAATTTTGTAGTCTCAATTTGTAACCTTGAGCATTACCTTTAATACTTATCACCTTTTTTAAGTTTATGATAAACGAACGATGACTACGAAGAATTTTTTCGGATTGGGTTTGTTCCAAAATTGATTTTAGCGTGGTTCTAATGAGTGTTTTTTTTATTCCAAAATGGTCTTGATAGTAAAAAGTACAATAATTATCCGCAGATTCTATAAAATAAACATTTAGTCAAAAAGCAAAATTATGAAAAAAATCATAATTAGTTGTAAAATAAGAGATTAATTGTTCATTTACCTTTAACTTGCAGACTGTGATTTACTGAGATTTGACCTCAAATGACAAAGTTGAGTTACTTATCAGTTACTTGATTTGTATAGAAAGTTTTTCATTAAAGAGGTTATATTTCAGTAATTTGCGTAAAATTTCATCTTTCATTGTTACTCAATAGAAACTAATTTAGTAACTATAAAATATGGAGTGATGAAACAGACCAAAAGAACAACATTCACAGTATTGTTTTACCTAAAAAGAAAAAATCCGAAAGCCGATGGAACTATTCCCATTATGGCAAGGATTACCATTAACGGAAAAAATGAACCCTTTTCTACCAAGTTGAGTTTATCTCCTTCGTTGGATTTACAAAACAGTCAGGTTTGCGGAAAAACCGACGAAGCTAAGCAAATCAACAAAAAATTAAAAGCCATTGAAACCAATATCCAGAATATTTATAGCGATATGCTAAAATACGAGGGGTATGTAACTGCAAAAAAAGTAAAAGATAGATATTTAGGCAGAGAACATTCGGGGCACACCTTATTAAAATGCTTTCAGGGTTTACTCAAAGATTTTGAACTCAAAGTTGAGAAGAAATTGAGAGCCCCAGGAAGTTATAATACTCATAAAAATGCCTATGGAAATTTAGAACGATTTCTTAAAGAAAAACTTCACAGAGACGATATAGAATTGATAGAGCTTGACAAAACCTTTATTGATGATTATGACTATTATCTTAGAATAGAGAGAGGGTTAGACCACAATAGTATTTATGGTAATATGGGACCGCTTTTACGAACCATAAAAAGAGCGTTAAATGACAACATCATTATTGTTAATCCTTTTCGGCACTATAAAAATACACTTGTACCAAAAGATAGAGGTTATCTCTTAAAATCAGAGATTATAAAACTCATTGAATACACACCTTATGATGATTTTTCTGAAAGAATGAAAAAGCTCATAGAATTAGTTAGGGATTTAGCCCTTTTTAGTTGTTTTACAGGTTTTTCGTATATTGATATATACCAACTTAGTTCTGT
>NZ_JAYWXI010000070.1:0-1082 GCF_036016955.1 Bergeyella anatis | reverse complement strand
TCTTTCAACCCGACTTATTTGCAACGGAATAATTAACCTTAAAAAATAGAAATTATGTTATTAACGACAGAATTAAAGAGAGTATTTAAACTCAAAGATAACGGACAAGAAATAACACTTACAGACCCTAATCCCCAATGGAGTGTGGAAAGTGTGTTAAATTTTTATTCAAACCAATATCCGATACTTACCACAGCGAAAGTGTCCACCCCAAAAATTGAGGAGGATAGTGTGGTTTACAAATTTGAAAGTATTATGGGTACGAAAGGCTAAACAGTATGAGTATGTTATGGAAACAAAAGACAGAGCAGAAATCCACCAAAATGGACAATGGATATTAAAGGGCGATATAACATCAATTAAGGTAATTTTTAAAAACCTTATAGGCGAGAATTTTCAAGGCAAAGCGTATGATGATTATATCAAATATATAGCCTTAAAGCAAGGCTTTGAAAAAGGAGAAATCAAACTTTACATAGACAAGAAATTTATTAACAAAGGAACAATCAAATAAAACAAAATGAATTATGCAAAACAAACATATCATCAAGGGAATTTTATCCCAACCACAGAAGAACACCCAACGCAACGAACTATTGTGCCGACAACTTGCGGAGTTTTTGGAATGGATACACCGCCCCAAAGACCACAGCGAAGTCCAAAAAGACAAGCAAAAAAGCGTACCCAAAGAGCAAGTTCCGATGCTATTCTAAGAAATGTTTTTTTACCTAAAATGGTAGAAATCCAAGAAGTAAGTATCAACGAAAGGGATTTTTTTAAGTCCCTTTCTAAACTTGCCGAGCATTATGGATTTGAAACTCCTAATGTTAAAAGTGAACCTTATCCGTATAATGTTCATTTAGCCTACCACCACACAAAAAAGCAGTTACATCAAAATAAATTTTATGCTAATTTGAGGGTATTAAAAAACGAAGAAGAAACTTATTTATCCGTTGAAGAAACTTTTTATACAAACCATTCATTATATCATATACCGATAAAGCCTTTGTATTTAATGTTTAGAGATAAAAAAACAAAACCTTTAGCAAAATTGCTTTTGTCTGTTTACGCTTACTTTTATA
>NZ_JAYWXI010000069.1:0-1083 GCF_036016955.1 Bergeyella anatis | reverse complement strand
AAAATCGATTTGTTGTACAAGTTTTTTAGAAAAATGAAATGATAAAAAGAAGGTTCCGAAATTCGGAGCCTTTTTGTTTTAACTGCGTTTGCGGCTAAAATTACACATAACTTATTTATTGATACGGCTTTTCTGTACAAAACAGCATAATACTTGATGTTTTTGTGCAGGTTTGTTTCTTTATTTGATCAAATATAACGAAAGTAGGTAGACAATGATTTCTTATTTCTCATCAAGTAATCACGTTACCTCCAATACCTTTTCACTTCAAACGCATAGGCATTTTTCTCATCCACTGCTTGGGTTGCTACCGTTTCAACATTCCAAGCGACAGCTTCGAATTTCGGGAAGAAGGTATCTGCACCAAATTCGCCCTGCACATGGGTAATAAACATCTCTTGAACACAATCAAGCGCTAAAGCTTCTCGGTAAATTTGTCCGCCTCCAATTATGAAAACGGTTCGTTCCACTTCATTTTTATAATGATCCAAACAGGATTCCAAGGAAGAAAAAACAACTGCTCCAGGAGCATGATATTCGGTATTGCGTGTTAAGACCGCATTCTCGCGGTTGGGCAACGGCCGAAAACGTTCCGGAATGGAATCGTAGTTTTTTCTACCTGTAACCACAATATGTCCCGTGGTTGTTTCTTTGAAAAATTTCATATCTGCAGGCAAATGCCACATCAAATCATTGTTCTTTCCAATACCGAATTGCTGATCAACAGCAACAATCAATGCTACTTTCATGGAAGTACTTTGTAAATTGTAGGTGAAATGAACACCATGCGGGGATTTGGAATTACTGCATCGTGAACCTGTGTTCCCCTGGCCTCTTCTTCCGTGAGAAAATAACCAATTACCCAATGATAGGTTCCATCCGGAGCCACCACCAATTATTGCAACGTTCTTATCACTAAGTAAATTCATTTGTTTGTCTGTATCTATTCGCATTGTCATTCAAAAATGGCCCATAACGGGAAACGCATTGGCGAAGTGGCGGATAAATTGAACCGAAAGTTCAATTTAGCAGTGACGTAGCCGATGTGTTTCCACAGAAGCTAAATTATTAAAAAAAAGCTGA
>NZ_JAYWXI010000068.1:0-1092 GCF_036016955.1 Bergeyella anatis | reverse complement strand
TTTCCCGTTATACGATATTTAAAGACAAACATAAATAAAAGACAAAGAATTATGTTGACAAAAAACCTCTTTCAAATGATACTATTCTTATTAATATTTCCATTGATTGTATGGGGGCAGAATAGTACGACCCAATCAACAAGTTTAAATCAATTTGGTGCATTAGAGTTGGCTAAACAGGCAAATATAGAAGCTCTTAAACTGGGGAAAAATGTATCAATTGCTGTTTTAGATGCATCAGGTACAGTTATTCTTTTGCTTAAGGGAGACAATGTTGGACCTCATAATACCGAGGCGTCAAAACGAAAAGCCTTTACAGCTCTTTCTACAAAGACAGCAAGTTTAGAGTTAATGAAAAAGGCAGATGCTAGTTCAAGCTCAAAAAATTTAAATACGATTGCCGAATTACTTTTATTAGGAGGAGGAGTACCCGTTTGGAAAGACGGAGAATTAATAGGCAGTATAGGCATATCAGGAGGTGGTAGTGGCGAAAACGACCATTTTATAGCGGTAACTGCAATACAAAATCTTAATTTTAAAATTAATTATTAACTAAAAAAACAAAAAAATGAAAAAAGTAGCACTTCTATTTTTAGCTTTTATAGCTGCATTACAGTTTGGTTTTGCACAAGAGACAAGATATCAGTTGTCGAGTCATATTCTAGACATTACAGCAGGTAAGCCAGCGACAGGGGTGAAAATCACATTGTCCAAGAAAGATAAAGATAACAAATGGATAAAAATTGATGAAAAAAGCACAGATGATAACGGAAGAATAAAAGACTTTTTAAAACAAGATGGCACAAATAATATAGGTGTTTATAAATTAACATTTCATACAAGTTCGTATTTTGAAACCCTCGGACAAAAATCATTCTATCCATTCATTGAGGTAGTTTTTGAACTTATCAACAATGAACATTATCACGTACCTATAACTTTATCACCTTTTGGTTACTCGACATATAGGGGAAATTAAAACAAACATCGTATAACAAGGTATTGCCGCAAGCGGGGCTGACGGATTTCTATCAAACATTTGGAATAAATTAAACGGTAGGAATTCTAATGAGTTTTAGTGCTAAAAAGCCC
>NZ_JAYWXI010000067.1:0-1130 GCF_036016955.1 Bergeyella anatis | reverse complement strand
ACAACGGTCGGGTATTGCTGAAGGCGGGGGTTTTTGGCACCCAAGCTCAATAGAAATACCAATGTTCAAATATACAAAAAAAGTTCAATAGAAGCACTTCAGCCCCGCTTTTGGCAATACCTTGTTAGCAGAGGTTGTTTCTGTTTCATTTTTTCATTATTGCAAATTGATTTGTTTGAAAGTCAAATAGTATTGTTTTATCCATAAAGAAGTTATTTCCCATTGAATGTTCAACACCCAAATCTTTATATAAATCTAAAATACTTTTAGCTTGTGTGTAATATATCCTATTATTGCCGATTGCAAGATTTGTGTTTCCCACACTTATTTTCTTTTGTTGTTTTGCTCCGTACAAATTAATTGTTTCTCCCCAACTGTTGCCACTAATGGTATCTCTTAATTCTTTTTGATTTTCGGTTTGATTGTCAAAAAAAGTTTTGTTTATAGTTGCTATTGGGACTCCGTTTCCTGTATCAAACAAAAAATCAGCTAATGAATCCCCTGCTTTAAGTTTTAAAATAATTTTATTATTCTTTGTAATAGTCATCGAGGTAAAGTCAAACTTGTCCTTATCAATTTGATTGTAATCGTCATATATTTGCATGTAAAGTTCTTTGTAGTTTATCAGTAAGATTTTGTTTTTGAACTGGTTTACACCAATGCTACCTATATTGTCTTGTTTTTCATATTTCTCATCAGAGCCATAATTGGGGAAAACGAAAAGACTATCAATACTACTATCAGTTTCAGAAATAAAGTATTTTGTTTTTAAAATTTGATAATCTTCCCTATCAAAATAGTTTTGTTTTAATTTTGGATATTTTTCATAAATAGTTTTTAAAGAGTTTCCATAAATAACACTCACATCAAGTCCTAAGTCAAATTGCATCTTAAACTCTTTTTCAACGCCTTCAAGTTTTATTGGAACATAAAAAACATTAAATCCAGCTGCTTTTGCTTCTGGGTCCATCAATATAGGTATTTTAGTTATCGCTACTTTTTTTGTAGAACAACTCAAAAGAATTAAAGTCACAATAAACATTATTAATTTTTTCATATTTGTCAGTTTTATGTTATTTAATGGTTTAATAATATTATTTTGCTGAGTATTATAAACAATCTCTGCTAAC
>NZ_JAYWXI010000066.1:0-1132 GCF_036016955.1 Bergeyella anatis | reverse complement strand
GGAATCGCCCATCATTTTGTTAGCCGCTATCATTTGGTTTTTGAAAATCTATGAGAATGGTAAGTATTGTACCTTCCCACACGCCATTGAATTACTAAATAAGCCCTATGCAGACATCTTTACGATTTTAACTTCCTACACCGAATTGGAAAACTATTTATCACCTTTTATGGACGCTTGGCAAGGCGGAGCCCAAGACCAATTACAAGGACAGATAGCGAGTGCCAAAATTCCACTTTCAAGAATGATTTCACCACAATTATACTGGGTAATGACGGGTGATGATTTTTCATTAGATATTAACAACCCAAAAGAGCCTAAAATTCTTTGTGTTGGTAATAATCCTGATCGGCAAAATATTTATTCGGCGGCCTTAGGGCTTTATAACTCTCGTATTGTAAAACTCATCAATAAAAAGGGGCAGTTAAAATCGTCTGTAATTATTGATGAGTTACCTACAATTTATTTTCGTGGATTGGATAACTTAATTGCTACAGCAAGGAGTAATAAAGTAGCGGTTTGTTTAGGTTTTCAAGATTTTTCACAGCTTACTCGTGATTATGGGGATAAAGAGAGTAAAGTAATCCAAAATACGGTAGGTAATATTTTTAGTGGACAGGTAGTTGGCGAAACCGCGAAAACCTTGTCCGAGCGTTTCGGAAAGGTATTACAAAAACGCCAGAGTATGACCATCAACCGAAGTGATAAATCGACCTCGATTAGCACTCAAATGGATAGTTTAATTCCACCCAGTAAAATATCTAATCTTACACAAGGGATGTTTGTTGGTTCGGTATCGGATAACTTCGATCAGCGTATCGACCAAAAGATATTCCACGCTCAAATTGTGGTAGATAATGAGAAGGTCGCCAAAGAAACTAAAGCCTACAAAAAAATACCTAACATTTTATCCTTCAGTGATGAAGAAATGAAACGACAAGTAGAGGCGAATTACAAGCAAATCAAAACCGATATTGTAACCCTTGTAGAAAGTGAAATGGAGAGAATTGCTAATGACCCAGATTTACAACATTTGGTTGAGAAGGAAGAGGAATAATTCAATACATTTCAATACTATACGAAGACGGTTCAGAATCATTTGAATCGTCTTTTGTTATAGGTATAAGCTTTC
>NZ_JAYWXI010000065.1:0-1155 GCF_036016955.1 Bergeyella anatis | reverse complement strand
CTTGAATTCAACTTATAAATGCAACTTTTTGGGTGCGGATAATAAGCAATAAAAACATTTATTTTTCAGAGAGGAAAGAGAGACAATGTCCCCCTTTCTCTCACTCTGAATGGATAAAGTTTGCTATCTTTGCTTTAATTGTCCGTCCAAAGAAAAAAAAGTTGCAGATGAGCAAACATATAACCGAGGAACAAAGGTATGCAATTTCTATGATGTTGCAAATACCGATGAGCAAAAAAGCAATAGCGGAAGCTATCGGAGTAGATAAAAGCACTGTTTACAGGGAGATAAAGCGCAATTGCGACGCCCGAAGTGGTAGCTATAGCATGGAGCTTGCCCAGCGAAAAGCAGACAGGCGCAAGCAGCAAAAACATCGCAAGGAAGTGCTTACACCGGCAATGAGAAAACGGATAATAAAGCTGTTGAAGAAAGGATTCAGCCCGGAGCAGATTGTCGGCAGGAGCCGCTTGGAGGGAATTGCGATGGTATCTCACGAAACGATATATCGCTGGATTTGGGAGGATAAGCGGCGGGGTGGCAAACTGCACAAATATCTTCGCAGACAAGGTCGCAGGTATGCCAAACGTGGTTCTAAAAATGCAGGGCGAGGATTTATCCCAGGCAGGGTGGATATTGATGAGCGTCCCGAGATAGTGGAACTGAAGGAGAGATTTGGTGATTTAGAGATAGATACAATTATTGGTAAGAACCACAAAGGTGCCATTCTTACCATTAACGACAGAGCAACAAGCAGGGTCTGGATACGCAAGTTGTCGGGAAAAGAAGCCATCCCGGTAGCTAAGATTGCAGTATGGGCACTGCGGAAAGTGAAAAACTTAATACACACAATTACGGCTGACAATGGAAAGGAGTTTGCAAAGCACGAGGAAATTGCGCAAAAATTGGAAATAAAATTCTATTTTTGCAAACCATACCACTCATGGGAACGTGGTGCCAATGAAAACACCAACGGGCTTATCAGGCAGTATATCCCAAAGGGTAAGGACTTTAGTGAAGTAACCAACAAACAGATTAAGTGGATTGAAAATAAACTCAATAATCGACCTCGTAAAAGACTTGGATACCTCACGCCAAACGAAAAATTTAAACAAATTATTAATCAGAATTCTGTTGCATTTGCAAGTTGAATTCAGC
>NZ_JAYWXI010000064.1:0-1204 GCF_036016955.1 Bergeyella anatis | reverse complement strand
ACATATGCCTCCTGTACATATGTTATTATCGGTAATTTCTTTGGCAAGGATACTTAAAAATTTTACAGATGCTCGTTCAGGAGTGGGTAAAGAAGAGTTGTTAAATTATTTTGCCCAATGGTGTAATGTTACCCAAGGTGAATTTGAATCTTTGTTTACCCAGGTCATCAATACCGATTATGACCATAATCAGATGGACGTAGCAGTCTTTAGAATCAAAAATTTTATGCGTACTTTGGAGGAGTTATTCTCAATGTTAAGTCGTTTAGATTACATTGGTAAGAAAAAAGACGGAAGTATTTTTGTATCGGAAGTTACAGATGAAAATGAAGCGGTTATTCAGCCAAGACGAAGCAAAACCTTCTTAGCAGACTAAAAATTATTGTAAAACTAAACAGAATTCATTATGGAAATACTCAATAAAGATAAAAGAAGAAAAGCCTATCTATTTTTTATTTTGTTCTTCACTCTGTCGGTAGGTCTTTTGATGTTTGCTATGGCATTTAATATCGCTTTTCCTTTTGAGGAAAATATGCTTTTGAAGCGAGAAAATCAGCGTATAGAAAAAGAAATGCAGACACAGGATAATTTCTCATATCAATTAGAAAAAGTTAAAGCAGCTGTGGACTCAATAGGAACTTCGGGGTATAAAGATGATTTTTTTAATGAAAAATTGGCTTTGTCAATATTGGCAGATATGTATAAACAATTACCTAAAGATACTCTGAAAAATAAGAATATGTACAATAATACCATTATAGCCTATAAACAGTTGATAGATGCTAAGAAGCAACTTAAACAATTTTCAACGGAGCAAAAAACAATGGACAGTCTTAGCACTATCAATAAGGCACTTAAAGAAGAGTATGATAAAATTAAAATTGATTTAGAGATATGTAAACAATTGTATCAAGTACAGTAAGTAATAATACTATGTAATCTCAAATACTATGACTAATAATCCTTTGAATAATCCGGACCACCCTCTTCACATCAAGACCTATCAAGACTTTTTAGCCGATGTGAATAACCCCGTGGTGATGCCCACGCTTTATATAGGTGGCAAACCTTTTTTGGAACGAGAGCATTTTAAGGTAGAGATACATCAATACACAGGCAAGCACGATGAATTTACCATTATTGTATCCGATGAAGTGGTAGATGACTTCTATGGATTTTTAATGCGTCAATCCCGCTTACTTTT
>NZ_JAYWXI010000063.1:0-1226 GCF_036016955.1 Bergeyella anatis | reverse complement strand
TAATAGAAAAATCAACTGTTTCAGAAGTAGTGGATTGAGAATTTATAAATTTAATTTCGAAACGGCACTTTCTTTTTGGAGGTGCCGTTTTATTCTTTCACATAACGGGCCGCGGCTTGGCGATAGTGGCGGATTAGAAAGCCAAAACTTTCAATCTTTCACTAACTTGAGCAACAGCTTTTTATTATTTACTAAATTAACAAAAAAGGAAATATAAAAAGCTGTTGCGACAAAAAATGTACGAACTTTCTATATTTCCCATAACCCGCCATTTCGCCAAACCGATGTTAGCGGTAGTTTTTTCTTATTTCATGTAGGATTTCTTTCATTTTTGGTTCAATATTTAGTTCGTCAAATAGTTTTTCCGATAAATTTAATGAGTTTTCAAAAGCTAAAATTATATTTTTAGGATTTAAATCCGATGTTACTGTTTTATACGCAAAATACCAAGTCGTATCAATATCCTTTTCAAGACTTTTAGTTGGACTTTCCCAATGTTGGGTTTTGTTTGTTCTTGCTCTAATAAGCCAAAGCAAATATTTCTGAACATTTGATAAACTATGATGAGCATGAGCAAATTCTTCTCGCTTAATTAAGTTGCTTGTTGTCAGTATAACATTCAGTAATGATTGACTTAACCACAAGATGTTTTCATTTGTTATTCTTTCGGGCGATTTCGTTTTGATTTGATTTAGTGTTTTCGTTAAATGTCCGTCTTTGTCGATTAGGTTCATTTGGTCAAAATCGCTAAATGCAACAATTCCGTCCCAAGATTTGATAATTTCAATTTCCTCCGTTTTTAAAAAATGAAATTCGCCTCTGACCATATTCTCAAAAATAGCAACTTCGCTTCCATATTCATTTGTAAAATATAATGCCACAGGATGAATTTGATTTACCCATTTTTCCGACGAGAAATTTTCTTTATTTTTTAAAAAGATGTAAAATTCGATATCAGAATATTTATCTCCTTCGCTTTTAGTAAATGAACCATACATAAAAACAGCGGAAACATTTTCGTCTTGTTGAGCTATAGATTTTGTTTTGTTAATCATTTGTAACTGCGTCATTTCTTCTAATTTTTAAAAGTTGATAATAGAAATTCTCACTGCTTTTTGAAAGCAATAAAAAAGTTTCACTTTTTTTATTTTGAACAGTTACTTATAGCTTCATCGGATTATATTTTTTTATGTTCAACATTCTGTTTGGTAAAATTACCGCTAACG
>NZ_JAYWXI010000062.1:0-1355 GCF_036016955.1 Bergeyella anatis | reverse complement strand
CCTCCAACAATATAGAGATGATGGCTTTTTGCCTTACATTCAAATTGAGGGTAAAATTTTGTACAAAGAGAGCGATGTACTAAAAATATTGGAGAATAACTATAAGGCAATGTAACGATTATCTAAAAGTTTACGAATTGTTTTTTAGCATCAATGATTATAAGGCATTGAATATTCAAAAACCAACCGCTAATCCATTTCTAAGATTGGGCTTCTTTTTGCTTCTTTTTCTTTGCCTCAGAAAGAAAAAGAAGTCCGCAAAAAATCTCAAGCGTTTTGCTTATAAAAAGTCGTACTTGTACGGCATTATAAGCCATAGGCTTGTATCCTTTGGTTGGGTTCAAAAAAGTCTTTAAAGAAATGAAGAGTGTAGCGATAAACCTGCCTTGCAGAGATTTATCGCTTAATGACGAATGTATGCAAAGTCTTTTTTGAACCGCCCTTGCCTTACAATGGCAAAGGCTGTGTTCTATACTCTTTTAAATTCAAAAAGAACCCCCTATACTTGATAAATCCGTTTCTAAACATATCCCAAAGCAAAGAAATACCCATTTGAGCAAGGGTCGAGTTAATAAACAAATCTTGCTTGTGTAAAGCATCTGTAAGTGAACAACTCGGTGTGTCGTCTATTTCTTCGGATTGTTTTAATAAGCTGGCAAATTCATCGGTAATAAAAGGGAGTTTTTTTATGGTCGTGAATTTTTCTGACTTTGGTTGCTCGTGTTTGCCTATCGTGGATAAAATCACTTGTCCTGTGTGTTGGCTATTACCAAAATCTAACCAATACAAAGGCTTATTTCTTTGATACCGATTGGTATTCTGTGAACAATCCTTGATGATGTCCGCAATTTCAAACCTTGCTTGTACACTATCCACACACGAAATATATAAATTACTGACAATCTCGTGAGAATTGTTTTTCTGACAATCCTTTGAGAATTTGATAGTCTTGGCTTTCCAATTTGTCCCAAAAAAGCGGTTTACTCGGTTGATAAGTGCCACCGACTTATATAAGCCCATTTCACTTTCGGCAAAAAGTTGTCTGCCTAAATTGGCTTGGCTAATGGTATCATCGTCCCATAAAGTAACGGATAATCCTGCGTGTCCCAATTCTATAAGTGCCGTATTCATTCGTGCAAAGGCGGTTAAGACTTGCGAACCTGTGCCACCTGCACCAATCAAGTTGATACTAATAGGGTTAGTCGCATTGATGAGGCTATTATCTGTGTAATGTATTTTATCTCTCGTTTCCATTATAAAATATCTTTTAGAGTTTTATTATTTGGTCTAAGCTGTTCGTTTGGGAATGGCTTATCTGTGTTGATGAGTTCTTTCCAAAGGCTTACGCAATTACC
>NZ_JAYWXI010000061.1:0-1383 GCF_036016955.1 Bergeyella anatis | reverse complement strand
GTGGGTTTATTATTGAGTTGCAACCATATTTATAATCAATACCTTTTTATTGATAACTCTGAAAAGAATTTGAAACAATTTGAAAAGTCTGCTCGTAATATGCACTCACTCACTCGGTACAGCCGTGCAAACCAAATTAACAAACAGTGGATTGACCGTTATCTCAATCAAGCCCATTCTTTTAAGCAGGCTTCTATTCGGGCTCATTTTAATGTTATGGCGTGGTCGGATAATCCGCAAGAACTCCGTAATATAAAAAATGACTGCGGAAGTGCTTTAGCTTCTATGGAATGTAAACCCCATCATAATACAGTTGATGTTGCCACTTTGTATTGGGCGGGTATTCCTGGAAATGCTGCGGATTTTCCGAGTGAAGAAAGTTTTTACACTTTTATAGAACCTGCCTTATGTTTCTTCACGCAAGAAACCAATTACCATAGTTCGCCTAGCCCATTTGGTATCAAAATGTCGGATAGGCTTACAGGCAAACCTATCCATTTGGATATTTCGGATTTGCCAATGAAAAAAGGAATTATCACCAACCGAAACAAATTTGTTCTCGGTCCGTCAGGAAGTGGGAAGTCATTTTTTACCAATCATATGGTACGCCAGTATTACGAGCAAGGCACACACGTATTGATGGTAGATACAGGAAATTCTTATCAAGGTATTTGTGAACTGATTAACGCTAAAACCAAAGGCACAGACGGCGTGTATTTTACATATACCGAAGACAATCCGATTGCTTTTAATCCTTTTTATACGGACGATAATGTATTCGATATAGAAAAAAGGGAAAGTATCAAAACCCTCATTATGACCCTTTGGAAACGCGAAGACGAACCCGCAAGGCGTTCAGAAGAAGTAGCACTATCTAATGCGGTTAATCTCTATATCCAATACATCAAAGATGACCCAGAGCATCAACCTTGCTTCAATGGTTTTTATGAGTTTGTAAAAAAAGATTATCGACTGGTCTTAGAAAAAAAGAATGTCCGAGAAAAGGATTTTGACTTGATGAACTTTTTGAATGTTTTAGAACCGTATTACAAAGGTGGCGAGTACGACTATCTTTTAAATTCGGACAAAGAAATGGATTTGCTCAACAAGCGATTTATCGTTTTTGAAATTGATGCCATTAAAGACCACCCGATATTGTTTCCTGTCGTTACCATTATCATTATGGAGGTCTTTATCAATAAGATGCGAAGACTCCAAGGGATTCGCAAAATGATATTGATTGAAGAGGCTTGGAAAGCCATCGCCAAAGAGGGAATGGCAGAGTATATTAAGTATCTGTTTAAAACCGTTCGTAAATACTTTGGTGAAGCCGTAATTGTAACCCAAGAGGTGGACGATATTATTCACTCTCCAATAGTAAAA
>NZ_JAYWXI010000007.1:0-137677 GCF_036016955.1 Bergeyella anatis | reverse complement strand
CCTCAATAACTTGGATTTGAGCAATGCCATCAGCATTTCCAACGGTTTGGGCATCAATGGGAGTAGCAACAGCAGCGTAACCCTCCCCGCCAACCAGTCGCTTACGCTGACATATCCGGTAACGGGGACGCCAACAGCTCCCGGTACTGCCACGGCGACCTTTAGTTCGGCACCGTTTGCGACCCTAACCACTAATTTTAACATCAGTGCAGCCACGGCGACTTTGGGTCCAGTAAAAGACCAGTTGATTGTGGCTTTAAACTACAATGGTCAAAAGTACCATTCGCCAGCCACTGGTATTCCAGACGGTTACGAGTTTGAGGTGAAAATCCCTTACACCAATGCCAACCCGACCAACGGCAGTTATTTGGCTTACGAGCAGATTTTGCCGCTTCAGAACGATACGGGAGGCACTCAGAACTTCAAGCTGTACTATCCTGCGGGGACTTTGGCGGGGGCAAGTGGAACGATTACGGCGAAGTTGCGAAACGTGTCGGGCAGCTCTTTCAAAGCGAAAACTTATGGTCCTGACGGTCAGCAGTACAATCTGATTTCGGGGGCATCGGCTTACACCATCACCTTTAATGGGAATATCTCCAGTACGCCGTTTGGGGTAAAAGCCACAGGCGGAATTCCCGATCGTTGCTTTGGTAAGACCACTTTGGAGTGTTTAGCAGATATGGGTAGCCCTTCGTCTTGGGCATCTACCGAAATGGAGCATCAGTTCATTTATATCCCCATTACAGGTCCAGATGGAAAAACTTGGTTAAACAACAACTTGGGTGCAGAGTATGCAAGAGTAGGTTCACCAGTCTTCAATCCTACACAGCAAGCCACCTCAAAAACCGACCATAATGCTTATGGTTCATTGTTCCAGTGGCAGAGAAAGCCAGACGGGCACGAGCTCATTACTTGGACAAGCTCAACAAATGGTACACCTAAATATACAGGTTCAGGTTCAGTGTCTTCTTCTTGGGCAAATGCAGGTACGAACAATTTTATACCGTATAATTCATCAGATTATTCATGGGTAACCTCTTCTGTTAATCAGCAAACTTCAAGTCATCAGTTGTGGCGTGCTAATGGAGCGAATAATCCTTGTCCTGAGGGTTATCATGTTCCTACTCTCGCGGAGTGGCAAGCGTTGCATACGGCAATTACAGGAGCTACTGGAACAACTTCCAGTGGTAATTCAAATATGTGGAACGAAACAGGCCTCCGTTTGCCGGCGTCTGGTTACCGTTGGTACAACGATGGATCGTTCAACAGTCGGAGTAGCTACGGCTACTTCTGGAGCAGCGAGGCGGGCAATAGTTCGCACTCTTGGGCCCTGTGGTTCAGTAGCAGTAGTAGCCGCGCGGGCAACAACAACTACCGAGCAACCGGGTTCAGCGTAAGGTGCCTCCAGGATTAGCACGCAAGTTCATTGGGGCTTATGCCGCCGGCCCGCCGAAGGCAAGCCGGCGGGGGGAGATGTCCACTCCAACTTTTCAAAAAGTAAGGAGTGGCTCTTCAAGACGAAATGAATGAAAAAAATAAGTTTTTTCTCCCTCCAAAAAGAACATTGTTTTTTTGAGGGAATAGCATAGAAAGTATGTTTTAGACACATACCTTCTTAGCCGAGAGGATGCATTGATAGGCTATATAAGCCCACTCCAGCCACACAAATAGTAGCGTCTTTTGTGTCGCGGTAGTCTATGCAAAGGTTCTTTTGGTGAGTTCTTTGAAATGTAGATAATTAAGGAAGTTTTGTCAATAGTTCTAAGATTCGAAAATGATCTTCCATCTGGGTATGAAAAACAAAGCAGACAAAATGCTACAAAGGTCTATACAATGGTAGGCAGAGTAGTCTGTGGCGGCTGATGTTTTCGAGCTGAACTATCAGTGAGTGATTTTTTCACTTCAGACAGGTTAGCTAATCCAAGTCCATACCTTTGCTAATAAGTCAGCGTGTTGTTTGGTGCAACAGCCGATGCAATGGGTACGAGAATAATGAGTGGGAATTCGCTTACATCTAAAAACTTAGGTGTATAGTGTGAATGGACTTTAACTGTGCGAGTTTGCTCGCCCTCTCTCTGTTGGCTTCGCCTTCAGAGTCGGGCTTTTTAGGGGTGCCTCCGTTTGCCGGCGTCTGGTAACCGTTGGAACAACGATGGGTCGTTCAACAATCAGAGCAGCAACGGCAACTTCTGGAGCAGCGAGGCGAACAATAGTTCGAACTCTTGGAACCTATGGTTCAATAGCAGTAATAGCAACGCGGGCAACAACAACAACCGAGCAAACGGGTTCAGCGTAAGGTGCCTCCAGGATAACTAAGCAGTCAGCTTAAGAACCCAAGAGGGTAACCCCTCCTTTAAGATAAATAAACTAAAGTATAACCCATAAAAACAAAAGTATTATGCCAGTAAAATTTAAAGTCATCGAAAGAGGTCAGCCGGGTGTAAGCGGCGGCGGTAACAAAAAGTGGTACGCTTCGCCCAACATGAGCGGAGAGAAAACCCTCACCGACCTCACCCAAGCCATCGAGAAAATCTCCACCGTTAGCGGGGCAGACATCCGTGCGGTACTCTACGCCTTGGTGGATGTGATGCAGTCTTCCCTTGCCGATGGGCAGATTGTCCGTTTGGGAGAGTTGGGCAGTTTGCGTGTGAGCTTTAGTAGTGAGGGCAAAGCTACAGAGAAAGAGGTAACCGCCAGCGCCATTAAACAGGCCAAAGTGATCTTCACCCCGGGCAAGGGCATCAAAGATACCTTAGCCACCCTCACCTACGAGAAGGTTTAGGCCAGCCCCTGAGTACCCTTTAAAAAACCGATGCTTATAAAATCTGAAACTTATAGGCATCGGATTTTTTTTTATAAGCATAGAATTTTTTTTTATCGGCATAATTTTTTTTAATCGCCCCGAGTTTATGAGGAAAAAAAGGGATTTTATCCTTTTTTTTGGAGGAAAAGGTATGGAGGAAGAGGACGGATCCGCGTTTTTAAAAGCGAATGCCGATTAAGCGGGGGAGGCGAAACGGTGGATACTTAAAGGAAAGGGGCGAGGGGGCGGTGGGAGGTCTCTAAAAAATAATACTCTATTATTTTGGTAGACTAAAAGAAAGGGTTATCTTTGCGACCTGATAAAAATGGTTTTAGGATTTTCTGGTCTTGTATAGGATTGATTTTCAGGTTTTATGTGGTAGGTTTGGCGAGAATAAGCATTGTATTTTTAGGAGAATATTTTATTGGAAAACAAAAAAACTAAACTTAGAAAAATATGGAAAAAGGCTTTACTAAAAAAAGTACCGGGGTTCTACTGACCGCGGGAGCGCTGTTTTTTTCGGCGGAATGGTCGGCGCAAAAAAGAGGTTCGGATTCGGCAAAAGTGGCCGAGGTGGAGGAAGTAGTCGTGTTGGGAAGCCGCGGCGGTGGACGCTCCAAGACGGACAGTCCCGTGCCGGTGGATGTGTTTAATCTCAAAGCAATGGCGGTAACCCTCCCTCAGACAAATCTTAATCAGATGCTTAACGTGATTGCGCCTTCGTTTACCTCTACGGTTCAGACCAATGCGGACGGCACCGACCATTTGGATCCTGCGCAATTGCGGGGGTTGGGGCCGGATCAGGCTTTGGTTTTGGTGAATGGGAAAAGAAGGCATACTTCGGCTTTGGTTAATGTTAACGGGGCGCCGGGCAGGGGTACTGTAGGGACGGATCTTAATGCCATTCCTGCTTTTGCGCTAAGTCGTATTGAGGTTTTGAGGGACGGGGCTTCGGCTCAGTACGGTTCGGATGCGATTTCGGGGGTGATGAACCTGACTTTGAAAAGAGATACGGGGAAATTGACGGGGCAGATTACGGCGGGGGCTAATCCCAGCTATGCTTCCAACGATCACACGGGAGGCATTGACGGGGAAACTTTTCAGGTGGATCTTAATTATGGAGCAAAAATTGGGAACCGAGGCGGTTTTTTCAATGTAACGTGGTCGTCCCAGCTAAGGGAGCGCACGTACCGTGCCGGAACAGAAAGTGGAGCTCTTTTCAATGCTTATAACGCGATCGAACGTCGGGCGTTGGAGAATGGGGTGAATCTTTCTTCCTTGTTTACTAACATCAATACGACCAGTAATGCTTCTCAGTTGGTTGGGTATATCCAACAATACGCTAAGGAGGTGGCTTATTTTTCTCCCGATTTTCAAAATCGGATTGCGGGAGCGGCCGGCATAGCACAGCTCCAATCGCTTTTAGGAGCAGATTATACGGATCAGGAACTGGCTTATCGGGGCTTGAGTCGTAAAGATTTTAATATGCAGGTGGGGCAGTCCAAACTGGCGAACCATCAGTTTTTTATCAATATGGAGGCTCCGGTGTCGGGCGATTGGAAGGTTTATGCTTTTGGTGGTTACGGTTACCGTCAGGGGACTTCGGGCGGTTTTTACCGCAGACCGAATCAGTCGCGGACGTTTACGGGATTGTATTCGGACGGGTATGTGCCTCAGATCCAGGCTGCTATTCAGGATTTGTCTTTGGCTTCGGGGCTTCGCGGAAGTTTGGGGGCATGGAAGGTGGATTTTAGCAACACGTTTGGGCAGAACCATTTCGACTACAATATTCTCAATACGGGCAATACGAGTTTGAGGTTTCTTTCGCCTTCGTCTTTTTATGCGGGAGGGCTTCGGTTTACCCAAAATACGCTTAATTTAGATGTTTCCAGGTCTTTGGATTGGCTTTCGGGGGCTAATTTGGCTTTCGGAGCGGAACAGCGGACGGAAAATTTCAAAATCAACGCGGGGGAGCCGGCTTCTTATTTGGCGTATGATGTCTTGGGGAACGAGCGGACTTTTCAATCGGTGAATCCGACGGACTTTTTTGGAAATGTGTTGCCGGGTGGCTCGCAAGTGTTCTCGGGGTTCCGGGCGGCAAACGCGGTGAATGAAAATCGTTATTCGGTAGCGGGGTATGCGGATTTGGAAGTGAATGCCACCGAGGCTTGGTTGGTGAACGGGGCGGTACGTTTTGAAAATTATTCGGATTTTGGCTCGACTTTCAATTATAAATTGGCGACAAGGTATAAGTTTTCGGATCGGTTTAACTTGAGAGCAGCGGGTTCTACGGGGTTCAGAGCCCCTTCCATTCATCAGATTTATTACAATATGAATTCGACGATGTTTCTTAACGGAGAGCTTTACGAGGTGGGGACGTTTAGTAATGTGTCGCCGATCGCCCGATTGCTGGGAATCCCGAAGTTGAAGCAGGAAACTTCTAAGTCGCTTAGTGCAGGATTAACGTACAGGTTGCCATCGGTTGGGTTGACCTTCACGGCGGACGCCTATTTTATTCGGATAGACGACCGCATTGTGCTGACGGATCAGTTTTCCCGTCCTCCGGCGGCAGGAGCGTTGCAGGATGCCTTTGATGCGGCAGAAGTGAATGCGGCCCAGTTGTTTGCCAATGCCATTGATACCGAAACCCGTGGGATTGACGTGGTGGTTTCCCATCATTTGAAATCAGGCAATTTTAAACTGAATAACAATTTGGCTCTAAATCTTAACCGTACCCGTAAGGTGGGCGGAATTCATGCTTCGGATTTGTTGCGGGAAGCCGGATTGGAAAGTGTCTATTTCTCCGAGCGTTCCCGTGTTTATTTGGAAGAGGCTGTGCCCAGGTTCAAGGCGAGTTTGTCGCATGAAGGGTCGTGGAAATCGTTAGCGTTTTATGTTCGGAACAGCTACTTCGGTAAAGTTACGGGGGCGGACGGAATTTTGGTGAACGGGGTAAGAGATGCGTTTGTTCATCAGATCATGCAGGATCGCGTGATAACCGATGTTTCGGTGTCTTTTCCTTTGCTTTCGTCGGTTACTCTTACGGTGGGAGCTAATAACGTGTTTGATGTTTATCCGAGTAAGAATGTGGTGGAAAACAATAATAACGACCAGTTTGTATATACCCGTTCCACGTCGCAGTTTGGTCTTAATGGACGCTATGTGTTCGGGCGGTTGAATTTTAGTTTTTAATTCGTACCGGCTGAATTGATTTATAAAAAATCGCTACTTCTTTTGAAATAGCGATTTTTTCGTAAGTGGTTGGGGGATTAAGAGGTTTTCCGAATCACTCCTTTTACGATTTTTATTACGCCGGGCATGGCTTTGTTTGCAGCCTGAAGCACTTCATCGTGAGAAACAGCGAAGGCGATATCTGGTCCGCCCAAATCGGTGATGATGGAAAGCCCGAAGCAGTCCATGCCTTGGTGTTTGGCCACGATCACTTCGGGGACGGTGCTCATGCCCACGGCATCGCCGCCTAGAGCGCGAACCATGCCGTATTCGGCAGGGGTTTCGAAGGTAGGGCCTTGCAGGGCAAGGTAGACTCCCTGATGAACGGGAATATTTTCTTCTTGGGCGGTTTCTAGGGCATTGTTCAGCATGGTTTTGCTGTAAGGTTCGCTCATGTCAACGAAGCGAGGGCCTAGTTCGTCGAGGTTTCGTCCTCTCAAGGGGTGTTCCGGCATCAGGTTGATGTGGTCGTTAATCAGCATGATGTCGGCGACTTTGAAATCGGGATTAACTCCGCCGGCAGCATTGGAAACGATAAGTTTTTTGATGCCCAAAAGATGGAAGACCCTCACCGGAAAAGTAACGGTCTGGATGTCGTGTCCTTCGTAATAATGGAAACGACCACTCATGAGAAGAACTTTTTTGCCTTCCAAAGTACCATAGATGAGCTTTCCTCCGTGGCCAACAACCGTGGTTTGAGGAAAATTGGGAATGTCTTGGTATTCCAGGGTGTGGATGGCTTCCACTTCGTCTTTTAGTGCTCCTAATCCCGAACCCAAAATGATGGCAAAATCAGGCGTTTCCTTCAGGATGTTTTGAATGAATGAAGCGGTTTCTTTTATTTTATTTAACATAGTCGGTAATGATTTGGTTAAACTCTTCTTGTTTGTCAATGGTGATGTTAATAGGCCAGTAGTACACTTTTTCTTTCATGTAATCAAAGGCTTTCAATCGGACGTAATCTTTCTCCGTGGTTAGGATGAGTTTGTACTCGCCCAGCTTTTTATATTCCTGCATGATGTTTTTCAGATCCTGCTCCGTGAAGTTGTGATGATCCCGAAATTTAAGGTGCTTCACCCGTTGGGAAAATTTGGACAGATGGTTTAGCAGAGGGGCAGGGTTGGCTATTCCGGTGATTAAAAGAATATCGTAATAAGCCAAATTGTTGTCGGGTAATTTTTTGTCCTTGCTATAGACGTGCTCGTCGTAGCTGATGGAGGAGAAAAAGACTTTTTGGTAATGGAGAGGTTTAATCCGGGAGATGAAATATTGTTTTTTCTCTTCGGTTAAATCATCGGGGCATTTGGAGACCATGATGATTTGGGCTCTTTTGGCTCCACTCCGGCTTTCCCGCAAATTTCCTGCGGGAAGAAGATGGTCTTTAAAGTAAGGGTCGTTGTAGTCGGTCATTAGGATATTCAATCCTGCTTTTATGGCTCGATGCTGCATGGCGTCATCCAAGATGAGAACCTCCAAGTCCATGTCGGCGATCATTTTTTTTGCTCCGGGGACGCGTTTTTCGGCTACCCCGATGACAAAGCGATTTTTGAAGCGTTCAAAGAGCTGCATGGCTTCGTCGCCTACGGTTTTGTAGCTGCTTTCGTAGTTGGTGATGCCGTAGCCTTTGGTTTGCCGGCCGTAGCCTCTTGAAAGGACGCCGGTTCTGTAATTTTTAGAAAGGAGTTCGGCCAAATGCATGACCATGGGGGATTTTCCGCTTCCTCCCACGGAAAGATTTCCGACGTTGATGACAGGGGTGCGGAACCCGGTGGATCGGAATAGTCCTATCGAATACATCAGATTCCGAACGCCGGAACCCAAACCATACAACAAAGCAAAAGGGTAGAGATACCATCTTTTCATAGGGTGCAAAAATAAGAAATTTCGTTTGTTTTTGAGGGCGATAAGAGGGATTTTATGGTGGTTAAAAAAACGAAAAACCAAAGGATTTCAAAAACAGACAGATAGGCGTGTTGCCTTTTGTGGGCGGCTTTAAAATTTACTTGAAAGTCCGAGTTTTTAGGTTTTTGATTTTGAATAGTTTTTAGCTTGGAGAGATGACTAAGGGGATGTGGGAAAGGGTTAAAATGAAAGAGACTGCTCTTTTTTTGAGGCAGTCTCTTTTGGGTTTTTGATTCCTGAAAATTCAAAGTATTGTTTTTTCAGGTTGTTTTGTGGAGCTGGAGAGATTCGAACTCTCGTCCAAACAAGCAATACGCAAGCTTTCTACATGCTTATTCTGCTTTTGGTTTTCGACCGCAGACAGAGAGCAGACGCCCAATCTACGGCTTATCTTCTTTGGTTTTCGTCCCTGAACCGAAGTTTTTCGGGGCTTATTTCTGCATTTCCTATGCCTCAGACTCCAGCGTCGCAGAACCGAACTCTGGTGAGACATCTTGTTTCCTTACTATACTTCGGGAAAAACGCTAATCTTACTATACTTCGGATTAAGCAGCAAGAGCATACTCTTCGTTGCCAGTTATAATTTGCAGCAAGGGATTATAGAGATCGCGCTGCGGTTCTCTGCATGCTTACTTACCCATTGGTCTTGCTGTCGAAACCGGTCAGCCCCAATGTTGGATAAGGATGCAAAGATAATTGTTTTTTTTTATTTTGATGAAGGGTTTGCTGAGGTTTGTGAAAAAAAGATTAGTTGGAAGGGGGTGAATTTTGGCATTTAATCCGTTTTGCTTTTCGGTAATTGTTAATTTTGCATGGAAAATTTTAATGTTATGACGAGTTTTGGAATTGAAGCGGCAGGGTATTACGTCCCTTCTTTGTACTTGGAAATAGGGGCGTTGGCAGAAGCACGCTATATTGATCCCGTTAAATTGGAAAAAGGTTTGGGGCTTCGTCGGATGGCGGTGGCGGATGTGCATGAGGATGCGGCGACTTTTGCGGCGGAGGCTTTGTTGAGGCTTATGGAAGATTATGCGGTTGATCCTTCGGATATTGGACGGGTTTATTTGGGTACGGAGAGCGCTTTGGATGCGGCTAAACCTACGGCAACCTATGCGGTTCAGATGGTGGAGGCTGTTTTGGCTGAGAAATACGGTGAGCGCTGTTTTAAGTATTGTGATGCGCTTGACATGACGTTTGCTTGCATTGGGGCGGTGGATGCATTGCAAAATAGTTTGGATTATTGCAGGGCGAATCCGGGGCGGAAAGCGGTGGTTATTGCTTCGGATTATGCCAAGTATGAATTGGGGAGCTCGGGGGAATATACCCAAGGGGGCGGAGCGGTGGCTTTGTTGATTTCGGATACGCCTAAACTGATGGCTGTCGATTCTGTTTTTGGGGTTTCGATGGAGAGTGTGTTTGATTTTTTTAAACCGAGACGCCTGACGGCTAAATCGGATTGGGCGAAGGCTTCTCCGGAAATGCCGGATCGGATCGAGGTGTTTTCGGACGAACCTGTTTTTGACGGGCAGTATTCCAATCAATGTTATCAGGATCGTATTCGTGAGGCTTACGGGCAGTATAAACAGTTGAGTGGGCAGGATTGTCCGTTTGAATCTTGGCGTTATCTTATTTTTCATTTGCCGTATGCCTTTCATGGGAAGCGTGTGTTTACGGAAATTTATGCGATGGAGAAAGGTTGGCCCTGCGCTACGCCGGAAGAGTTGAAAGAAGTGGCTAAAAGTGAATCGTACCGTGCATTGGTTGATTCGAAAATAGAGCCTTCGCAAAGAGCTTCGTCGCTTATCGGGAATATGTATACGGCGTCTATTTTTATGGCGTTGTTATCTGCTTTACAGGTGGCTTTGGATAGCGGGGAGGCTTTGGAAGGTCAAAAAATTGGTTTTTTGGCTTACGGTAGTGGTTCGAAGTCCAAAGTGTTTTCGGGAAGGGTGGGTTCATCCTGGAGGGAAGTGGTTTCCAAGTGGAATCTTTTTGAAACTTTGGATAAAAGGACTCCCATTGATTTTGTTACGTACGAAAGGCTCCATCGTAAACAGATGGAAACATCGGTAAATCCTAATTATAAAGGGTTTGGGCTTGATTTTATCGAGGCTGAAAATCCCGTTTTGAAAGGAGCGCGGTATTATGTCCGGAAATGAGATGTTTTTTGAAGGTTTTTTAGTGACGGGAGAATTCTCCCGTTTTTTTATTTTCGAGTTTCCGAAAGTATGAATGTCGTAAAGAAGTTTTTGAATCCTGTAATTTTATTGGATAGGTAGTTTTATAAATTTACGTTTCTATTTTTCTTTGATTGAGATGAAAAATTATTTAGCCGATTATGGTGTAAGTCAGGAAGATGTTCTTGCTCTGTTTGAGCAGATTCCTTCAGGAATGGCGATGCTTCGTGGAGAGGCGATGCATTTGGAGGTGGCCAATGGGATTTTTATTAAGGATTTGGGGATAGGCTCGCAATGGAAAGGACGTTCGTTATGGGAAATTCAGGCGGCTTTTGCGGGAACGGAGGTTCCTGAAATTTTACAGAAGGTTTATACTACGGGGGAGGTTTACCGCTGCTCTAATCAGAAGGTTGCTTTGGATTGCTTTGGGAAGGATTGTTATTTCGATTACACTTTTGCTCCTATGAGGAATGCTTTTGGGGCGGTGGTCGGGGTTAGTATGATGACCAATAATGTGACGGACCGCGTGGAAGCTCAGAGCGATTTGAAGGAAATGGAGTTTCTTTGTCGCAATATCATTATGGAATCGGAGGTTCCTGCGGTGTTTTTCAGGGGCGAAGATTTGGTGGTGGACATCATTAATAAGAAGGCGAGAGAGGCCTGGGGGAAGCCTTACGAAGTGGTTGGGATGAAGTTGGAGGAGGCGCTTCCTGAGTTGGAGGGTCAGCCTTTTTTGGCTATTATAAAGGAGGTTTACCGTACGGGGAAGGTGTGCAAGATGCCGGAATCGAAGGTGGATTTTGATTACGACGGTAGGCTTCATACGTTTTATTACGATTTGTTTTACAAGCCGATACGGGATACGTTTGGTCGGATTTATGGAGTGCTTAACATGGGGGTTGATGTGACGGATCGGGTGAAGGAGCGTCGTTGGGTGGAAGCTCAGGAAAGGCATTTGCGTGAAGTGCTTCATGGGCTGCCCATGGCGGTTAGTGTGCTTCGGGGGGAGGATTTAGTGATTAAGATTTCCAATGAAGTAACGTCTCGTTTGTGGAAGCGAAAGGACGACGATTGGCGGCTTGAAAAACCGGTTTTGGCGGTTTATCCCGAATTGGAGGATCACTTGCTGTACGAGACGATGAAACGTTGTTACGAAACGGGGGAGCGGGCAACTTTGAAGGAAGTCGAGATTGATATTCCTTCTACGGGCGAGACGAAGTATCTTAATTATAGTTTTAATACTATTGATTTGCACGATGGGGAGAGGGAGGTTATCATGGCGGGGTATGACGTAACGAAGGAGGTTAAACTCAGGGAGGAGTTGATGCACAGTCGGAATACTTTTGTGAATTTGGCGGATCATGTGCCTTTGGTGGTTTGGACGACTGACGGTAGAGGGGTGGTGGATTATGTTAATAATAGAGGGAAAAAGCGGTTAGGGTTGGTTCCGTCGGAAATCGACGAGGTGTTGTTGTGGGATAAGGTTCATCCTGACGATTTGGAAGTGTTTAAAGAAAAATGGGAGGAAAGTGCTTTTAACGGATTGGAGTTTGAGGTTCAGTGCCGTATGCGAGTGGTGGATGAGGGGGAGAACTATCGGTGGTTTCTTATTCGGGGGCTTCCGGTGAAGAAGAAGCGCGGGCGTATTGTTTCTTGGATGGGGATTTGTTCTGACATTCACGACATGAAAATGGAACAGAAAATGAAGGACGATTTTTTGGGGATTGCCAGCCATGAACTTAAAACGCCTCTTACCAGCATTAAGCTTTATGCACAAGTTTTGGAGCGAGGTTTTGAGAAGCAGGGGGACGAAAAGGGAGCAGAATACACTCGGAAAATGCAGGGGCAGGTGGACCGTTTGACGGGCTTGGTTCAGGATTTGTTGGATGTGACCCGAATTCAAAACGGGCAGCTTGTATTCAAGGAGGAAGCGTTTGATTTTGATGCTTTGGTGGAAGAGGTTTGCCAGCAGTTTCAGTGGGGGACGCATCGGATTTTGTTTGATAAAGGAGCTGTTGGGGAAGTGGTGGCCGATAGGGATCGTTTGGCGCAGGTGATGATTAACTTTATTTCCAATGCGGTGAAGTATTCTCCTGAGGCGGATGAGGTGGTGGTTTCCACGGCTTTGTTGGAGGACGGTCAGGTTGTTTTTAATGTGAAGGACTTCGGAATCGGGATTTCGCCTGAGCGTTTGGCGCGGGTTTTCGATCAGTTTTATCGGGCGGATCAGGAGCACGAGCGGTCTTTCGAAGGTTTGGGTTTGGGGCTTTATATTTCTTCGGAAATAGTGAAGGGAAGTGGTGGCGAACTCAAGGTGTCCAGCGAGTTGGGCAAAGGGTCTGATTTTTGTTTTATTATACCTGGAAATCGAAATAATACAGATGAAACATACTAAGAAAATATTGGTGGTCGACGATAACGAAACGGTTTTGGAGAGCCTTAGGATTCTTTTGGATGACGAAGGTTTTGAGGTGAATGTTCAGGATCGCATTCGTGGTTTGGAACAAAAAGAAGGGTTTATTTCTTCGCATGATTTAATTCTTCTTGATGTGTCTTTTCCTGATGGCGATGGGCGTAATTTTTGCAGAAAAATTAAGTCGAACGACTTGTTGAAGGATCTTCCGGTGGTGATGATGTCGGCTAATCGGGAGTTGAAAAACAGTGCGTTGGATTCGGGTGCGGTTCGTTTTATTCCTAAACCTTTTGATTTTGACCAAGTCGTGGGCGAAATCCGTCGTTTGATTTGTTGTGCATAAGGGAGGGAGAGCGAAAGGTATTTTTCTTTTTTTTGATGGTTGTTGGGGGATAGCGTCGAAATATTTGGTAAATTTGAGCGCTTTATCCATTTACGAGATTAAAAAATGCAGAATTACCATGATCTTTTACGCCATATTTTGAACCACGGGAGTGATAAGACCGATCGTACGGGGACGGGGACACGTAGTGTTTTCGGTTACCAGCTTCGTTACGATTTGTCCGAGGGTTTTCCTTTGGTTACTACGAAGAAGGTTCATCTCAAATCGATTATTTATGAACTTTTGTGGTTTTTGAAGGGGGATACCAATATCCGTTACCTTAACGATCATGGGGTGAGCATTTGGGACGAATGGGCGGATGAAAATGGCGATTTGGGTCCGGTTTATGGGGCACAGTGGCGCAGTTGGCGCGGTGCGGACGGTAAGGTGGTGGATCAGATGGCTGAAGTGGTGGATCAAATTAAGCGTAATCCGGACTCTCGACGTTTGCTTGTTTCGGCTTGGAATGCTTCGGAAATTCCGTCGATGGCTTTGGCGCCTTGCCATGCGATGTTTCAGTTTTATGTTTCGCAGGGGCGGCTTTCCCTTCAGTTGTATCAGCGAAGTGCCGATGTATTTTTGGGGGTTCCTTTCAATATTGCGAGTTATGCCTTGCTGACGATGATGGTGGCGCAGGTTTGCGGGCTTGAGGTGGGAGACTATGTTCATACCTTTGGCGATGTTCATATTTACAATAATCATTTTGAACAGGTGGAGCGGCAGTTGTCTCGGGTGCCTAGGGCGTTGCCTAAAATGCATTTGAATCCGGAAGTGAAGGATTTGTTTTCGTTTGAATACGAAGACTTTACTTTGGAAGGGTACGAACCTTATCCGGGCATTAAAGCTCCGGTGGCGGTTTAAGGAGGGGCGTAGTTTAAGGAGTGACGTAGCAGGGGACAGGTTCTTTCTGTTCAGATTTTAGATAATACCAAAACAATAAAGAGAATGAAAAAGATTTTGATTTCTGTTTCGCTTATGGGGCTTTTCTTTACGGGGAATGCTTGGGCGCAGACGGAAACTTCGGGTCGGGAGACGGTTTATCGAGCTACTCCCGCCAAATGGACGGAACTGAAACATACCAAACTAAAAGTTCAGTTCGATTATGACAAAGAGCAGATGGGCGGAGAGGCTTGGATTACGGCGGCTCCGTATTTTTATCCTTCCGATTCTTTGGTGTTGGATGCCAAGGGGATGCTGATTCATGAGGTGGCTTTGGATCGGAAAGGGGGACGCTCTCCTTTGAAGTACGATTATTCGGACGACCAGTTGAAGATTACTTTGGATAAAGTGTACCAAAGGAATCAGGATTATACGGTTTATGTAAAGTATACGGCGCGTCCCAATGAGGTGAAGCAAAAAGGAAGTGCTGCTATTTCGGATGCCAAGGGGCTTTATTTCATCAATGCTAAAGGGACGGATCCCGACAAACCTCGTCAAATTTGGACGCAGGGGGAGACCGAGGCTTCTTCGGCTTGGTTTCCTACCATTGACAAACCCAACCAGAAAACCACTCAGGAGATTTACATGACGGTTCCGGAGCAGTATGTGACGCTTTCCAATGGGGAACTGAAATCTTCCAAAAAAGAAGCGGGAGGGCTTAGGACGGATTATTGGGTGATGGATCAAAAGCATGCGCCTTACCTTTTCTTCATGGGGGTTGGGGACTATGCTGTCGTGAAAGACCGTTGGCGTAATATTGCTTTGGATTATTATGTGGAGAAGGAGTATGAACCGTATGCGAAGCAGATTTTTGGGGATACGCCGGCGATGATGGAATTTTTTTCGAAGTTGCTGAATTACGATTACCCGTGGAATAAGTACGCTCAAATGACGGCGAGGGATTATGTGAGTGGAGCGATGGAAAATACCACGGCGGTGCTTCATGCCGAGCAGGCACAGCAAAAACCTGGGGATTTGATTGACCGTAACGGTTGGGAAGACGTGGTGGCTCACGAGCTTTTTCATCATTGGTTTGGGGATTTGGTGACGACGGAGAGCTGGAGTAACCTTACCGTTAACGAATCGTTTGCGAATTATTCGGAGTATTTGTGGAACGAGCATAAATACGGCAAGGATGAAGCTGGCTATACGCTAAAGAAAGCGAGGGACGGCTATTTTATGGATCCGGCTAATATTTCTAAAGATTTGGTTCGTTTCAACTATCACTCTCGCGAGGATATGTTTGATGCGGTTTCTTACAATAAGGGAGGATCTATTCTTCATATGTTGCGTCATTATCTTGGGGACGAAGCCTTTTTTGCGGGGCTTAGCCATTATTTGAAAACGCACGCGTATGGAACAGCGGAAGCGCACGATTTGCGTTTGGCTTTGGAGAAAGTAAGCGGTAAGGATCTTAATTGGTTCTTCAACCAGTGGTTTTTTGGGGCGGGGCACCCGAAACTCAGCTATACTTATACGTACGAACCGGTGAAGAAGGAAGTGATTTTGTCTGTGACGCAGAGTCAGTTGGGTGGTTATTTTCAGTTTCCGTTGACGGTGGATGTTTACGATAACGGTAAGCCTCAGCGTCGTTCGGTTTGGGTTGATGCGAAATCTCAGAATGAATTTAGATTGCCTTCTGGGAAATCTCCCGATTTGGTTCACCTTAATGCGGACGGGGTTTTGTTGGCGGAAATTGTTGAGGACAAAGTGTCGAACCAGTATCTTATGCAGTATCAAAACAGTAAGGACTTTCAGGGGCGATGGGAGGCGGTAACGGGAGTTGCTGAAGTGGCTTCTTTGGATGAATCGGCTTTAAGGTTATTGGTTTTGGCGTTGAAGGATTCTAATCATTACATCCGTATGGAGGCTTTGAAAATATTGGATTTATCCAAGCCTAATACGGCTAAATTGGCTTTGGCTGAGGTAGAAAAATTGGCGTCCAATGATCCTAAAACACTGGTTCAGGCGGCGGCGATTATGGCGCTGGCTAAGACGAAAAACGCCAAATACCTTCCATTATACGAAAAAGGCATTGGTTCGGTTTCTAATTCGGTTAAAAGTTCGGCCATAGCGGCTATGGCGGAGATTAATCCGGCGAGGGTGGTTCAGTTGGCGGAGTCTATGGATTTGAGCGGAGCCAGTGAAGAGGCGATATCGGCGTTATTACCTATTATTGTGGATAATAAGATTGAAAAACATATGCCGGCTATTGCGGAAACGGTGGCTTTTTATCCTTTCATGAAGTTTTTAGATCCCAAGATGGGAGACGTGGGGGAGAAAGGGTTCCGTTGGATTATGGGAACGGATAGCCCGAAAGCGACGCAAAAAGTAGCGAAGGTTCTCACCATGGTGAAAAGTCAGTTGGCGGAAAATCCTCAGGCGAAGATGATTTTGCTTCAGGTTTTGAAGGATGGATTGGCGCAGAAGATGCAGGTGCTGAGAGAAAATCCTAAAAGCCCTACCATAAACCAGCAAATTGAAGCACTTAACAAAGCCATTGAAGCTTACGGAAAGTAAAATAGGGCAGACTGCAAAGTAATAAAAGGCTGATTCGTTACGAATCAGCCTTTTTGTTTTCATACTTTTTTAATGGAATCAGCGAGCGGATTTTTACAAAATGTACTTTTTGTGATAATCCACCAGGCTGTCGATGGGTTTTTTTACGATGCGTCCCACCCGAAGATTAAGGTCGGCAGCGGCGGCTCTCAGTACGTCTTCATACAGGTAGGCCACGAAGCCGATGAAATTAATTTCGGCCGTATGGGCTTCGGGGTAGGGCAGTACCTGAAAGTTGAAAAAGTTTTTCATTTCCTCGAAAACCATGTGTTGAAAATAAGGATGCGATTTGTGTTCGGCGACAAATTTGTTGAATTCTCCCAAATAAGCGTTAGCGCGAGGGTTGTGGTACATGTTTTTCAGGGCTTCGTCAATGGTAAGGGCGTAGGCTTCCTGAAATGCAAGCTCCAAATCGCTGGGAAGTTTTTTCATGAAAAAACGTTTTAATAACGCTTTGCCCAAAGCATTGCCACTTCCTTCGTCTCCGATTAAGAAGCCGAGCGAGGGCAGATCCCGTCTTACGGTTTTGCCGTCGAAAAAACACGCATTCGATCCCGTTCCCAAGATGCATACGATAGCCGGCTGCCCGTTATAGGCGGCGTACGCTGCTGCCGTTAAGTCTTCCTTTACGAGGATTTCCGCATGGGGGAAGATTTTTCGGAATAATTCTTCAACTTTTTGTACGTTTGCGAGGGTTCCGCATCCCGTTCCGTAATAGAACAAGCGGGTGATATGGTTTTTCAAAGGTTCCAGTGCCGCGTTTTTTTCTATTTCGTCATGAACGAGGTTTAGGTCGGCTGTATTGGGATTGAAACCCAAGGTGGAAATCTGGCATTTTGCCGTTCCGTCGGATTCTAAAATGACCCAATCGCACTTGGTCGAACCGCCATCGATAATCGCTATCATATTCTAAAAATTTGGAAGGGCTAAAATAGGAAAATAATGGCAAAAAAGATTTATTGTTCTTGCTCCTTGTCCTGCATTAGCCAGTCTTCTATTTCGTCTTCAAGGTAGCCGGTCTGTTGTTTGATGGAAAGAATGAAATCGTCGGGAACCGAAATGCCTTCGCTGGTTTCCAGGTTCCATAATTCGTTGGTCATGGTTTGGTATTCGGAAAAAACCCTTTTGAACCGAGGGCTCTTTTTTTTCAAGGCTTCAATGCGCGATTCGTCAGATTGAAATTTTCTGTACTTGGGTTTAGTGGTTTTCATGGCTTGTCGTTTTGTTTCATTTAGTAATACGATGCTCGATCCAGCGGGTGCCTCAAGATAAATGAACGGGTGTCGACGGTGCCAACGTAGATTTATCAGGAATCTTACTCTCTGTTTTTCAGAAGAATAAAGTTAGGCTTTTTTTTGATATACCAAATTGTTTCATTAAAAATTAGTATTATTTAACATTTCCATTAATTTTGCAGGCGTTAGTCATGAAGCAGTTATTACTTTCCCAAAAACAACTTTTTCTCTTTGTCTTAGCCGGAGCAATGAGCGCGGTCTTGGAGATTGGCTCTTTTAAATGGTTAAGCATCACCCTTCCTGAAATCACGGATTGGGAATACGACTGGTACGGCATCCATTATCCATTGAGTAATGTTTTGTCGACCGGTATGGGGATTTTATCCAATTATTTTTTCAGCATTTGGTTTGTTTTTTCCAGAGGGAAGCATTCCAAGCGAAAAGAATTTGTCTATTTTATGGCTATTTCGGTTATTTCTACGCTTCTCAGCTTGGTGTTTTTCCAGTTTTTTTACGGTACGGTATTTCGCGATGAGTATTTTGATTTGGGCTTTTTTGTGTTCAGCTCGGAGATGTTGAGTAAAATTTCCGCCATCGTATTGGTGGCCGCTTTAAACTATACGGTAAAGAAAAAACTTATTTTTAACGGCTAAACTGGGGCTAAAATTCCTATTTTTGGCGTCGAAAACTCCATCAATGAGCAAATTTTTGAATTACCTTTGGCGGGGATGGTTTATTTTATTGGCCGTTCCTTCGACTATTATCTTCGGGATACCTGTGGTTTTGTTATCCTTTAAGGGCTCTCATTTTAAATACGCTTATTTTTTCATTAGAGCTTGGTGTTTGGTTTTGTTTTATGGCATGGGCTTTCGTTATGAGCTCGTTAAAAAAACTTCCGAGACCATCCGCTCCGGTGGTCATTATATATTCATTGCCAATCATACGTCTATTATTGATGTTATGCTCATGTGCGTATTGCATCCCGAGCATCCCATTTGTTTTATTGGGAAAGCCGAATTGGCGAAAATCCCTATTTTTAATATTATTTACAAAAGGATTTGCATTTTAGTGGATCGCAAGGATCCCAAAAGCCGGGCGGAAGTTTACAGTAAAGCGGCAAAAAAAATGAATCAGGGGCAAAATATCGTCATTTTTCCCGAGGGCGGTGTTCCCGATGATACTTCCATTATGCTGGATCGGTTCAAGGACGGGGCGTTTATTCTTTCCGAAACTCACGGTTTTCCCATTGCGGTTTATACTTTTGTGGGATTGAAGGAGATGTTTCCTTTTGATCATGGTAAGGGATTTCCGGGTAAGGTTAAGGTTTATTTTAACGCTGTTTTATCTCCGAATTTGCCCTCTGAGACATTGAAATCCGAGGCTTACCGTTTGATTGCCGCTACGCTTCGTAAGGCGTGAGGCTTGTGGTTTTTCCCCGAAATCCTGGAATCTTTTTTTGATTTGAAATAAGAAAATAAATTTATATTTGTTGAGCAAAAAATAGAACTATGACAGCTTTACAGAAAAATTATACCTTGCCTATTGCAATGATGTTTGCTTTGTTCTTTATGATTGCATTCGTAACCGGTTTGCAAAATCCGATGGGTGTGATTGTGAAGAGCCAGTTTCAGGCGAGTAATTTTCTTTCCCAGTTGGGAAACTTGGCCAATTTTATCGCTTATGCTTTTATGGGGATTCCGGCGGGTTTGATGCTTCAGAAAATCGGCTACAAAAAAACGGCACTGGTGGCTATTGCCGTCGGATTTGCAGGAGTAGGCATTACGTTGCTTTCGGGGCGGGTTGGTAGTTTTCCGGTATACCTTACGGGGGCTTTTGTTTCCGGCTTTTCGATGTGTATGTTGAATACGGTGGTTAATCCCATGCTGAATACTTTGGGAGGCGAAGGCAAGCGTGGGAATCAGCTTTTGCAGTTTGGAGGCGCGCTTAATTCCATGGGAGCTACCATTGTTCCCGTATTGGTTGGGTATTTGATGGGGGATGTGGCTCGTGCGGCTATTTCGGATGCCAATCCGGCTTTGTTTTTGGCTATGGGGATTTTTGCTTTGGCTTTCGTGGTGCTTTTGAGCATGCCCATTCCTGAGCCGCATATCGTTAAGGATAAAGTAACCGAAAAATCGGCGCAAGGGCCTTTGTCTTTCCGTCATTTTATTCTTGGGGCAGTGGCTATATTCGTTTATGTAGGTACAGAAGTCGGTATTCCCAATATTGCCAATTTATACATGACTGGCGATTTGCAAATCAGTCCGACCACGGCAGGGACTGTGGTGGGGACTTATTGGTTTCTTATGCTTATCGGGCGCTTGGTAGGCGGAATGCTGGGAGCTAAATTTTCAAGTAAAAGCATGTTGGCTTTTGTTTCGGTTTTAGGTTTGGTTTTGGTGGTTTTGGCGATAGTTCTGCCTAAGGATCAGTTGGTGAGTATGCCTGTTTTTCAGTCGGATATTTCATTTGGTTTGGCAAAGGTGCCGCTTAGTATTATGCTGTTGGTGCTTTGCGGGCTTTGCACTTCGGTAATGTGGGGTGGGATTTTCAATTTGGCAACCGAAGGTTTGGGTAAATATACGGCGGCGGCTTCCGGGATTTTTATGGTTATGGTTTGCGGTGGGGGGATTATTCCTGCGATTCAGGCTTGGTCTGCGGATTTATTCGGCTACGTCGAAAGTTACTGGCTTATTGTGGGCTGTCTTGCCTATATGCTTTTTTATGCGCTTGTCGGAAGTAAAAATATAAATAAAGATTTAAAAGTAGATTAAGTTTATGGAAAAGAAATACGCCATTGGGATTGATGTGGGAGGAACCAATACCAAATTCGGGGTGGTTAACCGCGAGGGGGAGATTTTGGTTCAGGATCGCATTAAAACCAACGATAAAGAGAGCGTTCACGATTTCATCGAAAGCCTCAGTGTCAAGTTGAAACCAATGATTGAAGCGTATGGAGGGACGCAGGCATTCCAAGGTATTGGGATGGGGGCTCCGAATGCCAATTATTATAAAGGCACGATAGAATATGCGGCTAATCTTAAATGGAAAGGAATTATCCCCATGGCGGAACTTTTGGAGAAGGAATTCGGGCTGCCGGTAAAGATGACCAATGATGCCAATGCAGCCGCTGTGGGCGAGCAGCAATACGGTGCGGCAAAAAACATGAACGATTTTATTACGATTACCTTGGGTACGGGTGTGGGAAGTGGAGTGGTCATCAATGGAAAAATTGTAATTGGTCATAACGGTTTTGCGGGCGAATTGGGGCATGTGGTGGTTCGTCATAACGGTCGGCTTCATAAGGGGACGGGACTTCGTGGTTCGTTGGAGTCGTACGCTTCGGCTACGGGGCTACGGGACACGGCAATCGAACTGCTTCAAAGTAACCCTGATGTGAGCAGCCTTTTGAGGAGTTATACGATTGACGAACTGACCAGCGAAACGGTTTTTCATTGTGCTAAACAAGGGGACGCTTTGGCAAATGAGGTTTTTGAGTTTACGGGGCGGATTTTGGGAGAAGCTTTAGCGACGTTTGTGCTGTTTTCGGCTCCTGAGGCGATTGTTCTTTTCGGAGGGTTGACCAAAGCGGGAGATCTCATCATGAAACCGACACGACAGGCCATGGAGGATAATCTGCTTCAAGTGTTTAAAAATCAGGTTAAAATTATTTTCAGTGAGCTGAAAGAAGCGGATGCGGCCATTTTGGGCGCCAGTGCGTTGGTATGGTAAAAACGAGAACATTTACTAAAAAAAGAAGGTTTTGGGCAGGCTTACTACTTGCCCAATTTGTTTTCTTTTGGGGGCTTTCCAAAAGCGAGGGGGCGGTAAGGCTTTTCGGAAAATGGTTCGAATGGCAGAGAAGTGTGCATCAACCGCTGTTTGCTTCGGTCGATTTATCGGTAGGCGACGGGCTTTATATTGGGGCGGTTTTGTTTTTCGTTTATCATTTTTGGGGGCTGTTTCGTTCTTGTAGGCGGCAGCGTTCCGGGGTGAGGTTATTGCAGGGAGCGGTTATTTTTTATTTTTTTTACCAATTGTTTTGGGGACTGCTTTATTTCCAAAGACCGATTTCTTCTGTTCTTTCGGATGAGAAAGTTTCTTTGGAGCAGACGAAACGTTTGGCTTTGATTTATCTGGAAAAATGCCAACGCTCCCGAATGCAGGTGCAGGAAGACGGGGCAGGGGTTTTTGTTGTGAGGGATATTTCTGCCTTGAAGCATCATCTTTTTTCAGATCAAAGGTTATTGCCGGTGCCTTTTCGCTGCGAGAGGCTTGCTTCGTCAATCAAACCGAGTATGTTCGGCTCTTTGATGAGTTATACGGGAATTTTGGGGTATTATAATCCTTTTACGGCGGAAGCCCAATATAATGCTTCTCTTCCTTCTTCTTTTATTCCCATGACGATGGCGCATGAAACGGCTCATCAGATGGGGTATGCAAGAGAGCAAGAGGCTAATTTTATCGGTTTTTTGATAGGGCGAAATTCGCGGAATCCGGAATTAAGGTATAGTGCGGAATTTTTTGCTCTTAAAAGTTTACTTCGGACGATTCAGGCGGAGGATGCTTTTTTTGTCGAACAATGCCTGAAGGCTTTTTCCGAAGGCATGCAGAGGGATAGACTAAACGAAAAAGAGTTTATGGTTAGGCATTCGGGGCCGGCTGATGCTTTTTTTTCATTTGCTAATCATTGGTTTTTAAAATCCAACCGTCAGGAGGGTTTGGTTACTTATGATTATTTTACGGATTTGCTTCTTCGTTACGAGATTTATGGATTTGCTGCCGCCGATAACCCCTGAATTGTTAATAAAAAAGAATCGCATCTTGTCGATACGATTCTAAAAACACAAATGATGAAAAAAAATTTACTGCCTTTAATCCGCTTATGCGTCTCAAAAACGATGTAAAAATAAAATTAAATTATTAAAGATGCAACTTTTTCGCTAAAAAAGATTAGAAAGACTAAATAAAAATAACGTCCATAATTGGGTGGCATTGCTTTTTTTGGTAATTGTTTTGGCGTGGTTTTTCAGATGCGTTGCGGATAGTTTATTGTTTTTCTTTATTTGGTTTGAAAACCATAATTTTTCTTTTTTTTTTGCATTTTGGTTTTTTTTGCGGAGAATTTTCTTATTTTGACTGTTTTGGTATTATTATTGAAAGGTCAGGAAGCAAACGGATTTATGACTATGAAAATAACTTTACGGAATTATTTGAAATGGGGAGCGATGGTTTTGGGGGCTGGTTTTTGGGTTGGTTGTCAGAAAGAGGCTTTCGTGGAAGGGGCTGCCGGTAAACCTTCGGTGGCGGATTCTTCTTTGGTAAAAAAGGAAGTTCAGCCGGAGAAGGTTTTGGTTCATTATGATTATTTCATTTTTCCTTCCGGGAAAAAAGGGAAGGATTCTGCGATGGCTTTGTTTAACGAAAAGTACGACGAGGCGCAGCAGCATGTTATTTTGGCGCTTAATCGTTTGGATAAGAAGAATAAATGGCGGGCGGATACGCTGGTGGTTCCTAAAGAATTTCGGACAGCTTTTTTGGATTACTCGCCGTTTCCGTCTTCGGTGGAGGCCTTGAAGCCGGTGAAAAAGATTGCTTTGTTTTCTTATCCTAAACATGCCTACGCGCTTTATGAAGAGGGAAAACTTATCAAGTGGGGGCCTTCGAGCTTTGGTAAAAAAGCCACGCCGACCAAGGTGGGATTGATGTTTGCTAACTGGAAAAAAGAATTGGCTATTAGCACTTCCAATTCCAATTGGAAGTTGCCTTGGAATGTCAATTTGCATAATACCCGTGGGATTGCTTGGCATCAATACGATCTTCCGGGATTTCATGCGTCGCATTCTTGTTTGCGTCTTTTGGAAGAGGATGCGAAATGGATGTATTCTTGGGCGGATACTTGGGTGTTGACCGAGGGCGGGGCTTCGGTTAAGGCGAAAGGGACGCCTGTGATTGTTTACGGTGATTTGGTTTTCAAAAACAGACCTTGGCTTAAATTGGCAGGCGATCCCAAGGCAAACAATACGTCCGAAGAAGATTTAACGGCTGTGGTTACTCCTTACTTGGAAGAAATTCTTAAAGAACAGAGCAATGCTGAAACGGTACGCGGGCCTATTGTTCTGAGTACGATGAAGCCGACCGAATAGAATTTATCTTTTCTCGAATTTTAAAGAGGAATCAATGGCAAACTTGCGGAGTTTTGCCATTTCTTTTTTGGCTTTTTGTTGGCCTATTTTGGAGGCGATGTAGGTTAGAAGCAATAAAGTTGCGGTTAGGAAGGAGGCGGGCAGAGCCCAATGATAGTCTTCGCTTTTGATTTGGCGGCCAACGAACCATAGGGTGATTAAAACCATCCAAAGAACCAATAACGCAAAATAAAGGAACATGAAGAAAGTCCAAACCGAAGGACTGGGCCCGAAGACTCCCCGGATGACGGTTGTATGGTTTTCGCTGCTGCTGCGCAGGGAGAGATAGGGCTTCCAGAATGGGGTTTGCTCGGTTTTGACGGCGATGGTGGCAAGCTCCGAGTGGGCGGTGGCAGAAAATTCGTCGCTTTTTTCGTCGATGAATTTTTTAAGTGCGGCCGTGTAGGCTTCGGGGGAAAGGTCGGTTTGTATTTTGAACCTTGGGCGGCTTCTTATTTTATCCAAAGTGCTTTGTTCGGCTTTCATGGCGCATTGATTTTTGGCAAATTTAATGAAATCTTTGAGATGGAGATTTTTGGGATTCTGTTGTAATTTCGGCGATGGTAAGGGCGGGCGGATGAAAAAAAATTATTACTTTTGAAGTCATGATCAGAGCAAAAAATATTTATAAGCGTTACGGAGATTTGGAGGTTTTGAAGGGGGTGGATATCCATATCAAGGAAGGCGAGGTGGTTTCGATTGTCGGTGAATCCGGAGCGGGCAAATCCACTTTGCTTCAGATTTTGGGGACGTTGGATACGCCTTCGGTTCCCAAAGAACATCAGACGAGCATTGCGATCGACGGGCAATCGTTCATTGAGATGAACGATCGTGAACTTTCGGCGTTTCGCAACAACAATATTGGTTTTGTTTTTCAGTTTCACCAGCTTTTGCCGGAGTTTACGGCGTTGGAAAACGTGTTGCTCCCGACTCGGATTTCGGGGAAAAACGAGAGGGAAAGTACCGAAAAAGCCTATCGTTTGTTCGAGGATCTTAATATTGCCGAACGTTTGCACCATAAACCCCGAGAAATGTCGGGCGGAGAGGCTCAGCGTGTGGCGGTGGCTCGGGCTTTGATTAATTCTCCGAAAATTATTTTTGCGGACGAACCTACGGGGAATTTGGATTCTAAAAATGCGGACGATTTGCACCGTTTGTTTTTTGATTTAAGGGACAAATACAATCAAACGTTTGTGATTATTACCCATAATCCTTCTTTGGCGGAAATTACCGATCGGAAGTTGGTGATGAAGGACGGGATGCTGCTTTAGTCTTTTTTAATCGGGGGAGTTTTGGAGGTATTGCTGACATACCGAAAGGAATTGGATGTTTTGGCTTACGAGGAGTGCGTTGGGGCTTGCGGGGAAGTGGCGCAATATGCTCGGGCGTCTTTTTTGGACGGATTAATAGGGGAAGGCTGGGCGGTGCTTCATACTTCGGATTATGGGGTGGTTATGCCGTTGCCGTTGAAGCGATTTTGGGGTTTGGAAATCGTGTACATGCCAGTATTTTGTCAGCAACTCGGGATTTTTTCGTTTGAGCCTTTGGCGGAAACGGTGGCCCAGCGTTTTTTTTTGGTTTTGATGAAGCGTTTTTTTGTGCGTCATTATCATTTTAATTCTCGCAATAATTTCGGACAGGCGACCAAACTTAACCTGATTCTTGGCCCATCGGATTATGCTTTGCTTTTTAAGGGGTATAAAGCTCAGCGCCGCAACAAAATAAGAAAAAATGTTTCTCGGGTTTTGGTGGCGCTTATTGACTATCGGCAAGCTTCTGATTTTTTAAGGCAACACCTTGGGACGGTTGGCGGTGGCGATTGGCTTTTTGAAGAACAGATGAAAGGTTTGGAAAGGCTTGAACGAGGGTATAAAGGACTTTCTTATTTTGGTGGTTTTGTGGATGGGGCATTGGTTAATGTTGTGGTGTTGGCCGAACTCGGAAACCGTAAGGTTATGTTGATTAATTGCACGGATAAAAAATATAGCGGTTATCAACCTGCAAGTGTGGTGATTGATGGGGTGCTTCAACGGTATTCTTCCCGGTATGTGTTTGATTTTGAGGGGAGTGTTTTGCCGGGAGTTAAAGCGTTTTTTATGGGGTTTTCTCCGGTGGAAGAACACTATCCGGTTTTGGTTCAGGGGCGGTTGGAAATGCTGATTTCACGTTTTTTGAGTTGGCTGAATTGGAGGCGTAAGTCGAAGGGGGTAAAGGAATTTTGGGGTAAGTTTTTTCCAAGAAATTAATTTTGAGTATTTTTGCGGACTTAGTTTAAAACGGACGAAAAAAATGGCGTTTTCGGATTTTCTTCCTTACATATTCGCTTTGGCGATTGCGGTTCCTTTCCTGTTGTTGTGGCGGCAGTTCGTCCACACTTATATAAGGATGAAGGAAAAGGAATTGAAGATGCTTTCGTTGAAGTCGGGGGGCGAAAATACCTTGCAGGCTTACGAGCGGATGACGCTTTTTTTGGAGCGGTTAAAGCCTTCGCATTTGGTAAAGAATTTTGATGAAAACCTGGAACCTCACGAATTTGTTTTTCTTATCGAAAAAAATATTTCCGAGGAGTTTGCCTATAATGCGGCACAGCAGATTTATCTTTCTAAGTCGTCTTGGCAGTCGGTTTTTCAGGCTAAGGAAGAGGTGTTGAAGTTGCTTCATGGTACCTATGAGGGGCTTAGCGAAAAAGCCGAATTGTCCGATTTTAAGACGGTTTTTCTTATGGCGTATTTGGAGGGGGAAGATTATATTTCCCAAACCATCGAAATGCTGCGTAGAGAAGCCTTGTTGTTGAGTAATTAATTAACCAAAAAAAATAAAATGATTCCAAATTTTAAAGCTCATCCATGGCATGGTATTCCTGCCGGAGAAAAATCGCCCAATGTGGTGAATGTGTTTGTGGAAATAGTTCCTTCCGATACCATTAAGTATGAAGTGGACAAGAAGAGCGGCTACTTGAAGGTGGATCGTCCTCAGCAGTTTTCCAATATCATTCCTGCGCTTTATGGTTTTATTCCCAGGACGTATTGCCATAATGAGGTGATGAAGCTGGCGATTGAGCACGGTTCGGCGGATGTGGAAATGGGGGACCATGACCCTTTGGACATCTGCGTGTTGAGTTCGCACAATATCCACTCCGGTGGTCTTTTGATGGAGGCTATTCCTATCGGAGGGTTTAAAATGATTGACAAAGGAGAGGCGGACGATAAAATTGTGGCCGTGATGGTGGGAGATCATGCTTTTGGTCACGTTAGAGATATTTCGGAACTTCCGGAGGCGGAGGTTAAGCGTCTGAAGCATTACTTTTTGACGTATAAAAACCTTCCCGATGAGCCTGCAAAATGCCGAATAGATTCTGTCTATGGTGCAGAACATGCCAAGCAGGTCATTAAGGCGTCTGAGCGGGATTATGCGGACAAATTCGGAGGCTAACGAGAAGTAATAAACGCTTATGGAAAAAGCAGGTTCTGATGTAAGAGCCTGCTTTTTAGGTTTTATGAGTGTTTTTTCGAGAGGGCTGAGATTCGTCATTCTTGGAGTGGGAGCTGTTTTTTTTAGTAAATTTAACAGGTAATTAATAAAAGTTTTAATCTATGGACTTATTTATTTTGGTGCCTATTTTCGGGGGCATAGCTTTGGCTTATACTTTCATGCAGAGTCGTTGGATCAGCCGTCAGGATGCGGGAAGCGACAAGATGAAAACCATTAGCGGTCATATTGCCGACGGGGCGATGGCTTTTTTGCATGCGGAGTATAAGATTCTTGCTTATTTTGTGGTAGTGGTGGCTCTTTTGTTGGGGCTTATGGGGCTTACCAACGAGAAATCCCACTGGTCAATCGGAATTGCGTTTGTGGTGGGGGCTGTTTTTAGTGCGGTGGCCGGCTATATCGGTATGAAGATTGCTACCAAAGCCAATGTCCGAACGGCTCAAGCGGCGAAAACGTCTTTATCGAGGGCGTTGAAAGTTTCGTTCACGGGCGGATCGGTTATGGGGATGGGTGTCGCAGGACTTGCCGTGTTGGGATTAGGGTCGTTGTACCTTATTATTAAGCAGATTTTTGCTCCGGGGTCGCCGGCGGGGTCGCATGAAATGGAACGGGCGATTGAAATCTTGACGGGGTTTTCTTTGGGGGCAGAATCCATTGCTTTGTTTGCCAGAGTAGGAGGGGGAATTTACACCAAAGCTGCGGACGTGGGTGCGGATTTGGTTGGTAAAGTGGAAGCAGGCATCCCTGAGGATGATCCTCGTAATCCGGCAACCATTGCCGATAATGTAGGGGATAATGTGGGGGATGTGGCAGGAATGGGAGCGGATTTATTCGGTTCTTATGTTGCGACGGTATTGGCAACGATGGTTTTGGGGCGGGAGACGGTGTCTCATGATGCGTTTGGAGGTTTTGCTCCAATTCTTCTTCCGATGCTTATTGCGGGCTTGGGGATTGTTTTTTCCATTGTGGGCACTTTTTTTGTCCGCATCGGGGAATCTTCGGGTAACGATACGGTTAAGGTTCAGAATGCTTTGAATTACGGTAACTGGGGCAGTATTGTCCTTACGGCTGTAACGACTTATTTCCTTACGATGTTCTTGCTTCCTGAAACGATGGAGCTTCGTGGTGTATTGTTCACTCGTGGCGGTGTTTTCGGAGCGGTTGTGGTTGGGCTTGTAGTGGGGACGCTTATGAGTCTTATTACCGAATATTATACGGCAATGGGCAAACGTCCTGTTAAGAGTATTGTGAAGCAGTCCAGTACGGGGCATGCCACCAATATTATTGGGGGGCTTTCCGTGGGGATGGAGTCTACGATGCTTCCGATATTGGTTTTGGCGGCAGGTATTTGGGGATCTTATCTTTGTGCGGGATTGTACGGCGTGGCGATTGCGGCGGCGGGTATGATGGCGACTACGGCCATGCAGTTGGCTATTGATGCTTTTGGTCCTATTGCGGACAATGCGGGTGGTATTGCGGAGATGAGTGAGCTTCCCAAAGAGGTGCGCGAAAGAACCGATATTTTGGATGCGGTGGGCAATACGACGGCGGCTACTGGGAAGGGGTTTGCTATTGCTTCGGCGGCGTTGACGGCTTTGGCTCTTTTTGCGGCATTTGTGGGTATTGCGGGAATTGACGGGATTGATATTTATAAGGCGGATGTGCTGGCTGGTTTGTTTATCGGGGCGATGATTCCTTTTATTTTTTCGTCATTGGCGATTACGGCAGTGGGTAAGGCGGCTATGGCTATGGTGGAAGAGGTGAGACGTCAGTTTCGGGAAATTCCGGGAATATTGGAAGGGAAGGCGCAACCCGAATACGAGAAATGTGTGGCGATTTCCACGGATGCTTCTATTAAGAAAATGATGCTTCCGGGAGCATTGGCGATTGTTACACCGTTGGTGATTGGTTTTATTTGGGGGCCGGAAGTTTTGGGTGGATTTTTAGCTGGAGCTACGGTAAGCGGCGTGTTGATGGGTATTTTTCAGAACAATGCCGGAGGGGCCTGGGATAACGCGAAAAAGTCTTTTGAAAAAGGCGTTGAGGTGAATGGTGAGATTTACTATAAAGGTTCGGATTTGCATAAAGCTTCCGTAACGGGGGATACGGTAGGGGATCCGTTCAAGGATACTTCGGGGCCTTCGATGAATATTCTTATTAAGTTGATGAGTATTGTTTCGTTGGTGATTGCGCCTAGTTTGGCGGTTTTGCACAAAACTAAAATCGAGGACAGCCGAATGGAGAAGCTTCAAAGACTTGAGCAGATTCAGGCTAATCCCGTTTCTCAGGACGGTGTTTATATTGGCGAATAAATTTCTTTTTGAGAATATTTGCGTTAAAAAAAGTCCGCTAATGGCGGACTTTTTTAATGCTTTTAGTGGGCTTCCAGCCAATTGGCTCCTACGCCCAGTTCCACCAAGAGAGGTACTTTGGTTTCCACGGCGTTTTGCATATTGGTGGAAATGAGTGCCGAAACTTGCTCAACCTCGGCTTCGGGGACTTCAAAGACCAGTTCGTCGTGGACTTGGAGCAGCATCTTGGCTTTTAGTTTTTCGTTTTGTAGGGCTTTGTCGATTTTAATCATGGCGATTTTGATAATATCGGCGGCGCTTCCTTGTATGGGGGCGTTTACGGCATTTCTTTCGGCGTGGCTTCTTACGACGAAGTTGTTGGAGTTAATGTCTTTCAGGTGGCGCTTTCGTCCTAAAAGGGTTTCGACGTAGCCTTGTTCTCTGGCTTTTTTTATTTGTTCGGCCATCCATTCTTTCAGTTTGGGATAGGTCTCGAAATAGGCGTCAATCATTTGTTTGGCTTCGGCTCTGGAAAGTCCGGTTTGTTCGGCCAAAGTGAAGGCTCCTTGCCCGTAGATGATCCCGAAATTTACGGTTTTGGCTTGTGAGCGTTGGATTTTTGAGACGTTTTCTAGGGCGACATTAAAGAGTTTTGCGGCCGTGGAGGCGTGGATGTCTTCTCCTTTTTGGAAGGCTTGAATCATGTTGGTTTCCTCGGAAATCTCGGCAATGAGGCGGAGTTCAATTTGGGAATAATCGGCCGAGATGATGCGGTGGCCTTCCGTGGCTTTAAAGGCACCTCGTATTTGCTGTCCGCGGAGGGTGCGGATAGGGATGTTTTGAAGGTTAGGGTTTACGGAGGCCAAACGTCCCGTTGCTGCTGTGGTTTGCGAAAACGTGGTATGCACGCGATTGTCGGTGGCTTCGATTTGGGAGGGAAGCGCATCGACGTAGGTGGATTTTAGTTTTTGATAGGTGCGGTATTCCAAAATCAAAGGGATGATTTCGTGTTTTGGAGCCAATTTTTGCAGGACTTCTTCCGAGGTGGCATACTGTCCTGTTTTGGTTTTTTTGGCTTTGGGATCCAGTTCCATTTTTTCAAATAAAATTTCGCCCAGTTGCTTTGGGGAATTCAGATTAAAAGCCTCTCCCGAAAGAGCGAAAATCTGGTCTTCCAGTTGTTTTAAATCGTTTTCAAGGTCTTTGCTTTCTTGGGCTAGCCAGTCTTTATCCAGAGCAATTCCGCAGAGTTCCATTTTGGCAAGGACTTCCATTAAAGGCATTTCCACACGGTAGAAGAGGTCTTCCAAATTCTCTTTTTTCAGTTGTGGAGCGAACCGTTCGTACAATTGGAAAGTGATATCGGCATCTTCTGCGGCATAGTCGGTTTGTTCGCTTAGGGGAACGTCCCGAAAACTGCCTTGCTTTTTGCCTTTTTTTCCGATAAGGCTTTCGATGGAAACGGGTTTGTAATTGAGGTGGATTTCAGCGAGATAATCCATGCCGTGTTTTCCGTCCGGGTTGAGAAGATAGTGGGCAATCATCGTATCGAATAAAGAGCCTTTTACGGTGATGCCGTATTGTTTAAGCACTTTGTAATCGAACTTTAGGTTGTGGGCAATTTTTAGCAGATTTTCTTTCTCGAAGAAGGGTTTGAATATTTCCAGGGTTTCTAAGGCTTGTTGTCGGTCGGCACTTAGGGGGATGTAGTAGGCCAGTCCTTTTTTGTAGCAAAAGCTTAGGCCTACCAATTCGGCCTCCATTTCGTTGAGGGAAGTGGTTTCGGTGTCGAAGCAGACGGCTTTTTGGGCTAAAAGGTTTTCCACCAGTAACCTTTGCGCTTTGGGTTGGTCGATGCACTGGTAAAGGTGGTCGCTTTCCGCAAGGGTGGCTTTGGTGGACGTGGCTTGATCTAATTCTTCAAAATTGGCAAAAAGATCCAGTTGCATGACGCCTTGTTCACTGCTGTTTTTTTTGCTTGCCGAAACTGCCGAAGGTGTGTTTTCGGTTTTTTCGGCGGAAGTCGGGGCAAAAGCTCGGTAGAGGTTTTCGTAAAGCCTCCGGAATTCGATTTCGTCAAAAATACTTCTCACTTTGTCGAAGTCGGGGGGGAGTAGGTCGTATTGTTCTTGTTCGAAGGCAATGGGAGCATCGCAAATGATGGTGGCGAGTTTTTTGGAGAGGCGTCCTCTTTCTGCGGAGGCTTCCACTTTTTCTTTCAGTTTGCCTTTCAGTTGATGGGTGTTGGCTAGGAGATTTTCGAGGCTGCCGAATTCTTTTAGGAATTTCATGGCGGTTTTTTCGCCTACGCCTTCCAGTCCGGGGATATTGTCTACGGCATCTCCCATCATGGCCAAAAAGTCGATGACTTGTTTGGGGTTGTCGATGTCGTATTTAGCTTTGATTTCCTCAACGCCGAGGATTTCCGCATCACCGCCTTTCAGACCGGGCTTGTATATTTTGATGCGGTCGGTGACCAATTGGCCGAAATCTTTATCGGGGGTAACCATAAAGACGTTGTAGCCTTTTTGTTCGGCTTGGCAGGCGATGGTGGCGATGACATCGTCGGCTTCGTAGCCCTCCACGCCCAAGCTGGGGATGCCCATGGCTTCCAAAATGCGGTGGATGTACGGGACGGCTATTTTTATGGCTTCGGGGGTTTCGCTTCGGTTGGCTTTGTAGTCGCTAAAATCGGCGGTGCGCACATTTTCCCTTCCTACGTCGAATACGACGGCCAAATGGGTGGGTTTTTCTTTTCTTATCAGTTCGATAAGGGAGTTGGTAAAGCCGAATACAGCGGAGGTATCCAAACCGCTGCTGGTGATTCTGGGGTTTCGGATTAGAGCATAATACCCACGGAAAATCATCGCATAAGCATCGATGAGGTAGAGTCTTTTATCGTTTTGTGCTGCCATGGGGCAAAGATAGGAAAAACCCGAAAGATGCTTGAAAGAGAAAAAACCGACAACCAATTTGAAAATAAAATAAGGTTTTTTTTAAAAAAAAACTTTTTATCTAATAAAAATGTTTAGCTTTGCCTGTTATTACACACAACTTATGATGAAAAAATTACTAAACCTGATTGGGGTATTATTGCCTTTATTTTTTCTTACACAGACCATTCTTCCGGCTTTTACGGTTAATCTTACAGGAACGGCGGAGACTTGTCCTAATAACGGTACACTTTCTTGGACAACGAGTGGAGCTACGGCTAACTCTAGTATAGTTTATAGTATTTATAATACCTCCGATTTAAGTAAGGCGGTTGAAACGACCACTTTGTTAACTTTTACTGGGCTTCCTACAGGTACTTATAAAGTAGTGGCTACACAAACTTTGGGTACATCTAGCAACCAAGCGACAAGTAACGATTTTACCATTGCTGACCAAAAGCCACCAACAATGACCGTTACCGCTTTTTCTATTATAGGTGAGAATTGTGGTAACGATGGTTCGTTTCATGTAAATGTTAAAGGAGGTAGAGCTCCTTACCGTTATCAGCTTATAGATGCTAATAACAATGTGATTTCAGAGGTGCAACAAAGTTTAACACTTTACAGCTTCACAAATCTTCCGAGTGGAACAAACCGTTATCGAGTAATAGATAACTGTGGGACAGGGGTAGTAGAAAGTGTTCAAATTTCTTCAAGTGTTAGTAGCTTTGATAACCTTGAATATTATGGGATAGGTGATGGATGTTCAAGGGTTGCTCTACATATGTACTATCCTACTAAAAACGGCAGTTTTGTATATGCAAATTACCCTCTCCAAGTTAAAATAAGTTATACCAATCCTACAACAGGTACGGTGGATACAGTAGAAGGTACGGTGCGTGATTATAGCACTGCTCAACCACCCATGGCATATATACCAATTTTTGAAGGGGTAAATATTTTACCTATTACTGTTACTACTACTGACGCTTGTGGAAGAACTATTACACAAACCAATAATTTTAATTACAATCAAACCTATGTAGGTGTTGAGAGTTTTGATAATGAAAATTGTGGAACATCGGTATATAAAATTTATCCAGATATTCCTATCTATTCTACTTACCGAGCTACACAATTTAATTTTAGAGTAGAGTTTTTAAATCCCCCTTCTGGATTTGACCCAGTTAGTTATAATGAATTTCATGGGCAAATGAAACAGAGCCATTCCTACACAAATTTGCCTACGGGAACGTATAACGTTCGTTACATAAATGAGTGTGGAGTATCCTTTGATACTACAATTAGGGTCAGAGGTAAAGGAAGTTTTTCTGAAAATACAGTGTATAGTATAAGAAGTGATAGGTCATGCCAAACAGATGAAAATCAACAGGTATATTATAACAATATTAAAGGCGGTAATGCATGGGGGTTTCGTGATACTAAAATAACTGTTGCTCCTCAAGCTTTTATAGATCAATATGGACCGCTACCTTATATTTTACCTGAAGATCGTTTTGTAATCGAAAATGGTAAAAAACGTACATTCTTGTTAGAGAATCTCCCTTTAGGAGAGTACACTTTTTCTTTTGGTAACATGTGTGATGACACCGTAGTAACAAAAACAATAACGACAATTAAACAAACTCCATTTGGTACTTCTCCTTCTGTGGAATATGGGTGTACTGTTGGAAATTTTAAATTTAATGATAATTTTTACTATCAACGTTATTTTCCTGAACAAAATGCTTGGGGAACATCTCCTACTCAGTTAGATACTCCAGGCGAAGTATCTCCTGCATTTTACTACAACAAGTCTTTTCGAGAATGGTATAACCAGCCTATTGGTCGCTATAGGATTATTCGTGATCCATATAGTGAATCAAGCGAAACAATCATAAACAACCAACTAAAAAGAGTTTATTGCCCAACGGTAGTTCTTAAAGAGTTTGAAATAACTAATATTGCGCTTACTTTTTCTAACGCCTATGCATTTGAATGTGCTAATGGGACTTATGATGTAGCTTTATCTGCAAGTGGTGGTACCGCTCCTTTAACTTACGCTATAGTATCTTCAGAGGCTAATGATGCAGCCATAACTAAAAATAACGGTACCAACCCTATATTTGAAGGTCTTGAAGGAGGAACTTATTTCTTCCGTGTGTATGATAAGTGTGGTAACTTCCAAACAAGAAAGTTAGATATTGCTAAACTAGGCCGTCCGGGTATTCGTATGGTGCCTGTGTGCGATACCAACAATCTGAGTCTTGCCGTAGACGGTTTGGATTATCTGAGCTACGAATGGACCAAAGAGGGAAGTACAGAGGTGTTGTCCACTACGAATGTATTAAACCTTGGAGAATATACAGCCGATAAGGCGGGGGGTTATAATGTACGCTTGAAGACTAATTCGCCAACCAGTTGTATCAATAGTGTGATTCCAGTAAAACTTACGGAGAATGCGCTTACGGCGGCAAGTGCGGGAACAGGGCAAATTGTTAATCTTACTTATGATGAAGCCATGGGGACAACAATCAACCTTTTCGATTATCTTCAAGGGGAGTATGACGGCTTTGGAAAATGGACGGAAACAACGACGCCACCGAGTAGTCTTTTGGTGGGCAGCCAGTGGCGTGTGGCTTCGGCAGCTTCGGGTACTTATCGTTTTAAATATTCGGTATCGGGGTTATGTGGCGGTCAAGAATCGACATCGGAAGTGGTTATTAACTTGGTCAAAGTATGTTATAAGACGCCTTTGCAGATTGCGGATGGAGATGCTCTTCCTTCCAAAGTGGGGATTACCGCACTAAACAGAATTGAAGATACGGGTTCGTTTGATAATTGGCCGATGGTAAGAAAAGGCGGTTGGTTGGCTTTGGAGTCTAATAAAAAAGGCATGGTCGTTAACCGGGTAGCTTTTGGTGCAGACGGTCTTCCTCAAGGGATTCCTGCAACGGATTTTGTTTCGGGAATGATGGTGTATGATACGACGAATAATTGTTTAAAAATTTACAATGGTACCGTTTGGAGTTGTTTTTCCACACAGACTTGTCCGGAGTAATCTTAATAATACGCTACTAAAATGAGAAAAAATCTTTCACTACTTTTTATAAGTTTATCCGCTTTGGCTTTTGGTCAGATAGCGGTGGGTAAAAACACGATCACCAATGCTTCGGTTTCTTTGGAATTTGGGACAGAGGCCCGAGGTCTTATTCTGCCTTATGTGGCGACACGTCCACAGGGGGATGCGGCTGTCCCTGGCACGATTATCATGGATGCTTCTGACGGAATCGTAAAGTATGCCAAGCCAAATGGCGAATGGAAGGACTTGACCTTTAACACGACTCACCAATTTGGTGGGGTTACGGTGGACACTACGGGAAAGGTGGATCGCAGTATTCAACTTTCCAAGCGTGAAGTGCCTACGGCTTCTGTGATTATAGGTAAAAACGTTCAGAACCAGCCTCTCGGGGTATTGGTTTTATCGGATAGCAATAAGGCGATGATTTTGCCTAAAATGGAGTCTCCGCATTTGAAAATTGCCAATCCGGCAGCGGGAATGATGGCATATGATACCTTAACCAATCAGCTGGCGGTTTTTAACGGGACGGTTTGGACGTTTTGGAAGAATTAAGCCTGAAAGAGACGAAGAGTGATTAATGAGAAAAAGCGAACCTCCTAGGAGGTTCGCTTTTTTTAGGTTTAATAGCCGAATAAATGAGCCGTTTTGGAAAGAGGAGACCGTTTTTAACGGCGGTTTTCCAGTTTTTCGGCAATGAATTTGGCGGTAAAAGAATCTTTCGATTGAGTTAAGTCTTCGGGAGTTCCGCTGAAGACGACTTCGCCGCCGTACTTCCCTGCGTTGGGGCCGATGTCGATAACCCAATCTGCCGATTTGATGATGTCGGGATGGTGTTCGATTACGATGACCGAATGCCCGAGATCAATGAGGGCTTGAAGCGATTTTAGCAATTTGTTGACGTCGTGGAAATGCAGACCGGTAGAGGGCTCGTCAAAAACAAAAAGGGTCTTTTCGGTGGTCTGTCCCTTTACGAGGAAAGAGGCTAATTTCACTCTTTGGGCTTCACCGCCGGAGAGGGTGGAAGAGCTTTGTCCCAGTTGGAGGTATCCCAGGCCGACCTCTTGAAGGGGCTTTAGCTTGGTGACGATTTTTTCTTCGCGGTTGTCTTCAAAAAAGGCAATGGCTTCGTCTACGGTGAGGTGGAGGATGTCCGAAATGGTTTTGTCGTCGAACTTGACTTCCAAAATTTCGCTTTTGAATCGGGTACCTTTACAGCTTTCGCATTCCAGTTCAATATCGGCCATAAATTGCATGGAGACATTGATGACGCCCTCACCTTTGCATTCGTCGCATCGTCCTCCGTCCACATTGAAGGAAAAATGTTTGGTTTTGTAGCCCATCATTTTGGAAAGCTTCTGCTTGGCAAATAACTCTCTGATGTCGTCAAAGGCTTTGAGGTAGGTAACGGGATTGGATCGGGAAGATTTTCCGATCGGGTTTTGGTCGATCAGCTCTAGGTTTTTGATGAGGCGACTCGGGAAAGTTACGCTGTCGTAATCGCCTTTTTTTCCACTGCCGCCTAATTGAATTTGCAAGTCGTTGGCGAGGATGCGCTTCATTAGAGTCGATTTTCCTGAGCCGGAAACCCCGGAAATCACGGTGAGGCACTCCAAAGGGATATTGATGTCGATGTTTTTCAGGTTGTTTTCCCTTGCACCTTTTATTTCGATAAAGGCTTTGGGAGTTCTTCTTCGTTCGGGGACTTTTATTTCTAAGGTGCCCTTTAGGTATTGCGAAGTTAGCGAATCGGCTTTTTCCAGGGCCTTGAAATCGCCTGAAAAAACCAAAGAGCCGCCTAAAAATCCGGCCTCGGGGCCAATGTCGATGATGTGGTCGGCCGCCCGCATAACGTCCTCGTCATGTTCTACGACGATGACGGTATTTCCCAAATCTCTTAGCTGTTTTAAGACTTCGATAAGGTTTTCGGTATCACGGGAGTGCAGGCCGATGGAAGGTTCGTCCAAAATATAGATGGAGCCGACCAAAGAACTTCCCAAACTGGTGGCCAAGTTGATTCTTTGGGATTCTCCGCCAGAAAGGGTGTTGGAGGTACGGTTGAGCGTAAGGTAACCTAAGCCGACTTTTATTAAAAAAGCCAAACGGGTAGTGATTTCGTAAAGCAGCCGTTTGGCTACTTGGTTTTCGTACGCGGTGAGTTTTAAGTTTTTTACGATTGGGAAAAGTTCATCAAGAGGAAGTTCGATGAGGCTCTGAAGGGTGTGGCCATCCACTTTGACCCACTGGGTTTCCTTCCGAAGTCTCAGTCCTTCACATTCGTGGCAGAGGGTTTTTCCGCGGTAGCGTGAAAGCATGACGCGGTATTGTATTTTATAGAGGTTTTCCTCAATCATTTTAAAGAAACGGTTTAGCGACGGGAAATGGTCGGTTCCGTCTCCTTTCCAAAGGTAGTTTCGCTGCTCTTTGGTCAGTTGGAAATAGGGTTTGTGAATGGGGAAATCGTTCGCTTTCAGGATGAATTCTTTTTTCCATTCACCCATGGTTTCGCCTTTCCAACAGGCAACGGCATCCTCGAAGACCGATAATCTCTTGTTGGGAATCACCAAATCTTCATCAATGCCTACGACTTTGCCGTAGCCTTCGCATACGGGGCACGCTCCGTAGGGGGTGTTAAAACTGAAAAAATGAACGTTTGGCTCTAAAAAAGTTTGACCGTCTAATTCAAATTTATTGGAGAAGGATTTGATTTTTCCGCTTTCGGTTTCTTTTAGCGAGCAGTGGCCGAGGCCTTCGTAGAAGGCCATCTGGATGGAGTCTGCTAATCTTTGAAGGAAGCTTTCGTCGGCTTGGTAGGTGAAACGATCCAGTACTAAATGCACCTCCATATTTTTTTCGGGAACAAAACCGAAACTTTCTAAATCTTCTATGCCGGCGATGTTTCCGTTGATTTCTAGGCGAGTAAATCCGGAGACTTTCAATCTGTTGAGAAGGGTTTTGAAGTCTTCAACTTCAAAAGTTAGGGGAGCGCGCAGCAGAAACGTGGTCGAAGTCTCTTGTTTTTGAAGGTAATCGATGACATCTGAAACGGAATCTTTTTTAACTTCTTCTCCGGATATGGGCGAGAAAGTTCGGCCGATTCGGGCAAAAAGGAGTTTCAGGTAGTCGTAAATTTCCGTCGAGGTCCCCACGGTGGAGCGGGGGTTGTTGGAGATGACTTTCTGTTGGATGGCGATGGAAGGCGCCAACCCTTTGATGTCGTCTATCTTTGGTTTTTCCAGTTTTCCGAGGAATTGGCGGGCGTAGGCGCTTAGGCTTTCCACATAGCGGCGTTGTCCTTCAGCGTAGATGGTGTCGAAGGCCAGGGAGGATTTTCCCGAACCCGATACGCCCGTGATTACCACCAACTTGTTTTTGGGGATGACCACGTCGATGTGCTTCAGATTGTTAAGATGCGCATTTTTGACGAAAATTTCCTTTCGTATTTCGATGTTTTCCTTTGTCGGCATAGGTTTTATTAAGCCTGGCAAAGGTACAGAATTTTAAAATTTTTGGAGAGATTGCTTTACTCTTATTTTCTTTTGCACCATGGTGTTTAAGGGATTTGAACTCCCATTTGCTGGAGTTTTTGTTTTAAGTCGGTTTGTGGGGATAAATGAAGGGTTTGAAAGCCTAAGCGGTTTGCGGTTTCGATGTTTCTGGCGTTATCGTCGATAAAGACGGATTCTTCGGCGCGAATCTGATAGCGTTCTAAGAGGATGTGCCAAATTTCAGGATCGGGTTTGATTCGTTTTTCGGTTCCCGATACGACGATTTTTCCCTCAAAAAGTTGAAAGAAATCATAGTTTTCCAAGGCGTAGGGGAAGGTTTCGGCGGACCAGTTGGTTAACCCGAATAATTGGTAGTCGGTTAGAGCCAAGGCTTTTAGAACGGCTACGTTTTCGGGGATGTCGGAACGGAGCATGGTGGTCCAATGGGAATAATACGCTCTGAGTTCTTTTTCCCATTGAGGAAATTTGCGAACTTGAATTTCCGTGCCTTCCTGCAGAGAGCGTCCGCGGTCCTGTTCGGCATTCCACTCGTCGGTGGCGATGTTTTTAAGAAAGAATTCCATCTTTTCGTCGTCGTTGAAGTAGCCTTTGTAGAAGTATCGGGGATTCCAGTCCATCAGAACGCCGCCAAAATCGAAGATAATGTTTTTAATCATGTGTTTTAATTTTGAAGGTTAGGGTGGAAATCAGGGTGATTATAATTAAGAAATGCAAATAATAGGCGTTGGTAAGTAGCTCCAAATAGCCGATTTTAAAATTGCTTAACGAAATTAGAATCAGGATTTGAGCTCCATAAGGAATGAGTCCCTGAACGTAACAGGCAAAAATATCCAACTGGGAAGCCGAAACTTTGGAGGGGAGATGGTATTTGTCGTTGATTTCTTTGGCGATTTTACCAGAAATAAGGATTGCAATGGTATTGTTGGCTACGGCCAAATTGGTGATTCCGACCAAGGCTCCGATGCCTGCCAAGGCTGATTTAGGCCCTTGGATGAAACGCTCCGTGGTGCGTAGCAAAAAAGTGATGCCGCCAGCTTTTTCCACCAATGCGGCCAATCCTCCGGTAAGAAGAGAAAGCAGAAAAATTTCGGTCATTTCGGTAAACCCTTTGTAGGTGAGTCCCGCAAATTCCATCCATCCGAATTTATCGTAAAAAAGCCCTAAGCCACCGGCAAAAACAAGGCCGGAAAATAGGGTGATAAAAACATTCATTCCCATAAGGGAAAAGCAGATGACCAAAATATAGGGCATCATTAACAGCCAGTGGCTGGCTTGGGATTCCTGAAGGTTTTGGGTTGGAGAGATTCCGCTTCCGAATAGGATAAAAGCTACAAAAGCTGCGAAAGCCGCGGGGAGAGCCAATTTTAAATTGGCTTTCAGTTTGTCTTTCATGTGGCAGCCTAGGCTTTGGGTGGCGGCGATGGTGGTATCCGAAATAACGGAGAGGTTGTCCCCGAACATGGCACCGCAGAGAAGGGCGGCTCCAACAAAGCCCAAGGGGGCTCCGCTTTTCTCGGCTAGTTCAATGACGATTGGTGCTAGTGTTACGATAGAACCTACGGAGGTTCCGCTAGCAAAGGAAAGAAAAGAAGCCATGACCAGCACGCCGGCCGCAAAGTATTGAGGCGAAACGTAGGTTATACCGATGTTGACAATGGTGTCCACGCTTCCGGAGGCTTTGGTTACCGTGGCAAAGGCTCCTGCCAGCAAATAAATGACACACATGGTGAGGATTTTATCATCTCCGATGCCTTTCAGAAAGGTTTCCGTTTTTTGTTTGAAGGAGCCTTTGAAAATCAAAAAGGCCGTTACGATGCCCAGTAGGGCTGCAATAGGCGAAGGAAGGGCGTAGAAGTCTTTGTTAATCAGTCCTGATCCCAAAAAAACAGCAATAAAGACGATTAGTGGAATGATACTCAGAAAGGAAGGGCGCAGGGTTTTCATAAAGGGTAAAATTGGTTTTCGTTTTCGAGCGGCAAAGTTAGGCAAAAACCACTAAAAGGTAAGGGCTTAGACGTTTTGGGGGGTGAAAATGTACTGCTGACCGTCATAATCGGCTCCGATGTGTTGGAGGCCATTGCTGAGAATGATTTTCGAGGCTCCGACGACGGTATTGTATCTTGCAATTTGTTCGAATGTCTTTTCCGTGAGTTTAATGTGGGGGGCTTTGCATTCCACGAGGATCTCGGGCTTGGCTTTTTGGGTGACCAAAAGGTCGAGACGTTTGGTTAGCCCGTTGAGTTCCAGTTTTTTTTCGGTGATTAGGGCAGAGGGGGCATAGTTTTTTACGGTTAAAAAATGATGAATCCAATGTTGGCGCACCCATTCTTCTGGGGTGAGCAGGAGCCACGATTTTCGTGGTAAATCATAAATAAAAAAATTATCTTTGTCTTTTCTGAGTTTAAAATCAAAAGTTGCCGTAAAGTTTAGCTTCGGAAGTTGCATTATGAAAGAATTGGATTCAATCCTCAAAAGTATTAAAAATAAAACACTTCTCCCGGTGTATTTTTTCCATGGGGAGGAGCCTTATTACATTGATGTGGCGGTTAAATCGTTTGAGAACGATTTGTTGGCGGAGGACGAAAGAGCTTTTGGCCAGACGGTGGTTTACGGGAAGGATACCACGGTGGCGGAAGTGGTGGCTTCGGCCAAGCAATACCCGATGTTTGGAGAGCGGAATTTGATTGTGGTTAAGGAAGCGCAGGATTTGCGTATGGGTGAGGAAGAAGGGCAAATGCTGGAGCAGTATTTCTCTAATCCTATTCCCACGACGGTTTTGGTGATGGCTTATAAGCATAAGAAACTGGATGCGCGTAAGAAATTTGCAAAGCTTTTACAGAAGGCGGGGATGCTGTTTTATAGTGAGCCGGTGAAGGAGTATCATTTGCCGCAGTGGATTTCCGAAGAGTGTAAGAAATTTGGGATTCAGACGGCGCCGAATATTCCCCACTTGTTGGCGGATTATTTAGGGGGGGACTTGTCCAGGATTGCCAATGAACTCAATAAACTTAAAATCATTCTGAAAGAAGGGGAGCTTTTGGATAGTAAAATCGTGGAGCAGCATATTGGGATTAGTAAGGATTTTAACGTGTTCGAACTTAATAATGCTTTGGGGAGCAGGGATGCAGCTAAGGCCATGCGCATTGCTCATTATATTGGCCGTAATCCTAAGAGCAATTCTTTTGCGATGATTGTGGGGACGATTTACGGTTTCTTTTCCAAAATCATTATTTATCATACTTTGAAGGGCGAGAGCCAACAGGCCATTGCCTCCGAACTGGGCGTGCCTCCTTTTTTTATTAAAAACTATGCGGAAGCGGCCCGTAATTACCCTTTAAAATATGCCACGCGGGTGATTTCCATTCTCAGGGAGTTCGATCTTAAAAGCAAAGGGCTGGGGGCATCGAATGCTGACGAGGGCGAACTGCTGACCGAGTTGACTTATAAAATTCTCAATGTGGATAAGGTTAAGGTGTCGCTTTAGTTGGGGTTACAAAATTTTGAATCAATGTTTCAAAATCTTTTTGGGCTTAGGGTTTGGCGTACTAATTGATGCTTTTGTCGGGAATTAAAATAATGACATTATGAATCCGGTATTACTAAGAAGAATCTTGACATGGGCGGCTCCGTTTATCATTGGCTATATCGTAAAAAAATACGAAGAGCGAAAAGCGAAGAAGCTGAAATAGCATGGTGGTTAAGAAGTATTAATGACCTTCCGATTGGTATCGGGAGGTTTTTTTATGGGAAACTGATAAATCTCAAACGGTTTGACTTTTAAAACTCTGTCGAAAAGGGTATTTTTGAGGGATTAACCATAATATTAAACGACTAATGGGATTTCCTACAGACTTAGAAATTGCTCAGCAGGCGGATCTCCGTCCGATTCGTGAGATTGCCGAGAAGTTGGGTATTGCGTCCGATGATTTGGAAAATTACGGCAAGTACAAAGCCAAGATTCCTTTGGAGTACATTGACGAGGAAAAAGTAAAAAAAGCCAAATTGGTTTTGGTTTCGGCTATTAATCCTACGCCGGCGGGTGAGGGTAAAACGACGGTGTCTGTCGGCTTGGGCGATGGTCTGAACAAAATAGGCAAAAAAGCGGTGGTGGTTTTAAGGGAGCCTAGCTTGGGGCCGGTGTTTGGTATTAAAGGCGGTGCGGCCGGTGGCGGGTATGCTCAGGTGATACCGATGGTGGATATTAATTTGCATTTCACTGGGGATTTTTCTGCGGTGGAAAAAGCCAACAATCTTCTTTCTGCGTTGATTGACAATAACCTTCAAAATAAAAAACATTCGCTGAATATCGATCCTAAAACCATTGTTTGGAAAAGGGTAATGGATATGAACGACCGTTCGCTCAGGCAGATTGTCATTGGCCTTGGTGGTGCGGGTAATGGGGTAACTCGGGAAGAAGGCTTTAATATTACGCCGGCTTCGGAGGTGATGGCGATTCTTTGTTTGTCGAAGAATTTTGAAGATTTAAAGACTCGTTTGGGGAATATTTTTGTAGGGTATACCTTCGATAAACGTCCTGTTTATGCGAGAGATCTTAAAGCGCATGGGGCGATGGCTATTCTTCTCAAGGATGCCGTCAAGCCGAATTTGGTTCAGACGCTGGAGGGGAATCCTGCCATTCTTCACGGAGGGCCTTTTGCGAACATTGCTCAGGGGACCAATACGATTATAGCGACGAAAATGGGCCTTTCGTTAGGGGACTATGTTGTTACGGAAGCTGGATTTGGTGCGGATTTGGGGGCTGAAAAATTTCTTCATATCAAATGCCATTATGCGGGGCTTAAACCCGATGCGTATGTTATTGTGGCTACGGTAAGGGCTTTGCGTTATCATGGCGGGGCTCAAAAGGGAGCGTACGAAACACCGAATCTTCTTGCGGTGGAAAAAGGCATGGCAAATCTTGAGAAGCATATTGAAAATGCTTTTAAACTCGGGCTTAAACCGATTGTTGCGCTTAATCATTTTGCCACCGATTCCGAGGAAGAAATTGCATTGGTGGAGAAAGAATGTGCGAAATTGGGGGTGAAGGCCATTTTGGCGGACGAATTCACTCAGGGAGGCGAAGGCATGAAGGCTTTGGCGGCAGAGGTGGTTCGTAGTGCCGAACAGGATGGTAACGATTTCCGTCCTTTGTATGATCTGGCCGAAACCATCGAACAAAAAATTGAAACCATTGCCCGCGAAATTTATGGGGCGCAGGGGGTTAATTATTCTCAAAAAGCCAAGACTCAATTAAAGACGATTTACAATTTGGGGATGGGGGAACTGCCGGTCTGTATGGCTAAGACGCAAAAATCTTTGTCTGACGACGAGAAAAAAATTGGGCGTCCAGAGGGGTTTGTTGTTACGGTTCGTGAGTTTGAATTCGCGGCGGGAGCTGGTTTTGTAATTCCGATTTTGGGGGACATGATGCGTATGCCGGGCTTACCGAGCGTGCCTGCTGCCGAAGGGATGGATATTGATTCGGAGGGGCACATTACGGGGTTGAGTTGATTTTATTTAAACGTTTATTTAATTTTTATTTCTTTGATAATCAGTTTATTGTTTTGTTTTTAGAGGAGAGGGGGTGCGGTTTGGCATGGTTTTTACACTTTTCAAACCAGTAAAAGAAGTAAAATTTAAAATTATGAAATCACTTAAAAAAGCAGCCCTTGCTTTGGGGCTTGTAGCCGTAGGAACGGTAAGCGCACAGAATGTAAGCATGAAAAACATGTTGAAAGTAGGAGCTAACGTGGGAGCGGTTTTACCTTCGGAAAATGCTTCGGTTGCTGCCGGGATTGATGTGGCTTATCAAAATTTGGTAACTCCGGGATTCGGATTGGGTATTGCCACGGGCTATACGCATTATTTTGCTAGTGAGAATAACGGATTGTCCAATAATGATTTTGGGGTTGTTCCTTTGGCCGGGTTGATTCGGATTTACCCTAAAAAAACCGGATTGTATTTCGGTACGGATTTGGGGTACGGATTTATTACGGGAGATGCGAAAGTGGCTTCCAATTCGACGGTGGCTAGACCTGATGGAGGGCTTTACATTAAGCCGGAAATAGGGTACCATAACAACGACTGGAATGTTGCTCTTCAGTATCAAAAGGTCTTCACGGGAACCGACGGAGAGATTGGCAGTCAAAAGTATAACGCCGGATCTTTGGGACTAGGTGTCTCCTACAATATTCCTTTGGGGAAATAAGCGAAAAGCTTTTTATTATTATCGAAAAGGCTGTCCTGAAAAGGGCAGCTTTTTTTGTCGTTCACAATCAAATAAAACGATAGATGGATTTACAAATTATTTGATATTCAATGGTATAAAATGCTAGATGATCGAGGAAAGAGGAAATAGAAAATAGAAAAAAGGCTATTCTTAAGAAATAGCCTTTTTAAAAAGAAAGTCTTTTGGGGATTAAAATTTCCAGCCAAAAGTTAGGGTTAGATTATTGAGGCTTTTTTTCACTTCAGAAACAACAGCGGTGTTATTGGTGAAGAAAAAGTCTTGGGAGTAGTATCCTGTGTTGGATGCTGCCGATCCTCTCAGGAACGGATTACTGTATGACGAGGAAATATTGTTATAAGCCGCGTCAATGTAAAAGGTTTTGAAATCATAGCCTAAACCGAAACCAATTGTGTTTCTTGCCCCTGTAATCCATTTCGCTGAGGAAAAATCAGTGGTGGCTCCCGTATTGGTAAAGGCCGACAAGGTTATTTGATCGAAAGGATTGCTGGCATAGGCGTAACCTCCTCTCACACGAAATTGTTTGATGCGGTATTCGGCTCCGAGTTTTATTTCGGACGTATTTTTATAATTGTTGCTGAAAAAGTTATCCATTTCCTTTTGGGCATCGTCCGCTAAGCCTGAAAATTTAGGTTTGGATAGCCCCAGGGTATAATCCAGATTTACGGCAAAACTTTTACTGGGGACGTAAGCGGCACTCAGAGTGGCTTTTGTTGGAGAGGTGAATTTTCGAGATTCTATGTATTGTAAATCATCGCTTTGATCGTAATACGTGTAAGAGCGATCGATGGTCCACCAGGAAGGTGTTTCGATTGCGGCACCCAAACGGAACTCGTTGTTTACTTTTCCGATTACCCCGAACGAAGCGGAAACGCCCGTGGCTTCTTCATAAAATGGAGTATATTGTTTATGGAAAAAATCACTCACTCCGTTGAGTGCAGGGGTGGTACTGGTAAGGGTCATTTCGGCAAGGTCCTTTTGGTTTAGGTGTGCCGTATGGACGTTCAGTCCGGCTCCCACGTAGATTTTATTGTCGTAGTTGGCTCCCACACCGATATTGGTTCTCGAAAGGCTTCCGGTTCGGTCGTAAGCGTGGCGGTTAAAGGTCAGGCTTTCGGTAGCGGTCATGTCGATTATGGTATTTCCGCTTTGGTCTCTGGACTCAACGTAGTTGTTTAGGTTTCGGTTGGTGTAATTGAAACCGATGTTTATGAATTTCCAAGGGGTATTTCCATTGATTTTAAATACGGCTACACCACCTGCTTGCCCCATGTTGGAATTCTTTTCCGAATAATCAAACGCGTTGCCGTAGAGGGTAGCGGTATTTTTGAATTGATCTCGGCTTAGGGAAATCGAGAGGTCGCTCATAATAGCAACGCCTATCCCTGCGGGGTTTACGCTAAGTGTGGAAACATCGCCTCCCAAGGCGCCCATGGCACCGGCCATGGCATTGTATTTAGCGGTACCGTTTACCGAACTACCAGAATAGACCTCGGCTGTATTTCTCAAAACGGACACGTCTTGAGCCTGAACGAAATAAATCGCACCTACTGTCAGTAGGGTTAAAGTCTTTTTTAACATGATATCTTAGGATGATCTTTTAATTAAAACGAATAAATTAAAAATAGTTTACGAAACGGGTTTTCCTTTGGTTATCTTCCTCCGGATCTCATTCCACCGCCACCGCCGGATCTCATTCCGCCGCCGCCTGAGGAGCCTCCTCCTCTGAAGCCGCCGCCACTCATTCCGCTGCTTCGGAACCCGCCGCTGTCACCACTGCTTCGGAATCCGCCGCTATTTCCGGAAGGGTAGCTATTGTTATTCATGCCCCGGTAGGTTGGGGAGCTTGTCCGATCGGAAGAACGCATGCCGGAATAGGGGGTATTGTTACGCACTCCTGAGGTTGCTCCGGATCTTTGGTAGAAAGTGTTATTGTTCGTTCTAAATCCACCGTTGTTGGTTTGACCTGTTCTAGAGGTTGCGGCGCGGTTATAGTAGTTTCCGTCTGCGCCGCTTAGTCTCACGGATGGTGTACGCAGAAGGCGGTTAGAAGGGGTATAAACTCCGTAATAGCCGTTACCCCAATAATTGGCTCCGTAGAAGCCACCCCAACCCCAGTAAGGATTCATCATTCCCCAACGTGGGCCATAGAATCCCCAAAAAGGATCATTCCAACCCCAAGGGCTATTCCAGCCCCAAGTTGCACCCCATCCCCAGCCGAAGCCTGCGCCATAATAACCGCCCCAGCCGAATCGGGAGCCCCATCCCCAACCAAATCCGGGACCCCATCCCCAATAAGGATTCATCATTCCCCAGCCATGGTTGTAATAGTTGGTTTCCGAACCACTGAAGGTTCCCCAATCCGAACTTGTAGCGTCTTGACCTCTCCAGTTATCGCTGTGGTAACGATTGTTCCAATCTCTTTGGTTTTGGGCGCTTCTTGCGATCACGCCGGCTTCCTCCACTTGGTCGTAGTTATATTCGTCTCCCACTTGATTTGCTCCGTAGTAAGGTCTTTCAACCTGAGGTAAAACGTCTTTATTGGGGTCGTAGTAGACTCCGTCGGTTTCGGTGTAACCTCCACCGGTATAGATTACACAAGACGATAGAAGCATTCCACCGGAAACCGTTAAAACAACTTTGGATTTCAACAGTTTTATCAGGTTTTTCTGTATATTTTTTTTCATGACGGTAAGAAAAATTTTAAATTAATCTATATTTGCATATCTAAACATCCAATGCCAAAAGTGTACCAACTTCGGACATCCAATTTCGGGTAAAAATACGCTTTTTAAATTAGATGAATAGGGTTAATAAAAGTTAAATTTTAAGTTTACGAAACAAATAATGGCAAAATTAACATCAAGAAGCGAAGATTATAGCAAATGGTACAACGAACTGGTTGTAAAGGCTGATTTGGCAGAAAACTCAGGCGTCAGGGGATGCATGGTCATTAAACCTTACGGGTATGCCATCTGGGAAAAAATGAGGGATGAGCTCGACCGGATGTTTAAGGCAACGGGGCATCAGAATGCTTATTTTCCGCTTTTTGTGCCAAAGAGTTTGTTCGAGGCCGAGGAGAAGAATGCCGAAGGCTTTGCTAAGGAATGTGCGGTGGTAACCCACTACCGATTGAAAACCGATCCGGAAAATCCTCAAAAACTGATTGTAGATCCTGAGGCCAAGTTGGAGGAGGAGCTGATTGTACGGCCGACTTCGGAGGCTATTATTTGGAACACCTACAAGACGTGGATTCAATCGTATAGGGATTTACCTATCCTAATCAACCAGTGGGCTAATGTGGTGCGTTGGGAGATGAGAACGCGTTTGTTTTTGCGGACGGCGGAATTTTTGTGGCAGGAAGGGCATACGGCGCATGCCACAAGAGAGGAAGCTTTGGCCGAAACCGAGCAAATGCTTGAGGTTTATGCTGATTTTGCCGAGCGGTTTATGGCGGTGCCGGTGATTCGGGGCATCAAAACCCCGAGTGAACGTTTTGCAGGGGCAGAAGAAACGTATTGTATTGAGGCGATGATGCAGGACGGTAAGGCGTTGCAGGCTGGGACGTCTCACTTCTTGGGGCAAAATTTTGCGGAAGCATTTGACGTGAAATTTACCAATAAAGAGGGGAAAATGGAGTACGCTTGGGCGACTTCCTGGGGGGTGTCTACCCGATTGATGGGAGCGCTTATCATGGCGCATTCCGATGATTACGGCTTGGTGCTTCCACCGACTTTGGCGCCGATACAAGTCGTGATAGTGCCTATCTTCAAAGGGGAGGAGCAGTTGAAGCAGATTGATGAGGTGGCTTGTGACTTGGTTGAAAAATTAAAAGCAAAAGGCATTTCGGTCAAATACGATAATGACGATAAAAACAAACCCGGATGGAAGTTCGCAGAATACGAACTGAAAGGGGTGCCTGTGCGTATTGCCATGGGGGCAAGAGACTTGGAAAACCGTACGGTGGAAGTGGCTCGAAGGGATACGCTAACGAAAGAGGTTCAGCCGCTTGAAGGAATTGAAAATTACGTGGAAAATTTACTTAAATCCATCCAAGAGGCCATTTATGCGAAAGCATTAGCGTTCCGTCAGGCCAATATTACCAAAGTTGATTCTTACGAAGAATTTAAGAAGGTATTAGAGGAAAAAGGCGGATTTATTTCAGCGCACTGGGACGGTACGGCGGAAGAGGAAGAGCAAATAAAACAAGAAACTAAGGCGACAATCCGCTGTATTCCTTTGGATGCGGAAGAAGAGGAAGGTCTTTCATTGATATCGGGTAAGCCGTCCAAACGCAGGGTCATTTTTGCCAAGGCTTACTAATGCTACTAATAAAATATGTTTTGTCATTAAAGATTAATCCAGACTCCTTGGGGTTTGGATTAATTTTTGATAGAGATAGAGAACTAACTAAAAAAATAAATCTATGTCAGTAAATATTATTGACCTTATTAAAGGACAGTTGGGGCCAGCGTTGGTTTCGCAAGCCGCAACTCAATTTGGAGAAAGTGAATCTTCAGTTGCTAAGGCCATCGGTGGTTTTCTTCCTGCGGTGCTTGGTGGCTTGGTCAATCAGGCGGATCAGCCGGCTATTTTAAACGCTGTGAAGGGAGCGGCTTCCACTGGTCTGCTTTCCAATCTTTTAGGCGGAAGTAAGGATAATCCTTTGGTGGTTACGGTTCTTAATACCATTTTTGGGGATAAGACCGAGAGTGTAGTTAACGGAGTGGCTGGTTTCTCGGGGATTAATTCTTCCTCGGCGGGCTCTTTGCTTCATATGGTGACGGGCGCGGCATTGGGCTCGATAGGGAAATATGCGGAAGGAAACAATATGGGGGATCATGAGATTTCGGGATTAATTCAGCAGCAAAAGGGTGCTTTGGCGGGTTTACTGCCTGCGGGGCTTTCTTTGGGCGCGTTGGGGCTTGGGCACTGGTTTGGTTCGGAGGCTCCTAAGGTTGATTTACCCAATGTAAAAGTTACAACTCCTGAAACGCCTAAAACATCGGTTAAAACTAAGGAAGCATCGGCTCCGGTTCCTCCCAAGGAGGGAGGGTCGATTTGGAAGTGGCTTATCCCGTTGGCGCTTGTATTGGCAGCAGGTTTTTACTTGTGGAAGCAATACCAAGCGGCTAATCGGGTGGAAGGTTGTGAGACTCCTGTCAACATGGAAAAAGCCGATTCATCTTCGGTAGCGGGGGATTCTGCGGCTGTAGTTTCTAACGTTAGGGAAAATGTGGAATTTAAACTTCCTAACGGAGTACAGCTTAAGGCTTACAAAGGCGGGATTGAAGATCAGGTTGTTTCGTTTTTGAGTTCTTCGGATTATGCCAATGCCGATGAAAATATGCTGAAAGACAAATGGTTTAATTTTGATAATCTTAACTTTGAATTTGGGACGACCAATCTCACGGCAGAATCCAAAATCCAACTGGATAATCTTAAGGCCATCCTTGCGGCTTATCCCGAAGCTAAAATCAAAGTGGGAGCTTATACCGACAAGAAGGGCAATGATGCAGAGAATTTGACCTTGTCCCAAAAGCGGGCTGATGCGGTAAAAAAGGCTTTGGGAACCTCTCAGGTGGTCGAAGCAGAAGGTTATGGTGAAAAATTTGCTACCGTGGATGAGAATGCAACGGATAAGGAAAGGGAAGCAGATCGGAAGACAGCTATTCGTTTTGTGAAATAATTTCTTTGTTTTTTGTGAAAAATGCAAGAGGGTAAAAAAAGCCCTTTCAAGTGATAGAGGAGGCTACCTTTTTAAAGGGTAGCCTTTTTTGTTTTTTGAACGGACTATAATTTTGATTGTTTATTCAAGAGGGTTGATAAATATCAGGCTGTAAATTTTTTATTCGTGATATTGCTCATTTTTTGATGGAATTATTCCTAATATCTTTGAAATAGCTAAAATCAATTAACGTTAATTCAGTATTTAGTTAAAACTTGTGATAAGTATTATTTAAAACCTTAATGTAATTGATATGATAAACAGAAGATTTTTTTCTGTCATGCTAACTATGTTAATGGCAGCAGGTTTGTCGGCTCAAAAACCCGAGTTTAAACGAAAAGGAATTGTTGTGGCAGAGTCCGATTCTGTGAAATTGGATATCGGCATCCATTCTGTTGGACGGCTTCAGTATCTCAGCCAAAATAACGTCAGGATTTGGGACAATTCGGGTGAATGGAAAACGCCTGTCAAAACAGCAGAAGGGATGCAGACTTCTTTTGCGAACTTAGAATTTAATTTGTCGCTCGGTGATAACGATATTGATATTTTTATGGATATCTTGTTGGCTACGCAACGTCATCCGAGCCAAACCTGGGTGAATAACGGTTATATGTATATCCGAAGAATTCCTGGAAACTCTTTTTTAACGGCGCTTAATCCGGTTCTTAAATATGTTGATATCAAAGCGGGTAATTTCTATATTGATTATGGAGAGCATCTTCATACCATGACTATTAATGCGGACACTCACCGAAATCCTTTAATTGGAAACCCTGTGGTTGCTCCTTTCGGTAACGAGCCAGGGATTGAGATTATTCATAATGCCAAAAATTATGGGGTGATGGCCGGTACGGGTATTGGAGCTCCTGAGCAGGATTTTGGAGGCGGACGAAGCTGGTCGTTCCATACTAAGGCTTGGTTCTCTGCTTTGGAACAGCTGTATTTTTCGGGCTCGCTCTATACGGTCAATCACGGTCAGGTGAGCCGTGGTGCTAACCTTTTCCGTCGCGAAAGACTCGGGTCGCCTTACGGAGGAATATGGAATCTTAATAACGATAATACCGGAAATGGCGAAGGTCCGGGGCAGGTTCGTCCGGGAATTGGTAAAAAACTGACGTCTTGGGAGATTAACGGACTTTGGACGCCGTCTTCCAGTACTAAAATTTCGGCTTATTATGGTCAGGGGAGTAGTTTAGGGCCTAACGTTGTTCCAAGTGGAGGTTTGACTCTTCCTAAGGGGGATGAAAAATGGGATTATTACACGTTTGCAGCTCAACATTATTTGGCTCCAAACAAGTTTTATCTTGCGGCAAGATATAGCAATATCCACTACAACAAGTTGTGGACGGAGGATAATACTGGAAGCGTGGGTCGTTTGCAAGCCGGGTTTGGCGCCTTTGTAACCAAAAATATTCTACTGAAAGGGGAATATGTTTACCAGCAAGCCAAAGGATTTAAGCCTGAGACGATTAGTGTTTCAAACGGAGTTGATGTAGGTAACAAACCTTCGTTCAATGGTTTGGCAATGGAGTTTGCGCTTAGCTTCTAATAAATTGTTTTTTTTCTTTTGAAAGACTGCCTTTTGGGCAGTCTTTTTTATTGAGAAAAAAAGGCGTAGAATGAGAGGCTTTTTTAAGGCTTAAAGTTTGTTGCAACGGTAGATGGAATTACAGTTATGGTTGGAGTGTAGAGAAAGGAAGGTTTTGTAGTGGGATAGAGGCAAAAAAAATCGTGCCTTCCATTGAAAAAGCACGATTTTGGTTTTTGAAAATACTCAGAATTATTTGCAGTTTTCCCGGTAGATGCCGTAGCATTTAGGGTTCTGAGCTAATTTAATCATTGCTCTTTTAATGTTGCTGTTGGAAAATTGTTGATCCGTAGCGTGCACTCCACCGTCAATCACAAAGAAATAAATAGGGACAGAGGCATTGGAGTATTCACGGAAATAGAAATCTTTATCCGATAAGGTTGAACTGTTTTTCAGGTACTTGATTTCTACGGGTTGGGTTAGTCCGGAATAAACGGCCCACTTATTTACGGTGGTTTTTACGGATTCGAAATCGGGGGAGATGAGGCTGGCGTATTGGCCTTTGCCTCCTTGATAAGGTACGGTTTCGTCATTGGTGCCATGAATGAAAATCATCGGGATTTTCGAGGCGGAGGAAGGGATTTCGTGCCCTTTTTCAAAACTCATTGAACGAATTACTGCGGCCTTGAACAAGTCGGTTTCTTCAACCATTTTCATGGCCATGGCTCCGCCGTTACTAAAGCCGTAGATGTATACTTTTGAAGCGTTGAACGAGCTTCCTGTTTTGGTCTTCACATCGTTGTAAACCGAGGTGATATAGGGGACATCATCTCCGAATCCCATTGTTTTAGTAACGGTCCAAGCATTCCATACCCGATAGCCCAAAATACTTTTTCCTTCAGGGCGTACGGAAATGTATTGTTGTTCATTAATAACGTTTTGATCGTGCATTTGCGTTTTGTCTTCGTTGAACGAATGCAATTCGAAGACAATAGGATACTCTTTGGAGCTGTCATAATCCGTAGGGGTAGTGACGTCATAGGCACGATCGCCTATTGTGTAACTCTGAAGCCCGGGAGTCAGTTGAGCTAATACCAATGCCGGGGAGGCAAGAAATAGTAAAAGTTGTTTTTTCATTATTGTGCTTGTCATCACCAACAAAGATAATGAAAATATTCGAAAAAGATTATCGAGATGGACTGTTGAATTTTCGGGGGAGAGAAAATGATACTTCGTTTGGTTAGAATGAGATAAAATTATTTTTTTATATTTTTATTTTCACGAATGAAGTTCGATTTTGTATATTTGTTGAGTTAAATAAATTACACAATTATGGAAAATAACACGACTCAAAACACCGGAGCGAATTTTAACGAAATGCCGCCGAACAATAACTTGGTTTATGCGATTTTGTCGACGATTTTGTGTTGTCCTCCTATGGGAATTTACGCTATCATCAAAGCTACTGAAGTTAATTCCAAGTGGAATGCAGGAGACAAAGCAGGAGCTATTGCTTCCCGAGCAAGCTAAAAAATGGAGTATTTACGGTGCTATTGCCGGCTTAGTTTTGAGTATTTTGTACGCGATAATTACCTTTACTGCTGTGGCAGCAAATGCTTAGTAAAAGAGCAACGATTGCGCTTTTAATACCCGTTTTCGGGGTGTTGGGTTACGTGTACTATCACTATAACCCGGCTTCCGGGGGCGGGTATTTTCCTTCTTGCCCCACAAGAAGTATTCTGAAAATCTATTGTCCGGGGTGCGGTTCCCAAAGAGCGGTGCATTACATGCTCCATGGGGAATTTTTCAAGGCCTTTCGATATAACCCTTTTTTGGTGACGTCTCTTCCTTTTTTGCTGGTATTGGTGGCGCAATGGTTTTACGAGTGGGCTACGGGGAAACGGTGGGGGATTGGCTTGTTTACTCGTCCTTGGTTTCTTCGCGGTTTATTTTTCATTATCTGCATTTATTTTGTGGCTCGTAACTTGCCTTTTGCTTTTTTGGATTGGCTTAGGCCTCCCTTAGGTGCTTTATGAGTTTTTTCAGAGTATGAACTTTTGGAAGTAAGAAACGAATTAATCAAAAAAACTTTGTAATTTAGCGCGATGGAATTAGGTTTTATGGAAATGGTCGTGATTGCGTTGGCCATTGTACTGTTTTTCGGACCCGATAAACTGCCTCAGATTGCCCGTGATTTGGGTTCGGGCGTTCGGAAAATGCGTGGAGCGATGGAAGATATAAAAACCGAAATCATGAAGGAAGCCGATAATCCGGTTTCCGAAATAAAAAAAGAAATCGAAAAGGTAAAAGAGGCTGCAAAAGAATATAATCCGGTTGCGGATATAAACAAAGAACTTCAGGAAATAAAAAAATCGGTTGAACTTACCGATGCATCCTCCAAACCCTCATTGAAGCCTTCCGAGGACGAACAATACGAAGGGCCGGTGAGCCGTTAAATTTCATGGACGAAATCATACGAGAAGACCGTTCGCTTTTTCTTTGGCTCAACCGTTTGGGGAGTGAGCCTTTTGATAATTTTTGGATTATGGTTTCCGATAAGTGGATCTGGATTCCGCTTTATGTGATTTTGCTGTATTTGATTTACAAAAATTATTCGCGCAAGGCTTTATTTTATGTTGTTATCTTCATTGGGTTGGGGGTGGCTGCGTCCGATCAGATTTCGGGAATCTTTAAGGATGGTATTGCCAGGCTTCGTCCCTGCCATGATCCGCTTTTGGAAGGAGTAATGCGAAAGGTGCGCTGTGGAGGCTCTTATGGGTTTTATTCGGCGCATGCTTCCAATACGTTTTTTGTTGCGATGTTTGTTGCTAGGATGCTATACCGTCGTGTTCGAGGGATGGGGAGCCTTCTTTTTCTTTGGGCGGCGGTGGTTTCTTACAGTCGGATTTATTTGGGGGTGCATTTTCCTTTGGATGTGTTTTTCGGCACAACCGTGGGGGTACTTTTGGGTGGTTTTTTCTCCACTTTGGCGCTTAATACCATTCGTAAGACCGGCGCTTGATTTTTTCTTTTGTTTAATCGTTGTGATAGGGTTTGCCCTGAAGGATTTGATCGGCACGGTAGAGTTGCTCCACGATGAAAAGTCTTACCATTTGATGGGTGAATGTCATTTTGGAAAGGGCGATTTTTTCATTTCCCCGGTGATGAATTTCTTCGGCAAAACCGTAGGCGCCCCCGATTAGAAAAGTGATTTTTTTTACGGAGTGATTCATCCAATGGTCGAGCTTTTGGGCAAAATCTCTACTGCTGTATTGCTTGCCTTTCTCATCTAAAAGAATTACCATGTCGCCAGAATCGAGGTGGTTTTGAAATAATTTGGCTTCTTCTTTTTTCAGGAGTTCAGGGGTTAGATTTTTGGCATTTTTTACGTCGGGAATTTCGATGATTTCAAAGTTCCAATGGCGGGGAAGACGGCTGGTGTAATAAGCCAGCAGGGTTCGTATTTCGCGGTCGTCGGTTTTTCCGATGCAGAGTAAATTAATGCGCATTTCTTATCTTTGTGCGGCAAAGATACTTCAATGGCGGTAAAAACACCTATATTCATAAAAAAACTCTACCGTTTTTTGGACGGAATTCATCTTCCGTTTTTGGGGATTTCGCTTTACAAAATGTTTCAAATTTACATTCAGGGGATTTTTAAGGGGCAGATTGGGCGCAAGGCGGCGGCGATTTCTTGGAACTTCGTTTTTTCCCTTTTTCCTTTCATTCTTTTTTTATTATCTATTTTGCCTTTTTTGCCTCATTACGACAAGTTGCAGTTTTATATTTTTGAGGTGTTGATGCATAATATTTTTCCGGGAAAAATAGAGAGTGACGTCATCACCTATATTCAGGATAACATTATTCCCAATACGTCTACTTTGAGTAATGTGACCATTGTCTTGGCGCTTCTCTTTGCCACGAATGGGACGTTTGCGCTCATTGATGGATTCAATGAAAATAGTGAGGAGAAGCTCAGTGATGTGAAGGAGTTTATCGTGGCTTTTTTTGTAACGATAGGTTTTGTCAGTGTCGTACTATTGGCTTTGTTTGGGATTTATTACGTGGAGGTGGTTCTGAAGTTGTTTACGCCGAGTTATAATATTTCATGGTTTGTTAATAATCTGAGTAAAATGATTGGGTTTATTTCTTTTCCGTTATTTTACTTTTTACTTCTTACTCTATTTTACTGGGTTGGGACGGTAAAGATTACCAAGTTTAAACAAGCGGTTCCCGGAGCGGTTTTAACTTCCGTTTTGTTTTTTTTGACGACTTACGGGTTTGCGATTTATGTTAAGAATTTTGCACGTTACAATGTGCTTTACGGCTCTATTGGCTCAATGATTTTGCTTATGGTTTGGGTGAATGTCAATGTGTATCTGCTTCTTTTCGGTAGTGAATTGAATTTGGCGATTCGCCGGGTTCGGATGGAGAAACTTTATTCCGAAAGGCAAAAGCAACTTTTAGAGGCTTCCGAGGCCGAAAAAAAAGAGGGTGAGCGAACCGATGGCGCTCCCCTCGAAGAATGAGTGAACGGTTTAAACACTTGTTTTAAACGGCGTTTTTTTTCTTTCCGGCTAATTTTAGAAGGTTGAATCCGATGATGGCTGACAAAATGGAGGCGATTAGAATGGCAAATTTGGCTTCTTCTTGGATTTCAGGATGCCCTTTGAAGGAAAGTAGGGCGATAAAGATGGACATGGTAAAGCCTATTCCCGCTAAAAATCCGGTACCGATCATGTGGCTCCAGCGGCTGTGTTGGGGCAGTCCGCTGATTTTGGTTTTTACGGCAATAAAAGAGAAGAGGCAGATGCCGATGACTTTTCCTAAGACCAATCCTCCGATGATACCAAAGCCGAAATTGGTGAATAAGCCGTCCACCATTCCCGATTTAAGAGCGATATTGGTGTTGGCCAGTGCAAAAATCGGCATGATGAAAAAGTTAACGGGCGTATGGAGTTTGTGCTCGAGTTTCTCCAATGGTGAGATTTCGGTATCGGAAGCGTTGGTGGGGATGGTAAAGGCCAAAAGTACACCTGCGATAGTGGCATGGATACCGGAGTGATGCATGAGGTACCAAAGAGCAACTCCTGGGGCGAGGTAAAAGACATGCTTTTTGACCTTGAAAAAGTTAAGCGCGGCGAGGAGTAAGATAATGCCGCCACTCATTAAAAGGTAATTCCAATGGAGTTCATCGGTGTAGAAGATGGCGATGACGACAATGGCTCCCAAATCGTCCACAATGGCTAATGCGGCAAGGAATATTTTGATGGCTGCCGGAACTCTTTTTCCTAGCATACTGATGACCGCTAGGGAGAAGGCGATGTCGGTGGCCATGGGGATTCCCCAACCGTTGGCATAGTCCGTGCCGGCATTGAAAGCGGCATAGATGGCTGCGGGAACCAGCATTCCGCCGATGGCAGCGAAAATGGGTAAGGAGGCATTTTTAAAGTTGGATAGTTCGCCTTCAATAATTTCGCGTTTGATTTCCAATCCCACCAGCAAAAAGAATACAGCCATAAGCCCGTCATTAATCCATACACTGAGCGAATAAGGGCCGATGGGGTGCTCCAGTAATTCCTGGTAGCGGCCTCCCAAAGAGGAGTTGGCTATCATTAGCGAGATGAAAACGCAGATAATCAGGAGGATTCCCGAAGACTGGCTGGAGTGAAAAAAGTCTCGAAAGTACTTGGTTAATCGCATTCGGTAATATTTTTAGGTTTTATAATCGTTTTACTTTGGTTACGCCTTCAATTTTTTTGATTTGTTTCAGGGTTTCTTCCAATTGGGTTTTATTTTTGACTTCCAGATTAATGGTTCCGGTAAAGAGTCCTTCGTTGCTGGAGATGGTCATGCCTTTCATGTCGATGCTCATGCCGCTACTGATGACTTGTGCGATGTCGTTAATCATGCCCAGGCGGTCGAGGCCTTCCACTTCAATTTTGACGCGGTTTTTGAAGCTTTCCGAATTGATCCATTTTGCCGGCATGACCCGATAGTCGTATTGGGCTCTTAGGTTGATGGCGTTGGGGCAATTGTCGTTATGCACCTTGATGCCTTCGGAGATGGTAATGAAACCGAAAATTTTATCTCCGGGGATGACCGTGCAGCATTTGGCATAGCCGTAGTTGAGTTTTTCTTCGTCCTTTCCGAAAACGATCATGTCCAAATGGGTTTCGGAAGCGTCGTCATGCCCTGGATTTTTGTTTGGTGATTTTCGGAAACGGTTGAGGAGGTTGTTGAAGACGCTTTTGCTTTCGATGTAGCGTCTGAGGTCTCCCGTGTCGAGTGTGCCGTCTTGGAAGGCGATGAACAATTCTTGTGAAGTTTTGAAGTTGAAAAACTTTTGCATTTTATTGACCACGTCGTCATTAAAATTAATTTTGACGTGGCGTAATTTGCGCTGAAGAATTTCTTTTCCTTCTTGGACGATGTCGTTTTTTTGGGAATTGAGGTAATTTTTGATTTTCGACTTGGCTTTTGAGGTGACTACGATGTCCAGCCAGTCGGCTTTTGGTTTTTGATTTTGGGAGGAGAGAATGTCCACTTGGTCGCCATTTTTCAGCTTGTAGGAAATGGGGACAAGTTTTCCGTTGATTTTTGCACCCAAACATTTGGTGCCTAAGTCGGAGTGAACGGAAAAAGCGAAATCCAGGGCCGTGGCTCCTACGGGCAGGGTTTTAATTTCGCCTTTGGGAGTAAAAACGAAGACTTCTTTAGAATAGAGATTGAGCTTGATGTTATCCAGCAACTCGGGAGTGGAAAGACTTTGTTGCTGTTCGAGGACTTCCCTTATTTCGCTCACCCAACGTTCAAAATTGTGATCGTCGGAGCTGTGGCGGAATCCTTCTTTGTATTTGTAATGGGCGGCGACTCCTTTTTCGGCAATGTCGTCCATACGTTCGGAACGGATTTGGACTTCAATCCATTTTTTATCGGGGCCCAAAACGGTCAGGTGAAGACTTTCGTAGCCGGTGGAGCGCGGTTGGGAGATCCAGTCTCTCATTCGCAGAGGGTTGCTGTGGTAAAGGTCCGTTACGATAGAGTAGATTTTCCAAGCGAGAAATTTTTCGTTCTTGGCGTCGGATTTATAAATAATCCGAATGGCATAGTTGTCAAACACTTCCTCGAAGGGAACGCCCTGTTTTAGCATTTTTCTGTAGATCGAAGAAATGGCTTTGGCTCTCCCTTTAATGGTGAAATTCAGGTCTTCTTCTTTTAGCCTTTCGGAGACTTCTTTTTTGAATTCTTCCACGTATTTTTCGCGGTGCTCTCTTGCGAGTTTCAATTTGGCTTGAATTTCCTGATAGACTTCCGGATTATTGTATTTGAGGGAGAGATCTTCCAGTTCGGATTTAATGTTATAGAGCCCTAAACGGTGGGCGAGAGGCGCATAGATATAGACGGTTTCCGAAGCGATTTTTTTCTGTTTGTCTGGCGCCATGCTTTCCAAGGTGCGCATGTTGTGCAGGCGGTCGGCAATTTTAATGAGAATGACCCTGAAATCTTCGGAGAGGGTAAGGAGAAGTTTTCGGTAATTTTCGGATTGTATCGAGATGTTTTGGTGGTTCATGATCGATATCTTGGTCAATCCGTTGACGATATCCGCAATTTTTTTGCCGAAAATTTTGTCGAGATCGTCATAGGTGTACTCCGAATCTTCAATCACGTCGTGAAGCAGAGCACAGGCAATGGAAGTGGTTCCCAAACCGATTTCGTTGGCTACGATTTTGGCCACCTCTATGGGGTGGTAGATGTAGGGTTCTCCGGTTTTTCGGCGTTGGTCTTTATGGGCGTCCAATGCGATGTCGAACGCCTTGCGAATGAGTTTGTTTTGTTCTTCGTTAAGCGTGCGGTAAGTGTTGGTGATTAAATCTTTGTACCGTGCAAGGATTTCTTTGTTTTCTTTTTCTAAATCGTACATCTCTCAAACCTTTAAACCCACGAATGTAGGAAAAAAAACGAAATAAGCCAAGCAAAAACGCCGCGAAGAACTTTCTCCGCGGCGTTCATGAAAAATATGAAAAAAAACTTAAACTTTAACCTAAAATCAAATCAATCGATTTTATGGCGACAAATTTAGGCTAAATTTTAAAGAAATGGAATGCAGAACGCTTTTTTTAGTCTGAAATTGATAAAAATCAGTTTTTTACTTTAACAATGCCTTAATTCGAGCTAAATCAAAATCCCTTGCGTAAGGTGGCAAGGGATTTTTGGGCGATTATAAACGCTTAGAACTTAAAAGCGACCATTGTGATTTAGAGTTTTCCGTTTTTGATGTCTTCGATGATTTCGGGGTTGAGCAGGGTGGAAGTGTCACCGAAATTATTAAAATCGCCCTCGGCAATTTTGCGGAGGATTCGTCTCATGATTTTGCCTGAACGGGTTTTGGGTAGAGCATCGACAAATTGTATTTTATCCAGTTTGGCAATAGGGCCTATCGAATCCGAAATCATCATGTTGATTTCCTTTCGCAGATTATCCCGGTCTCTAATTTCGCCGCTTTCTTTCAGCATTACAAAGCCGTACAGGGCACTGCCTTTGATGTCGTGAGGGTAACCTACGATGGCGGATTCGGCTACGGCAGGGTGCTGGTTGATACTGTCTTCGATAGGAGCGGTTCCTAAATTGTGTCCCGAAACGATGATGACGTCATCCACCCGTCCGGTGATTCGGTAATAGCCCGTTTCATCTCTGAGGGCGCCGTCTCCCGTGAAGTATTTTCCTGGAAAAGCCGAAAAATAGGTGTCTTTATAACGTTGGTGATCGCCCCAAATCGTACGGGCGATGCCCGGCCAGGGAAAGCGGATGCAGAGGTTTCCATTGACTTGATTTCCCGTAATTTCGTTGCGTTTTTCGTCCATCAATACAGGCTGGATCCCTGGAAGCGGAAGGGTGGCATAGGTGGGCTTGGTGGGAGTTACGAAAGGGATAGGCGAAATCAGTATGCCTCCGGTTTCCGTTTGCCACCAGGTATCTACAATCGGGCATTTTTTCTTTCCCACATGGTCGTTGTACCAATGCCAGGCTTCATCGTTGATGGGTTCGCCAACCGACCCGATGACCCTTAGGCTGGAAAGGTCGTGTTTCTCCACCCATTCTGATGATTCTTTGGCCAAAGAGCGGATGGCAGTGGGAGCCGTATAAAATTGAGTTACTTTATGTTTTTCGACCACTTCCCAAAAACGATCGGGCTGCGGATAGGTGGGGACTCCTTCGAAAATCACGGTGGTGGCTCCGTTGGCCAAAGGCCCGTAGATGATGTAGGAATGCCCCGTAATCCAACCGATGTCGGCCGTGCACCAGTAGATGTCATTTTCTTTATAATTGAAAACGTTTTTGAAGGTATAGGCCGTGTAAACCATATACCCTGCGGTGGTGTGAAGCATGCCTTTGGGTTTTCCCGTAGAGCCGGAAGTATAGAGGATGAATAAGGGATCTTCGGCATCCATGATTTTGGAAACGAAATCGGGAGAGGCTTTTTCGTAAAGAGAGTCCAGCCATACGTCACGCCCTTCTTTCATCTCCACTTCGTTGCCGGTTCTTTTGACTACAAGCGTTTTTTCGACCGAGGGGCATTTTTCCAAGGCTTTGTCGATGATGCTTTTAAGGTCTAATACTTTGTTTCCGCGGTAGCTTCCGTCCGAACATACCACAACCTTGGCCTTGCAATCGTTAACGCGCGAAGCAACGGCCGAATCCGAAAAGCCGGCAAAAATAACCGAGTGGATGGCTCCCATTCGGGCACAAGCCAGCATGGTAACGGCCAGCTCGGGAATCATAGGCAGGTAGATGCAAACCCGGTCGCCTTTTTCCACGCCCAGTTCTTTGAGGACGTTGGCCATTTTGCAGACTCTTTCGTGCAGCGCTTTGTAAGAGATGTACTGGGCTTCTTCTCGAGGATCGTTAGGTTCCCAAATGATAGCCGTTTTATCGCCTCTTTCGGCCAAATGACGGTCCAGACAGTTTTTGGTTATGTTTAATTTGGCATTTTTGAACCATTTGATTTTGGCTTCTTCCATATCGAAATCCACCACTTTGGTCCATCGCTGGTACCACACAAAGCCTTCATCGGCAATCCGATCCCAAAATTTCTTGGGGTTTTTAATGGATTTTTTGTACTGTTTGAAATAGTCGGGCAAATCGTCTATATACAGATTTTTCATAATCGTAGGTTTTTTGTTTTTATAGGTTTTTGTTTTACGTTAAATTCTTTTTGGTGAATGCTTCTTTTTTTGTTCGGATTCTTTTAGATTTAAGCTGCATTGTTTTAATTTCAATAAATGTATAATTTTTTTCTTTTCTGAAAAAATAAAATTTTGAGGCAGGCAGTGCGCGTGGGGTTGGTTGGCGGAGATGAACGGTAGAAGATTTCGGTTCGATGAGGTTTTTGTTCTTAAAATTAAGGTTAAAATTTTATAATTTATATATGGAATAAATAAAAATTGATACCTTTGTTCTATAACTTTTAAAATAACAAACCAATGAACAAAAAAATGTTGGCTCTTTTTGCCGTTGTCGCTCTTGCAGTAACTTCTTGTAAGGAAGAAACCCCATCCGAAACGTCCTCTTCGCAAGTGGAAACAACGCAAGCGGCTCCGGTTGAAGGAACGTCTTATGCGGTTCAGGCGGCAGATTCCAAAATTCAGTGGGAGGCCGGAAAACTTTCTGGAGACAAGCACGACGGAACGGTAAATGTTAAAGAAGGAACCCTTGTGTTAAATGAAGGTAAAATTGTTGGCGGTAAAGTCGTTATCGATATGAACAGCATTGCCGTGACCGATATTACGGATCCCGAAAAAAGAGCAATGCTAGAGGGGCATTTGAAAGGAGAAGGCGAGGACGCGGAAAGACAAGATCATTTCTTTAATGTGTCTAAATACCCTACGGCGACTCTTGATATTAGCGGAGTAACCGAAGAAAACGAAAAAACCATCCTGGAAGGCCAGTTGACCATAAAGGGAAAAAGTAACCCTGTGAAATTTCCTGTGACGTTAACTCAGACCGACGAGGCGGTTACTTTGGCTTCCGATGCGATTGTGATAGACCGTACGCTTTGGAATGTGAATTACAGCTCCGGTAGCGTGGTTAAAGACCTTGCGGCGGATAAAGTAATCAACGATGAGGTGAAATTCACTGTTTCGTTGGTGGCTAAGAAGTAAAACCCGAAACCCGAAATCGCAAGTTGGTTTTGGATTCTTATAAATCCCGATAGAAAAAACTCCTGTCGGGATTTTCTTTTGTCAAAAGGAGGATATGGCGGCTTTTGTTTAAATTTGTTTACCTAAAAATAAATTATGTTTATACCTTATTTGCTTGTTATTTTTGGTTTTTTAGCTTTGGGCGAATTGGTGGTTTATCTTACGCAGATTCGTTTTCCTTCGAGTATTATCGGAATGCTTCTTTTGACGTTTTCTTTGCATAAGGGGTGGGTTAAGCTGCAATGGGTTAAGGGGATTTCGGATTTGCTGATTTCCAATTTGGGGCTGTTTTTTGTTCCGACGGGGGTTGGTTTGGTTTTGTATTTCGGGGTAATTAGGGCTAATTTTTTCCCTTTTGTATTTTCCATTGTTTTAAGTACGGCTTTGGTGATTGGAGTAACGGGGAAGGTTTATCAAAGCCTTAGAAAAAAAATCAAATAAGTATGGCTTTTGTGTCGAATCCTTTGGTTCTTTTTGCGGTGACTTTGCTTTTTTACTGGGCGAGCGGACGGCTTCATGCGCGTTTTTGTTCGGTGCTTTTGAGTCCGGTGCTTGTTACCATGGGGCTACTTATTGGGTATCTTTTGGTTTTTGATATTCCTTATGAAACATACGGAGAGGTTGGTCGGTACATTGATTTTTGGTTAAAACCTTCGGTGGTGGCATTGGGGGTTCCTTTGTATCTTCAGTTGGAGAGGGTTCGCAAGCAACTTTTGCCTATTGTTTTAGCTCATTTTTTTGGAAGTGTGGTTGGGATTTTCAGTGTTTGTATGACAGCTAAGAGCTTGGGGTCGGAAGCGGTTTTGATTCGTTCTTTGGCGCCTAAATCGGCTACGACTCCTATTGCAATTGAGGTATCCGAGAGTTTGGATGGCGTGGTAGCGCTTACTGTTGCGGCGGTTATTTTTACGGGGATTGTGGGCAGTGTTATTGGCGGGTGGGTTTTTCGACTTTTTCGGATTGACAGTCCTATGGGGCAAGGGATGGCTTTGGGAGCGGCTTCGCATGGTTTGGGTATTGTGGTGGCCAGAAGTATGGGGGAGAAACATGCGGCTTTTGCGGGCGTGGGATTGATTTTTAGTGGGATATTCACAGCGGTTTTAGCGCCGGTTATGGTTCCTTTTCTCTGTTGAATTTTCCCGAAGCACTGGAGTTGGCTTGGGTAATAATTTTTTGTAAATTCGCCAGAGTAAAAAAACAATACTAAGAGTAGAGAATTAACACTGCAAAAAAATAAAAATGAGTCAATTTGATGTTACCGTTATCGGTTCTGGTCCTGGTGGATACGTTGCGGCGATTCGTGCTGCGCAATTAGGTTTTAAGACGGCGATTATTGAGAAGTACCCTACGATGGGAGGGACTTGTCTTAATGTGGGGTGTATTCCATCCAAAGCCTTGTTGGACAGTTCGGAGCATTATCATAATGCGGTTCACAGTTTTGCTGGTCATGGTATTTTGGTGAATGAGCCCAAGGCGGACCTTACCCGCATGATCGAGCGCAAAAACGAAGTGGTAGACCAAACCACCAAAGGGATTCAGTTTTTGATGGACAAGAATAAGATTACGGTTTACGAAGGGGTGGGAAGTTTTGAGAGCGCCACAAAAATCAAAGTGACTAAGAAAGACGGTTCGGCCGAGGTTTTGGAAACCCAATATGCGATTATAGCGACGGGATCGAAGCCTTCTTCTTTGCCTTTCATTACCATTGACAAGGAACGAATTATTACCTCTACCGAAGCTTTGAACTTAAAGGAAATTCCTAAGAGGCTGATCGTGATAGGAGGCGGGGTTATCGGTTTGGAACTCGGTTCGGTGTACTTGCGTCTTGGGTCTGAGGTAACGGTGGTGGAATATATGGATAAGATTATTCCGGGGATGGATGGGGCTTTGTCTAAGGAGCTTCAGAAAGTTCTTAAAAAGCAGAAGATGAAGTTTGAGCTTTCTACTGCGGTTTCGGCGGTGGAGCGCGATGGGGATACCGTTAAGGTAACGGCGAAAAATAAGAAGGGAGAGGAAGTGGTTTTTGAAGGGGATTATGTTTTGGTTTCTGTTGGAAGACGGCCTTATACGAAAGGTTTGGGTCTTGAAAATGCCGGAGTTGAACTGGATGAGCGGGGACGTGTGAAGGTGAATGAACATTTACAGACTAATGTTTCTAATATCTATGCCATTGGTGATGTGATTCAGGGGGCGATGTTGGCGCATAAAGCTTCGGAAGAGGGGGTTTTGGTGGCAGAGCAATTGGCTGGACAGAAACCTCATATCAATTACAACCTTATTCCGGGAGTGGTTTATACTTGGCCGGAAGTGGCTGGTGTGGGGCAAACGGAGGAACAGCTTAAAGAGGCCGGTAGAGCCATTAAAGTGGGAAGTTTTCCGATGAGAGCATTGGGAAGAAGCCGGGCTTCGGGCGATATTGATGGGTTTATCAAAATTATTGCCGATGAACAGACGGATGAGGTGTTGGGGGTTCATATGATTGGGGCTCGTGCGGCGGATATGATTGCGGCGGCGGTTACCGCGATGGAATTCCGTGCCAGTGCGGAGGATATTGCTAGAATGTCCCATGCTCACCCGACGTTTGCGGAAGCCATTAAGGAAGCGGCTTTGGATGCGACGGGCAAGATTGCGATTCATATGTAAGGGAGCCTCCTTATTTTATAAAAAGAAGCCTGTTTCCATTGAAACAGGCTTTTTATTGTTCTTTAGTTTTACTTTTCTAAGCGAGGTTGGGGGAGGTTAATCGGTGAGGTTGCTTAGGGTTTTGTTTTCTAGAATTTTCAGGGAGGCGTCTCTTACTTCAATGAGAACGTCGTGGAGGCCGCAATGGTTTTCGTTGCAATGATCGCATTTTTGGTAGAAATTCAGGCTTACGCACGGAAGCATGGCAATGGGGCCGTTCACCAAACGGATGATTTTGGCCAGAGAAACTTTGTCCGGCTCTTGTTTTAGGAAATAGCCGCCACCTTTTCCTTTTTTACTGTCCAGTATATCGGCTTTTTTCAGCTCTAAAAGAATACTTTCCAGAAATTTGATGGGAATTTTTTTGGCTTCGGAAATTTCGGAAATAAGTACGGGGCCTTTGTGGCGGTTTTCCGTCAAATAACCTAAGGCTTTGAATGCGTACTGGGATTTTTTCGAAAGCATATGGCAAATTTAGGTTACTTTTGCGAAACAAAAAAAAATAAGACATGTTTTCTAAGCAGCAGGCACAGGCGTTGAAGAAGGAATTTTGGACGGCATTCGGAAAATCTTTTCCGAGGAAATGGATGTTGTACGATACCAAGATTAAGGATTTTTCGTTCAAGTTTTTTATTGATAACAAAAAGGCGGAGGTTTCTCTGGATATTGAAATGAAGGATGCGTTGCTCCGCGAGATTTACCATGAAAAAATCTGGTCTTTGGAAGCGATTTTGGAAGACTATATCGGAGCGTTTTTCCGTGAAGAATCTTATGTTTTGGAAAATGGCAAGGTTATCAGCCGCATTTGGGTGGAAAAACAAGGGGTTTCGGTGTTTAATAAGGCGACGTGGCAGGAGGTTTTTTCGTTTTTCGTTGAAAAGATGGATGGTTTTGAGCGGTTTTATTTGGAGTATGAAGATTTTATAAAAGACGTTTGATTTCCTTTTTTTACCCTTTTTATTTTGGGATTGAAAATAAGAAGCGCCGGGATTTTGTCCCGGCGTAAGATTTTCGCTGCAAGTGAATTTATTTTTTTCTCGGAGGAGCGAATTTTCTTTTTCTTAGACCGTAGAAAAAGGTGCCTAATACGGCGAGAATTCCTAAGGGGAGCAACAGGTTGAAAAACTGCCAATAGCGGCGTTCTTCTCCGATGCGTTGGCGATCCAGAAGTCGGGCTTCGATGTTTCGATTTCGAAGCGAAATTAGGTTTTGGTCGTCCAATAGATAATCGAGAGCGTTTCTTAAAAATTGTTCGTTGCCGTATTTTTGATTGGTCAGCAAATCTTCTCCAAGGGGAAGCGGGGCTCCTTTCAGGACTTGGTTACGGGCCACGTCGCCGTCGGCGATTACGATCATTTTATTTTCGGGGCTTTGGGCTCGAAAATTGGGGACTGTTGTTTTTTCACTCCGTTGGGCGTAAGCGGACGGAAATTTACCTTCCAGAGCGACGGCAAAAATTTTAGGTGGAGTGGGGCGTTCTGCCTCACCCAATGAGTCCAAACGCACAATCTCGGAAAGCGAAATGTAATTTGGTACGGTTTTTACGGCTGTTCGGTCGCTACTTTCGTAGAGCACTTTGGTTTGGATTCCCGGCCGTTTCAGGGTGTCGATAGAGGTTGGGAATTCTAATTTTACAGGATTAATGTTTCGGGTGATGGCGTGTTGTTTTTCAGCGATTCCCAAAGGGAAATAAGGCCAAATAAAACTGCTGTATTGAGGGTTTCCGGCCACTTCTCCGGTGGCAAGCCTGATCAGAGCGGATTTTTTGAAATCTTTTACCAGTCCGGGATTCAGACGGACCCCGTAGTTGAAAAGGAAGTCCGTCAAATTCAAATCAACGGGATAGGCCATGATCTTTTTGGCGTGAAAAAGCGTGTCCATTTCGGCGTTCACGGCATCCAGCATCCAAAGGGTTTTCCCTCCGTTCATGATGTATTGGTCTAGAATCACTTTTTCTCCGTCGGTAAAGGGCTTGCGGGGCTTGGCGATGACCAAAGCATCAAAACGTTTGAGATTGGGAACGTCGTCCATGGTCAATTCGCCTTTTTGGTTCGGAATCACGGGGCCTACGTTGTAGTTTTCCAAAGCCATTTGCATGAAAACCTGAAATTCGGTGGGTTTTAGTTCGTCGTGATTCACGAGTATGCCTATATTTTTCCGTTCTTCTATTGTAATGGCTCTGAGGTTGGAAATCAGGGCGTATTCCAAATTCTCGATGGAGCGAGTCATTTGTTCGGTACGGGACATTCCGGATTGTTGAAGAATCAGCGGGACGGAAGTGCCATAGCCGTCGTATTTTATCACGGCGTAAGGAAAAACCACAATTTGCTGTATTTTTCCGTCTTTCAAATCGGGGAGTATCGAAGGTTCCATTCCCATGGCCATCAGGGTATCTTGGGCGATTTTATTCTTGATGGGGTCGATGAGTTTGTAATCTATTTTGGGATTGATTTTTCGGAATTCTCCCAGCATGAATTCGGTTTCGCGTTGAAGTTGTTTGAAATCGGCAGGAAAATCGCCCTCCAAATAAACTTCAACCAAAAGGGGTTTTTGTATGGTTTTCAAAACCTTTACGGAAGCTTCGGATAGGGTATAGCGTTTTTCCGAGGTCCAATCGAACCTTAGGGAAAACCAGCCGAGGCTTCCGATCAAAAGAATACCGAGGAGAAAAGGGTAGAAAAGACGAGTTTTTTTCATTTTCTATAAAAATAAAAAGCGGAAGGGTTAACGTTTGCGTTGGAGGGCATAGCCGGATAAAACCAAACAGAGGACCATCACGAACATAAAATAAAAGATGTCCGCCGTATCGACGAGGCCTCGGGTAAAGGCGATGTAATGGTGGTAAAAGCCTAAGTTAGCCAAATAATAATCGGCAGCGCCGAGGAGTTTGTAATTGGCGAGTTGCTGCACTCCGAAAAAGGCGATGAAACAAACAAAAACCCCTGAAAGGTAGGCCATGATTTGATTGGAGGTCAGGCAAGAGGTCCATAGGCCGATGGCTGAGAATGCGGCAATTAACAAAATGAGCCCGAGATAGCTTCCCAATGTGGCTCCTACATCAAGGTTTCCGGCCGGAACTCCCAGGGTGAGAAGCGTGTACAGATACACCAGCGAAGGAAGAAGACACAAGATGCCAATCAGACTCACGGCAAAAAATTTTCCGAGAACCAAATCTTTTGTCGATAGCGGTTGGGCAAAGAGCCATTGGAGCGTGCCTTGCTGGGCTTCTTCCGCAAAGCTTTTCATGGAAATGGCCGGAATAACCAACATGAGAAGCCAGGGGCAGAGGGTGAAAAAACCGTGAAGCGAGGCTTGTCCTACCTCGAAAATATTGGTTTCGTTTTCAAAGAAGAACAGAAACAAAGCCGATACGGTACTGAAAGCGGCAATGATAAGCCATGCGCTCCAATTTCCGAAGTAGCTCCATAGTTCTTTTTTTAGTAATGCAATCATTTTGAAAAGGGGCTTAATTTTAAGTTTGAGTGGCGAAAAATTTACCTTTCTTTATTTTTTATTTTTGTTCACCCATTTTACTATCATCAGGATGGTCAGGACTAAAACGACAAAACCGGCAATTAATTGCCACCAGTAAGTGAGAACCAACGATTTTAAAATTACCGTAAAAACAATCAAAAATAAAAGGAATGTCGCTATCTCATTGGCTTGTCTTAGGGCAATGTTGGCCGTGGAAATGGATTGGCCATCGAGTTTTTTCAGTTCGTTGGTTTTTTTCCAGCACCAGTAGTGATAGAGGAAAAGCCCCAAAAGCAAGGTTAATTTAAGGTGGAACCAAGGCGATTGCATCAGTCCGTTATTGATGAAAATCATTGAGATTCCGCTTAGTAACATTAGAACAAAGGCGGGGACGGTGATGATGTTCCACAATCTTCTGGCCATGAAAACGTATTGTTCGCGAAGGACGGAACGTTTGGGTTCGGAAAAATCATCCGTATCCTTGTAGTACACAAAAAGGCGGACGAGATAAAAAATTCCCGCAAAATAACTTACCATGAAAATGATATGAACCGCTTTCAGAATAGGGTATGCCAGCATAATAAATAATTAAATGGTTGCAAAGATACTCTAAAACAACGGCAAAACGAAGTGAGGCCTTAGGAAAATTCCACGTAGATTTTCTCTCCTATGTTGATGCCCAATAGCGATTTGGCTCCGTTGTTTTTATTTCCTTTATAGATGCAGATTTCCAGTAATTCGGCTTCATTGAATACGGCGGCGGATTTGCCGTGGTATTCGCTTTCGCGGCTCCAATCTTTAACCAGATCGGTGTGATTGTTATGGACGGTGCTGAAGGCGTAATTTCGAAATCTTATTTTAAAGGCGGTGTGTTTAACCTCTGTTTTGAGGAAGAGGCTCCGGCTGATATTGGAAACCACATTGCCGAAATGATCGATGTATATGGCTTCGCCGATAATTATTTTTTCACTTTCGTTATAGACGGCATTGGAGTAGGATTTTTGTTGAGGGTCTTTTATGGGGCGTCCGATCACTTCGGGTGAGCCACCGCTGAGGAGGTAAACGGCGGTAGGGACGAAGATGTCCCTTACGGTGGAATTTACTTCGTCATCAAAGCGGTTGTTTAGAGTGATTTCGTAGACGGATTCGGGGTTGATGTCCTTGAATATCAGGCTTAGAATACCGTTGTCTGAGGCAATGAAATAATGCCCGTCCACTTTATAAAGAATAGGTCGGATTTCCTTTCGGTAAAAGCTGTCCACGCAGATGATATGAATGCTGTCTTTCGGGAAGTAGTGATAGGCGTTTCTTACTATATAAGCAGTTTGAAGCAAATTATGGGCTTCGATGTCGTGGGTGATGTCGATAATGCAGGCGTCTGGTTTTTGGGAGACGATGCAGCCTTTGATGGCTGCGACGCGGTAATCGACGATTCCAAAATCGGAAGTAAGCGTAATGACAGGCATGATGCAAAAATAGGAAATTATGGTTTTGGTCGAAAGGCAATTTAAGAATCCAGGAAGTAATTTTAACTAAAAAAAGATGTTTTTTTCTTAAGATTTTTCAAAAGATGTTAATCTTGGTTAAAAGTGTATTTTTTTTTAAAATCAGTGGTTTAGTCTTTTGGTTTCGGGGTTTATTTTTGTGCGGAACGAAAGGAATAACGTATGAGAATAAAATTTTATTTTTTAATTTTCGCTTTGGGGTGGTGTTGGTTGGGGGCGCAGGATTTTTCGGGGGAGGTTCGTACGGATGGGGTTGGGCTTCCTTCGGTCTTGGTGGTCAATATAAATACGTCTCAAAAAGTGTACAGCAATTTGCAGGGGGCGTTCGTTTTGCAGGCTTCCCAAGGGGATGAAATCCGCTTGATGAAACAAGGGTATGAGAGGGTCGAATTGCGGGTGGGGAAAGAGCGTTCGGTTTTGGTGAATATGCAGTCTGTTCCGAAGGCTATCGAGGAGGTTTCCATTGGTTTTCGTCCTTCAGGCGATTTGAAAAAAGATGCCGAGGCTCTGAACCGTCCGAATAGGGAGATTGCACTTAATAAAGAAGTCTATTCGTGGAGGGCTTCGGCGGCACCTAAGGCGGTTGCTCTGTTGCCGGCTATGCCTTCAACACTAAATCTTGGGCCGAATTATAAAGCGGGGCAAATTAATTTGCTTTCTGTCGGTGGGGATGGTGGTCTGATTGGGACGGCTGTCGGAGCGTTAAAAAAGAAATTGAATCCGAAAAAAGAACCTGATTTTACTCAAAGGCAGGCATTTTACCGCAGGGTGAAGGCTTCTTTGAACTTGGAAGAATATTATAAGTATGGGATTGACGACTACCAGTTGGATCAAATTTTGGTTTATGCGGATCAACGGTTTGATTTGACTAAAAATTATGCTTCGGACTTTAAAGAAGAAAGCATTGCAAGCTATTTGACCATTGCTCTGAGAGAGTTTTTGAAAATAAAATAAAGTCGGAATTAATTATTTTTTAAAACGGAATCTTTTTTTTCGTTCGGTAAAGCCTTAAATTGCGAAAAAAAGAAAAAATGAATCGGATTTTAGGACGTTTTGTGTTTGTTTGGTTAGGGTTGCTTTCGCTTTCGCTTTCGGCTCAGGGGTATTACGAGCCGCCTGTGAATGAAGAATTGGCGAAAACAAAATTGAAAGAGGCTTTTCATTTTCTTGTATTGGGGGATTGGGGGCGCAATGGCGAGTTTTACCAAAAACCGGTGGCTCGGCAGATGGCGATTGCTTCGAAAACTTTAGGGGGAGATATGGTGGTGTCTGTTGGGGATAATTTTTATCCTGACGGGGTGGCCAGTGTTCAAGATCCGCAGTGGAATGCTTCTTTTGAGTCAATATATTCCCAATATGATTTGAATAAACCTTGGCTGGTGGCTTTGGGAAATCATGATTATTATGGCAACTACGAGGCGCAGATTGAATATTCCAAAATTAGCCGTCGTTGGGTAATGCCATCCACTTATTTTTCCCGGACTTATAAGCTTAAGGGCGGCCAAGGGGAGGTTTTATTTTTGGTGATAGATACCAATCCTTTTATTTCCAAATACCAAAATTACAAGGGGAATATTGGGGATAACGTCAGAAAGCAGGATCCGCAGGCTCAGCTTGAATGGCTTAACGCTCAGCTTGCAAATGCGTCTTCATCGGTTCGGTGGATTTTTGTAATTGGGCATCATCCGCTTTACAGTGGAGGGGTGAGGAAGGAAGCCAAGGAAACGGAAGAAATAAGAGCCTTACTCGAACCGATTTTTCAAAAACACAAAGTGGACGCGTACTTTTGTGGTCACGAGCACGATTTGCAGATTATTCAGCCGAAAGGAAGCCGTACGGTTCAGTATTTGTCGGGGGCGGGAAGTGCCATTCGGCCTTCGGGAGAACGGGAAGGGACTAAATTTGCGGTTTCCGACGGAGGCTTTATGACGGCATCGGTAACGGGGAACCGATTAAGGGTTTCGGTTGTGAATGCGGAAGGGAAGGTGCTTTATACGTACGATCAGGAGAAGAAGGATTTCAAGAAATAAGTTTTAAAATCTGGTTTTTCAAGTATTGAGGCGGTGGCTTTGCAAAGCCACCGCCTCGGTTTTTTATTTTGAGTTTTTTTCGATTATTTGATGGCGGATTTTTGGGCAAATTCTTCGGCCATTTGTTCCATCCATTCGGCGACATCTTCTTCACCGGAGGCTCTTTGGTAGGTGTGGCTCAAGGAGATTAAAATTTGATGGATAAAGATTTTCATTTGGTCCAAGGGCATGTCTTTGGTCCAAAGGTCGATGCGTAGGGCTTCCATGGTTTTGTCGTCCCATACGGAAATCATGGTGGCTTTGGTGGGTTGTTTTTCGATGCCGCCGTCTTGGGCGTTCCAAGTGATGGTTTCGGGGACGTGATTTTCGTCCAGTTCTACGTCGATGGTAATTTGGGTTTTTCTCATAAGTCGGTTTTAGATATTGGGTGCTATGGTTTATACACCGCTTGGTTAAACAAAGTTTGGTTATCCATTTTTAGAAACTCTTGCAATGGGGTTTCGGGATGTTTTTTGTAGTAGGTTCGTGCAATTTGCCATCCGGTAAAGATGCCGATTTGGGGGGACGATTCGTTGTCGATTTCCGTGTAGAATTTGGAAAAGGGTCCCGGTGCGATAAAACGTTCGGCGAGTCTTTGGTCGTCGCTGAAGAGCAAGTTGTTTTCTACAAAGTAATTCCAAATGTTGCTTTCGTTGGCTTTGGCCCATTCGTATTGCGGGAGGGAATAGCCTATTTTCAGGTGGTCTTGCGTTTCGGGAAGAAAGGCATCTTGCAAAATCATGATTTTTCCATTGGAAACCAATTGGTCGATGAATTTGGTGTTGTCGTACTTTACGAAATTTTCGGCTATGGTTGCGGCAACTTTGGGCAGAAGGTTGTTTGGGTTCATGGATTTTTTAAAATAATTTTCCATGCCTTGGTATTCGGGAGCATTTTCGCCCAGAAAGCCTGTTATGTCGATGAATAAAAGGTTTTCGCTGGGGATGAAAAAAACCGGGTCCTTTGCCATTTGCAGGGCGGAGGAGAAGAGGTAAACTTTCGGTGGGGCGAATTGGGGGAAATAATGCTTTACTCTGGAGAAAAGCTGGTTTAAATCGTTTTCGAGTTTACCTTGGTCGATTTTTTTTACGGCGGTTTGGTAGATTTTTATTTCTTCGGGGTCTTTTCTTCTTTGGACAAAATCTTCATCCGAGACGCTTCCCTGAAACCACGGGTACTTTGCCTTGAACGTATCCAAGGGGTAGGTGGGATCGTAGAATGATTTGGAGAGGTCGGTAATGTTGGTTTTTTCCGTTACTTGTACGGGGTGTTCCCACGGGTTGGGAGTTTCTTTTTGGCAGGAAGAGAGGCTTCCCAACATTAAAAAAGCCCAAAAAGGCCAAAATCTAAAAAACTTCATTACTTTTACATCGAATTTAAAGCGTACAAAAGTAATAAATTTAAGCCGAATCTTTGGAAGAGAAGTAAGGTTGAGATTAGCGTATGAAAACAGAAAAAATTATTGAACATATTGTGGCTTGGCTTCGGGATTATGCTCGAAAAGCGGGAGTTAAAGGGTATGTGATTGGCGTTTCGGGGGGTGTTGACAGTGGAGTGGTATCGACGCTGTGCGCCATGACGGGACTGGAGGTGTTAGCTTTGGAAATGCCGATACGGCAACCGGAGGATCAGGTGAGCCGTGCGCAGGAGCATATTCGTTTTTTGACGGATAAATACCCGAATGTCAGAGGGATGACGGTGGATCTTAATGAAGCTTTTGAGGCTCTTTACCGTACGTTTGATGTGCAGGACGGGCAGTACCCTTCGGAAAAACTAGCTTTTGCTAATACGAGGAGTCGTCTGAGGATGTTAACGCTTTATTATTATGGTCAGATTAACGGTTTGTTGGTTTGTGGAACGGGGAATAAAGTGGAGGATTTTGGGATTGGCTTTTACACGAAATACGGTGATGGCGGAGTGGATGTATCTCCGATTGCGGATCTTTACAAGACGGAGGTTTATGCTTTGGCGAGGGCTTTGGACTTGCCGGAGTCGATTAAAAATGCGATTCCTACGGACGGCTTATGGGATGTGGATCGTACGGACGAACAGCAGATTGGAGCGACTTATCCGGAGTTGGAGGCTATTCAGAAGGAATGGGGAACAAAAACGGAGGCGGATTACGAGGGGAGATCGCTTGAAGTATTTCGGATTTTTTCTCGAATGAATAAGGCGGCTCAGCATAAGATGAATCCGATTCCGGTTTGCGACATCCCGGAGGAGTGGAGAGGGTGATAAAAAAGAAAAACGAAGACAGATGAACGGAACAAAAAGGAATTATGTTATATTTTTCTTGGTTGGAGCGTTGTCTATGTTTTTGGGCATGCATGTGTTCAATAACTATACGATAGCGAAAAAGCAGGAAGGTAGCTCGTTGGAGTCGGTGCAGGTTCGAGGGGAGCAGCAGGATGCAGTTTTGACTTCGCGGGAGCGGATAGATGAATTGACGGCTGAAAGTCGGGTGGTTTCGTACGTGAAATCCAACGGGCATTTGCCGGATTATTATCTTACTAAAGCGCAGGCTCGTAAGCGGGGATGGGTGGCTTCGGAGGGGAATTTGTGCGAGGTGCTTCCTGGTCGGGCGATTGGTGGGGATCGTTTTTCCAATCGTGAGCGAAAATTCCCTGAGGGGGTAACTTACTACGAAGCGGATGTTAATTACCGTTGTGGCCGCCGTGGTTCGGATCGGATTGTGTTTACGGAATCTGGGGAGGTATGGCTGACGCACGATCATTACAAAACTTTTACGAAACAATAAACTAAACTATTGGATACAGATGAATACGGTTTATATTGATTTTTCCACGATTGGGGATTTTGAGGATTTTTATGAGCAATTAAAAGCGAAGCTTACTCTTTCGGATCATTTCGGGGGCAATTTGGATGCGCTTTATGACAGTTTGTCCGGGGAGGTTTCGCTTCCTTTGCATTTGGAATTGGTTAACATGACGGTTGATCAATTGGAGGATTTTGAGGACTTGCTTTCGGTTTTGGAAGAAGCGGATGAGGAGGTGGAAGGGTTTAGCTTTTCGTATTATTTGGAACAATACGAGGACGAGGACTGAGACTGCTTAGGGGAATTTTAAGATTACTTTAGATTGTAACAAGAAAAAGCTTCGGTGTATATCCGAAGCTTTTTTCTTAAAGTTATTATTTTGCGCTTTGCTATCTGGATGCGATAGACAGGTTTACGGGCATTATGTAAACCTTATCGGTGGTCATTTCAGAAGGAAATTTGTAGACCAATTTTTTCATGACGGACTCCAGTTCCTGATTGACATACTCGCAATCGCCTTGTGCGTCTATGTTTTTCATTTTTCCGTTTTCGGCGATTTCAAATTTTACGATGCTTTGGGCTTGGCCTTCGCTAAGGTTGGGGTTGGTGTAATCGAATTGCAATCCGATAAGGTTTCTTAGCTGTTGAAAGCCGTCTTTGGAACTTAGGTTAACTTCTTGGATGAGATTGCTATCTTGGGCGTTAACGTTGGAGATCATGCCTGCGAAGAGTAATACTCCCAAAACCCCTGCTGTTTTTAGAAAATTTTTTTTCATCATGTGTGGATTTTTGAGGTTGTTAATAAGGATTGTTGATTGACTATCAAATCTTAAATCTGAATACAAAGTAAATAAATTAAAATTAAATTAACAATAAATTAATAAATAATTAATATTAATTTTTTGGATTTTTAATTTTTATTCCAATTTGTTTTTGGAGGTTGCTTTTTGTTTTACTGAGGCAGAGGCGTTGTGATTTCTTTTTTTTTCGATACTCCCTAAGAAGTAAAATCACTACATTTGTTGGATGTTAAACGATCGAATTCAAGAACAATTTCGGCAGCTTGTAGAGAATAAATATCAGGTCTACAATGCGCTTTTCATGAGCCTTCCTTACGACAAAATGGCCAATATCGGTATGCTTTTGCCATTTCTTTACGAGAAGAGCAAGGCGGGGTACGAGAAAGGAAAAAATCCGGTGGAAATCGTGGATGACTTTTTCAGTAAACATACCGAGTTGGTTTCGGAGCCTCAGAAATTGGAACTTCTGTTTAAGATAGTCCAGTATATTGAACGTCAGGTGGTTCTATTTGATAGTATTGAGGATGCGGCTTTTTCCGAACTTCATTCGTCAAGCGATGCGGGAACTGTCCGCCAATTGTACGAGAGGAGCGCGGGGGAGCAAAAGCTGGAAGCGGTTCGGGAAAAATTGGAAGATTTTGCGGTTCGGGTGGTTTTTACGGCGCATCCTACTCAGTTTTATCCTAATGCGGTGCAGCGTATTTTGCATGATCTTCGCGGGGCGATTCGCCGGGATTCCATCGGAGAGATCGACGAGTTGTTGCAGCAGCTTGGTAAGACGCCTTTTCTTAATAGGGAAAGGCCTACGCCTTTGGATGAAGCTCGAAGTATTATTTATTATTTGCGTTATGTTTATTACGATACGATTGGCGAATTGTATAAAAAGCTGAAGTTAACGTTTGCAGCCAACCATTTTGTGCCTAATCCGGATGTGGTTCAGTTGGGATTTTGGCCGGGAGGGGATCGGGATGGGAATCCTTACGTGACGGCGGAAATTACTTTGAAGGTGGCTCAGGAGCTTCGTTTGACGATTTTGAAATGCTATTACGAACATCTTAAAACCTTGCGTCGTCGTTTGAGTTTTCGAGGGGTTTCTGAGGTTTTGGAATCACTCAGCGAAGGGCTGTACGGCAGCATTTTTAATGGGGCGCCATCCATGTCTTCGGAGGAAATATTGGCGAAGTTGGATCAGGCTCAGGAGCTTTTGGTGACTCGTCACGGGGGGCTTTTCTTGGATTTGCTTCAGGATTATAAGGATCGGGTGCGGATTTTTGGGACGCATTTTGCCACGTTGGATATTAGGCAGGATAGCCGCGTCCATCAGGCGATTGTGGATGAAATTTTAACCTTGAAGAGTGGTCGTCCGGCTTCCGAATATACCGTGGAAGAAAAGATGGCTTGGCTTTTGACTACGGATCTTTGTCTTGATCCGGAAGATTTTGAGGGACTGACGAAAGAAACCCTCCGAAGCATTGTTAATGTCAGGGCTATTCAGCGGGAGAATGGCGAGCGGGGACTTCACCGTTATATTATTTCTAATTCGGATCATGTTAAAGATGTGCTTAATGTGTATGGTCTTTTCCGTTTGTGCGGTTATAAGGAGGAGGAGATTAACATGGATATTGTGCCTCTTTTTGAAACCATGGAAGGGTTGGCGAATGGGCCGGAGGTGATGAAATCGCTTTACGGGATGCCTCAATATCAGGCGCATTTGAGACGACGAGGTAATCGGCAGACCATTATGCTTGGGTTTTCCGACGGAACAAAGGACGGGGGGTATTTGAAGGCTAACTGGGAGATTTACGAAACCAAGGAGAGGCTTACCCAACTATCGGAAGAATGCGGCTATAAAGTGGTCTTTTTTGACGGTAGAGGCGGGCCACCGGCCAGGGGAGGCGGGAAGACGCATGATTTTTATGCTTCGCAGGGGGCGACCATTGCCAATCACAAAATTGAATTGACTATACAGGGGCAGACGATTACTTCCGTGTTTGGGAATAAGGATCAGGCGCAGTATAATTTTGAGCAGCTGCTGACTGCGGGAATCGAAAACGACGTGTTCAAGACTTCTAAAAAGCAGCTTAGCTGTTCGGAGAGGGCTTTGTTGGAGGAATTGGCCGAACTCAGCTTTAAGAAGTATAGCGACTTGAAAGCGCATCCTATGTTTGTGCCTTATTTGCAGGAAATGAGTACGCTGCCTTATTATGGAAAGACCAATATCGGCAGTCGTCCGAGTAAACGGGGTGCCGGGGACGATCTGAAGTTTGAGGATTTGAGGGCGATTCCATTCGTGGGGTCTTGGGCTCAGCTTAAACAAAATGTTCCGGGCTTTTTTGGTTTTGGGACGGCATTGAAGGCGCTGAAGGAGGGTGGACGTTTTGAGGAGGTTAGAGCTTTGTACAAGGGATCGGAATTTTTTAAAACGCTTGTGCTTAATTCCATGATGAGCATGAATAAGTCTTACTTTCCGCTTACGTCTTATATGAAGCAGAATTCTAAATTCGGGGATTTTTGGACGATTCTTTTTGAGGAGTATGAGGCTTCCAAAGCGCTCATGTTAGAGCTTACGGGGTTTGATGTGCTTCAGCAGGAAGAGCCTTTGTCCCGCCAATCCGTAAAACTTAGGGAAAGGATTGTTTTGCCGCTGCTTAGTATTCAGCAGTATGCTCTGATGAAGATTCAGCAGGGCGGGGAGCACACCGAGGTTTACGAAAAACTTGTGATGCGATCGCTTTTCGGTAACATCAATGCCAGCAGAAATTCGGCTTAAAATTTTTTTAAATCTACAAATAGCCCTAACTTTGAGGGATAAAGCAGTTTTATGAAAAAAATACAAATGGTTGACTTGCAAAGTCAGTATTACAAAATAAAATCGGAGGTGGATAATGCACTCCTTAACGTGATGGATTCGGCGGCTTTTATCAACGGTCCTGAGGTGAAGTCTTTCCAAAAAGAGCTGGAGGACTATTTGGAGGTGAAACATGTGATTCCTTGTGCCAACGGCACGGACGCTTTGCAGATTGCTTTAATGGCGTTGGGTTTGAAGGAGGGGGATGAGGTCATTACTGTGGATTTTACGTTTGCGGCTACGGTGGAGGTGATTCATCTTTTGAAGCTGAAAGCGGTTTTGGTGGATGTGGATTACGATACGTTTACCCTCGATACGGAGAAGTTGAAAGCGGCAATTACGGATAAGACCAAAGCGATTATCCCGGTTCATCTGTTTGGGCAATGTGCCAATATGGAGGAGATTTTGAAGATTGCTCAAGCGCATGGTCTTCATGTTATTGAGGATAATGCTCAGGCGATTGGCGCCGAATATACTTTTTCCGACGGACGGGTGAAAAAATCGGGGACAATGGGAACAATGGGCACGACGTCCTTTTTTCCTTCTAAGAATTTAGGTTGCTACGGCGACGGAGGCGCGATTTTCACTAATGATGATGATTTGGCGCACAAGTTGCGCGGGATTGTCAATCATGGGATGTACAAGCGTTATTACCATGACGAAGTGGGGGTTAATTCCCGTTTGGATAGTCTTCAGGCGGCTATTTTGAGAAAAAAACTACCTCATTTGGATGCTTATAATGAGGCTCGGCGACGGGCGGCAGATTATTACGATGAGGCCTTTTCGGGGCATCCGTCTATTTTGATTCCTGTGCGTGCGGATTACAGTACCCACGTTTTTCATCAGTATACTTTGCGTATTCTCAACGGGAAACGCAATGCGTTGCAGGCGTTTTTGGCGGAAAAGGATATTCCGGCTATGATTTACTATCCTGTGGCTTTAAGAAACCAAAAGGCCTATTTTCAACCCAGTGAGGCTTCGGATTTTGTTAATACCGATCGTCTTTTGGATCAGGTGATTTCGCTTCCGATGCATACGGAATTGGACGAGGAACAATTAAAATACATCACGGATTCCGTTTTGGAATTCCTTAAAAATTAAGATCAGGATGGCTATACTGGTAACGGGAGGATTAGGGTATATCGGCTCGCATACGGTGGTGGAATTGCTTAATGAGGGCTTTGAGGTGGTTATTGTGGACGACTTGTCCAATTCGGAGAAATTCATTTTGCATAATATCGAGGCAATAACGGGAAAAAAACCGGTTTTTTATCCTTTCGATCTTAAGCGCAGGGAGTTGTTATCCCAAGTGTTGGAAGCTCATTCGATTGAGGGGTGCATTAATTTTGCGGCGTATAAAGCGGTGGGCGAAAGCCAGGAAAAACCAGTGGATTATTACGAGAATAATTTGTTTTCGTTGATTAATCTTTTGCAAGAGTTTAAGGCTAAAGGCGTTTCTAATTTTATTTTCAGTTCGTCTTGTACGGTTTACGGTCAGGCGGATCGGATGCCTATTGACGAGGATACTCCGTTGAAGTTACCGGAGTCTTCTTATGGGAAGACCAAGCAGATGGGGGAAGAAATTTTAAGGGATTTTGCTTTGGCGTACCAAAAGAAAGTATCGCTTTTAAGGTATTTTAATCCGATAGGGGCTCATCCCAGCGGACTTTTGGGCGAGTTGCCTATTGGGGTTCCTAATAATTTGGTGCCTTATGTGATGCAGACGGCGGCGGGCATCAGGGAGTGTCTTTCTGTTTGGGGAGACGATTATCCTACGCCTGACGGAACGGCTATTCGGGATTACATTTACGTTGTGGATTTGGCTAAGGCTCATGTTGCTGCGCTTCGGAAGCTGTTGAACGAGCCGGATCAGGCCTTGGTGGATGTTTATAATTTGGGAACGGGAAAGGGGGCTTCGGTCTTGGAAGTGGTTCATGCTTTTGAGCGGGCTAACGATGTGGAAGTGCCTTACCGGATTTGCGAACGTCGTGCCGGTGATATTACGGTGGCTTACGCCAATGCCGATAAAGCAGAAAGGGAATTAGGCTGGCGTTCGGATACGTCTTTGGAGGAAGCTCTTAGGACGACTTGGCAATGGCAGCAATACTTGGATCAAAGAAAAGCGTAAACCAATAGTTTTTGCCACGGTAAAGGTTATTTGGAAGTTAAAAAAGGATTTTTTAAAGGGATAATAAAAACAGATTGATTATGAGAAAGATTGCTTTAGCTTTTTTGTTTGGCGGGATGCTTTTAGCGTGTTCCAAAACCGAATCTTCGCCCGAGAAAGAAAAAATGACCGTACTTGAAGAGCCTGTGGAAGCGACGGCTTCTCCTCAGGAGCATGAGGGGCGAACGTTGATTAACGGGGCAGATTGTTTGGCTTGCCATAAGGAAGAAGGGAAATTGGTGGGGCCGTCGTATCGGGAGATTGCGGCGAAATACACGCAGGATGATGTGGACCAATTGGCCGATAATATCATCAATGGAAGCTCCGGCGTTTGGGGAGCGGTTCCGATGGCACCTCATGCGGGACTAAGTAAGGAAAATGCTAAAAAAATGGTGGAATATATCCTGACGCTCAAATAAGCGAACGATTAAAAAAGAAATAGTAAAAATGCTCCGAAGAAGAAAGGAGCATTTTTTTTGTGTCAATTTGTCATAAAAAAAGGCTTGGTATATTTTTAGAGAGTATGGAAAGCGTAAAACAAAATTGTTTAATAAAAAAATAAAATAAATAGTATGAGTAAGATTATTGGAATTGACCTTGGGACGACCAACTCTTGTGTTGCGGTAATGGAGGGTAAAGACCCTGTTGTGATCCCAAATGCGGAAGGGAAGAGAACCACACCTTCCATTGTAGCGTTTACGGAAGACGGCGAGCGTAAAGTAGGAGATCCGGCTAAGAGACAGGCGGTAACTAATCCTAAGAACACCGTTTATTCCATCAAGCGTTTTATCGGAACTCACTTCAAGGACGACAGTTCGGAGATTACTAGAGTTCCGTACACGGTGGTTTCAGGACCGAACGATACCGTGAAAGTAAAAATCGACGAAAGAGAATACACTCCTCAGGAAATTTCGGCGATGATTCTTCAGAAAATGAAGAAAACGGCAGAGGATTATTTGGGGCAAGAGGTCTCTCGTGCGGTGATTACGGTACCGGCTTACTTTAACGATGCGCAAAGACAGGCGACGAAGGAAGCAGGTGAGATTGCGGGGCTTAAAGTAGAGCGTATTATCAACGAACCTACGGCGGCAGCTTTGGCTTACGGTTTGGATAAAGTAGGCAAAAAAGACATGAATGTGGTGGTTTTCGACTGCGGTGGAGGAACGCACGACGTGTCGGTTTTGGAAATGTACGAGGTGGATGGAAATGCTTCTTTTGAGGTGAAGGCTACCGATGGGGATACTCACCTTGGAGGGGACGACTTCGATAACGTGATCATCGACTGGATGGCGGCCGAATTCCAAGCGGAAGAGGGCGTGGATCTTAAAACGGATGCTATTGCTCTTCAAAGATTGAAAGAAGCGGCTGAAAAAGCTAAAGTGGAATTGTCTTCTTCAACACAGACGGAGATTAATTTGCCTTATATCACGGCGACGGCTTCAGGGCCTAAGCACTTGGTTAAAACTCTTACCAGAGCGAAATTTGAGCAGTTGGCCAGCGATTTGATCCAAAGAACGATTGAGCCTTGTAAATCGGCGCTTAAAAACGCAGGTATGAGCGTTTCCGATATTGATGAAATCATTTTGGTAGGAGGTTCCACAAGGATTCCGGCTATTCAGGAAGCGGTAGAAAAATTCTTTGGTAAGGCTCCGTCGAAAGGGGTTAATCCGGACGAAGTGGTGGCTATTGGAGCGGCCATTCAAGGGGGTGTTCTTACGGGAGATGTGAAAGACGTGTTGTTGTTGGACGTTACTCCGCTTTCTTTGGGTATCGAAACCATGGGATCGGTTTTCACGAAGTTGATTGAAGCCAACACTACAATTCCGACGAAGAAATCCGAAGTGTTTTCTACGGCATCGGACAACCAGCCGGCGGTAAGCATCCGCGTAGGACAGGGGGAAAGACCGATGTTTAACGATAACAAAGAGATTGGACGTTTCGACCTTACGGATATTCCACCTGCACCTAGAGGGGTTCCTCAGATTGAGGTAACGTTCGATATTGATGCGAACGGTATTTTGAGTGTATCGGCAAAGGATAAAGGTACCGGAAAAGAGCAGTCTATTAAGATTCAGGCTTCTTCGGGCTTGTCCGACGAGGAAATCGAAAGAATGAAGAAAGAAGCTCAGGAAAATTCGGCAGCGGACGCGAAGCGAAAAGAAGAGGCTGATCTTCTTAACAAAGCCGACGGGCAAATCTTCCAAACGGAAAAACAATTGAAGGAGTTTGGCGATAAGATTTCAGCGGATAAGAAGTCGGCTATCGAAGCGGCGGCAGCAGAATTGAAAACCGCTTTTGAAGCGAAAGATATCGAAGCGATCAAAACCAAATCCGAGGCATTGGATGCGGCTTGGATGGCGGCTTCAGAAGAGTTGTACAATGCTCAGGCTCAGGCTCAGCAAGGTGCTGATGCGGGGGCAGGCCAGTCTGCAAACAATGGAGCGGATGATGTACAAGATGCCGATTTTGAAGAAGTGAAATAATGGTTAGTTGATTGCTAATAATTAGTAACAAGCCGCCGTGAAATATAATTTTCACGGCGGTTTTTTTGTCAAGTTTATACTATCGTTATGCTGCGTTTTAATAACAGAAAATATACTTTTATATGGGAATGAATTGATATGACTTCTTCGTTTTTTACGTCATTATTTAGGTAGATAATCGGAAAATTTCCGATTATCTATTTTATTTATTACATTTGTAATGTGAAAATAGAATCATCCATACAAAAATTTATTGCTCAACCGCTTACACATCAGCTATTAGTCAGCCTTTTGAAAGATTACAAAAGACCAAATGACAAAATTAATGAGTTGGTAAAAAGCGGTCAGCTAATCTCTCTTAAAAAGGGATTGTATGCTTGGGATTCCCCGAATATTCCCGAACTATTTAGCATTGCTAATGTCATTTATGCACCAAGTTATGTTTCGTTAGAATCAGCGTTATCATTTAGAGGGTTCATTCCCGAAAGAGTTTTTTCAGTAGTTTCAATAAATTTTAAAAGTTCTAAAATTTTTGATAATCAATTGGGTAGATTTGAATATAAAAAAATCCCCGTAGCCTGTTATCCTTTGGGCATCAAGCGGGAAGAACTCAGGGAAAACCAGTTTGCACTCATCGCAACGGCAGAAAAAGCTTTAATGGATAAAGTGGTTACAACCTCGGGCATTCTTTTAAGAAGTGTTGAATCTGCCAAAGTATTTATGACTGAAAATTTAAGAATTGACGAAGAACAACTTAAACTTTTAGATACAGAATTGATGAAAAATTGGGCAGATGTTGCTCCCAAAAAAGCATCAATCAAAAACTTAATAAAAGCCATTGAAACATTATGATAAAAGACTGGATTGAAAATTATCAGCCTAAAACAGCAGAAGATTACAAACAAGCCTTACGGGAAATCATGCAACAGTTGGCTTTGGCGGGATTGTCGAGAGGCGGATTTTTCTCCAAAAGTGCTTTTTATGGTGGAACGGCTTTGAGGATTTTTTACGGACTCAATCGTTTTTCCGAAGATTTGGATTTTTCTTTGCTTCAAGAAGATGGAGATTTTAATTTAGATGATTATTTGAAAGCTATTGAAGAAGAATTTCTCGCTCAAGGAATGCAAGTAAGCGTAAAAACAAAAAAGAAATCCAAAAAATCGGATATAGAATCGGCATTTTTGAAATCTGAAACAATTTGGAGTGAATTGATTTTAGATACAGCAATTCCTCAATGGGGTTTGCGGCAAAATGTGGGAATCAAAATTAAGATTGAAATTGATACAAAACCGCCTCTTGGCTTTGAAACCGAAGAAAAACTTTTGCTTCAGCCGTATTCATTTTATGTGAAAGTCTTCAAAATAGAAGATTTGTTTGCCGGTAAAATGCACGCTTTACTTTTCAGAAAATGGGGTCACAATGTGAAAGGCAGAGATTGGTACGATATGGAATGGTACATCCGAAAGGGCGTTCAATTGAATTTGGAGCATTTTAAAATAAGAGCCATTGATAGTGGCGATTGGGGAAAAGACACGATGATGGAGCAAGAATTTAGGAATTTACTCCATCATCGTATAGAAACCGTTAATTTTGAAATAGCAAAAAATGATGTCAGCAGATTTATTCCAAATACCAAAGTTTTAGATATTTGGTCGAAGGATTATTTTAAAGATTTGTCAATGCTTTTGAAAGTGAAGTGATTGATTTTATTTGAGAAAAGTCATTATTCCGTACTATATTTGTATCGTAAATGTATAAAATATTGATTTTCAGATATTATTATTTTTGAAGAAGTGAAATAATAACGGAAGAATTTCCGTAGTCATCAACCACTGTGAATCTAATCGCAGTGGTTTTTTCTTTTTGGGGAAGGCGAGGGTTTGGCGTTTGTGGCGATGAAAGGTAATTCAGGATTTATTTTTTTTATAAATAGGAGGTTCTTGTATTTTTTTATGATTGAAAGCATAAAAGTGAGGCTGATGGAAACTTTACCTTTGTTTGGTGATACGGAATCTATTTTTAGGCATTATGGTGATGACGGTGGTGGGGCGATTTTCCCTGCCGGTTTTCAACTATGTCTTGAACTATGATTATATTGTGAAAAACCTCTGCGAACAGAGAGCTTTGAAATCAAATGCATGTCATGGAACTTGTCAGTTGAAGAAGGATTTGGCCAAAACGCAGGGAGAGTCCAATGAAGCCGAAGTTTTCAAATACCGGTATTTGGGATTGGATTTGTTTTTTGGGGGAGGGGTGCCCTTTTTTTTAGAGGTTTTTTTGGAGCCAAGACTGGAGTATGAATCGGGATTCGGCTTTTCTTTTTTTATTTTACCGGATTATTATGCAACAATTTTTCGTCCACCGATTTTAGGTTGATTTTCAAGTGATGTAGAGCCTTTGAAAGGTTTTTTCATTGCGAAACGAGTGCAAAACTTTTTTATTGAAAACCCTATTTTTTTACGGATGAAAAAAACGATTATCGGTGCGGTCTTATGGACGGCTCCGCTCGGTCTGTTCGGACAAGATAAAGACAGTGTTGCCTGCGGGCATTCGATTATTGATGAAGTGGTTATTGAGGGGCTAAGTAATGCGAAAGAGGTGTCCAGTGCCTTGGTTGCTAAGCTTCCGCTTAAAAATTTGGAAAATCCTCAAGTTATTACTTCGGTTGCTCCTCAGTTAATCGAAAACAGAAATTTTTATACCCAATCGGGGATGCTTTTAAATGCGACGGGTGTTGCGCCGAGTTGGGCGGGATTTTCGCCTTATTATTCGGTTCGGGGATTTCGTACGCGTTCCAGCTTTCGTAATGGGGTCAACGGGTATGTGGCCTCGGATGCCGATCCGGTTAATATTGCTCAATTAGAGGTGGTTAAGGGGCCTAGTGCTGTTATTTTTGGCGGCGGCGGCTCTACGATGATTACTTTTGGTGGAGCGATTAATCGGATTACGGTTCGACCTCAGCTTAAATCTTTTTCGCATATTGGGTTTAGTGCGGGGAGTTATGATTTGCAGCGGGTTACGGTGGATTTTAATCGGTCGTTGGATAAGCAGGGGGCTTTTTTGACTCGGGTTACGGGGGCTTATCATTATAAGGAAACGTTTCAGGATCAGGGATGGAGCGGAAACTTTTTTTTGGCTCCGAGTGTTCTTTATCGGATAAACGAACGTCTAACGGTTCGGTTTGAATCGGAAATCTTAAACCGCACGTCGACTAATTCTCCTTTGTTTCAGGTGGGACTGGGGGTGGCGAGTCGTTCGGGCGAACTGGATTGGGATTACCGCAGGTCTTTCACGGACAATAGTTTGACGATGACTAATAAATCGGTCAATCTTTACGGGAAAGCGATTTATCGGCTTTCGCAGAATTGGAGGTCGGAAACCAATTTGGTTTCGGTTCGTAATCGGACGTTTGGCGATTACATCCGCCTGAGGTTGGAGGACGACAATCGTAACGTAACCCGAAGGGTTTATCGGATGTATCCGGAGGGGATTTATGGTCATCAGGTTCAGCAGGATTTTATCGGGGATTTTTGGATGGGAAAGCTGCGTAGCCGATTGCTAGCCGGAGTCGAATTTTACCAATACCTTTATGCAATCAGCAGTAAATCCATGAATTTTACTAAAGTTCCGCTGAAGGGGGATGCCTCCGAAAATGCTTTGTTTCATAACGAGTACCTTTCGTCCCAATTGGCACTAAAGCCTTATTCGGAAAAATACAGGGCGCTTCAAAATCATTATTCGGTTTATGCCTCGCAGGTTGTTAATCTTTCGGAGCATTTTAATTTGATGCTGAGTGCTCGGCTCAATTATATTGATAATAAAGGCGTAGAGGATGCGTTGGCGGGGTTGAGGAGTGGTGCTTTTACTCAGACGGCATTTTCTCCTAAGTTGGGGGTTAATTATCAGGTTATTCCGCAGCGTTTGGCTTTTTTTGCCAATTATATGAATGGGTTTCAGGCGGAGGCTCCCCGTTCGGTTAATGGGCAGATGACGAATTTTCGTCCGATGTATGGTAATCAATGGGAAACCGGTGTGAAGGCGGCTCTGAAGAAAGGACTTTTGGATGCTTCGGTCAGTTATTATGCTATTGAGGTGAGTTCTATGGTTCGTCAAAGTCCGACCGATGCGGAGCTTTTCATTCAGGACGGGCGTCGTTATAGCCGAGGGATTGAAGCGGATTTTCAATCCAATCCTTTTAAGGGGTGGTTTGTGCATGCTGGGATAGCGTATAATGAGAGCCGCTTTGTTGTTTCGGATGCGCTCACACAGGGGTTGAGGCCGGTGGATTCGGGGCCTAAATTTTCGGCGACGTGGTATGTGCGTTATGCGCCGGCTTTGGAAGGGCTGAAGGGGGTGTCTTTGGGGGTTGGAGGCAGTCATTATGGGAAAGATTTGATTCTTAATACCGCGCAGGGGATGTTTTATACGGAAGCTTATGCTTTGTTTAATGCGGCTATTGCTTTGGATCGGCCGAGGTTTGTGGTATCGCTTTCGGCGGAAAACCTTTTGAATCGGCATTATTGGTATGGGGGCAGGGGGATGGTTTCGCCCGGAGGGCTGCGTCAGGTGGTTTTATCTTTTAAAATTAAGTTATAGTACGACGATGGACATGAAAAAAATAACGAGGGTTTCGTTTCGGTGGCATCGTTATTTCGGCCTTTTTTTCGGGATTTTATATCTCTTTTTCGGTTTGTCCGGGGCTTTGCTGGTTTTTAAAAAAGAAATTGAGAAGATGGGGAGCTCTCGAACGTATTGCGGAATGACGAAAACCCACACTCCCTCGCTTGACGAGATGTATAGGAAGGTTTTTCGGGCTTACCCTCAGGCTCGGCAGTTTATGCTTGGAACCTCGCTTAAAGACGCTTGCGAGGCGTATGAGTTTACGGTATTTACTTATCAACGGGAGGTTGCGGAGAGTTACTTGTATTGTTGTGTGTTGGATTCCCATACGGGGGAGGTTTTACGGGAGGGGAATTTTAACTCTTGGGGGGCTCCTTTTTTTCGTTGGCTGTATTCGGCTCATTACTCGCTTTTGATGGATAAACCGGGGCGTTTGATTACGGCGGTGGTTGCTTTGGCGTTTTTTCTGAATTTGGTGACGGGGGTGATTATTTATCGGAAGAAATTTTTTTCGGTATTGTGCTTTAAAGAGAAAATCAACAGAAAATCTCCGCAGGCGTTTTATTCGTCTTTGCACCGGTTGGTGGGGGTGTGGACTTTGGCTTTTAATTTTATCCTTTTCTTTACGGGATTTTGGATGAATAAGGGGTTGTTTTTACCGCAGGAATGGGCTTTGCCTCCGAGGGTTTCCCAGGGGATGCTTGTGGGGGCTAATATCGACGGGGTGGTTCAAGATGCGCTTGCGATTCCGGGGTTTTCTCCTATTGCGGTTAGAATTCCGTCCGAGCCGGGTAAGGCTTTGGTGGTTAGCGGTCAATTTTCGGATACGGTAAATCCTTTGTATTGGGGGAAGGGGAGTGAGGTTTATTATGACGGGGCCACGGGGCGGCGATTGAAAATTATTCGGATAGAACAAAAACCTTTTTCGGAACGTTTTTACTGGATGATGAAACAGCTTCATCGGGGCGATTATGAGTCCTTGTGGATCAAAGGGCTTTATGTTTTTGCGGGGTTGAGTCCGGCTTTTCTTTCTCTTACGGGGTTTTACCTTTGGAAAAAGAAAAGAGCGTATAAACGGTAGCTTCGGCTTCCGTTTTTTTTGGGGGGTGAATCGGAGGTTTTACGGTTGTTTTTTGAAGGTAGTTGTAAAAAACCAGGAAACTATTCTGGTTTTTCAGTTTCCTTTTGTATCTTTGCAGCGAAAATAAAATTAAAGATGGAAGCAGAATTTTTGCAGGAGGTGACCCGTTTGTTTTTGGAGAACGGTGCGAAAACCGTTACGATGGACGATGTGGCGAAGAAGTTTGGGATGTCGAAGAAAACGCTTTATGCCAAATATAAGAATAAAGAGGCGTTGATCGAAGACGTTTTGGCTTGCAAGCTGGACGGTATTGCGGAGAATCTGAAACGCCTGAACGTGGATTCGGATAATGCGATTGAGCGTCTTCTTTGTCGGGACGAACAGATGGACGAAATGGTGAAAAGCAACGATACGATTATGGTTCGTCAGCTGCTGAAATATTACCCGCATATTTTCAATAAACACATGAAGTTGTTTTCGGAAAAGATTTCGGAGATTTTTGTGCGCAATGTCGAAAGAGGGCGTTTGCAGGGGCTTTACCGGGAGGATTTCAGTGCGGAGTCGTATGTGCATTTGATGCTTTTGATGATGCAGGCTTACGATAATTCTCCGATTGTGGATTCGGATCTTATTTCTCGCGATGCTTTTCGGGATCGGGTGATTGATTTTTATCTTCAGGCCATAATGACGGAGAAAGGGCGTGAAGAATACCAACAAATAAAAAAATAAAATTTAGATAATGAAAAAAATAGTGTTTGGGGTGTTGTTTCTCGGGTCGCTGGTTTATGGTCAGGAGTCGAGAGTGCTCACTCTATCGGAGGCCATTTCTTATGCTTTGGAGCATAAGGCGGATGCGGAGAAGGCTCGGCTGAACATTCAGAAGGGCGATGCGCAGATTGCGGAGGTCAAGGCTAATGCTTATCCGAAACTTACTTTTAATAGCAGTACGGCTTATAATCCTCTTTTGCAGCAAACGGTTTTGCCGGGCGAGATGTTCGGGCTTCCGGGGCAAAAGGTTAAGGTGGCTTTTGGTCAAAAATGGACTTCGATGAATCAGGTTCAGTTGACTCAGATGCTTTTCAGTCAGGCGGTATTTACGGGGTTAAAAGCGGCTCGTTCGACCAAAGAGTTTTATTTGATAAACGAGCAACTCACGCAGGAGCAGATTATCGAAAAAGTGGCTAATGCTTACTATCAGGTTTACCAAGCCGAGCAGATGTTGGCTAATGCACAGAGTAATTTAACCATTACCGACCAGACTATTAAAATCATCGGCGGGCTTTACGAAGCGGGCTTGGCCAAGAAAATTGATTACGACCGTACGGTGGTGGCCAAAAATAACGTGGAGTCTGGCGTACAGCAGTACCGTAATGCGGTTTTGCTTTCGGAGAATGCGCTTAAGTTTATTATAGGAATGCCTATGGAGCAGGAGATCGAGCTGCCGAGAGAGAGTTTTGATCCGATGGTATTGTTGGAGGAGACGGCTTCGCCGGGGGAACGTACGGAATTGAAAGTGCTTCACAAACAGTTGGAACTTTTAGAATGGCAGAAGAAGGCTTCCGAGGCGGAGTATTACCCTACGGTGGCATTGGCGGCCAATTACGGCTGGCTTGGTCAGGGGAAACGCTTTCCATTTACCAATGGGACGGATAACGGGGTCTTTTGGTCGGATATGGCTTCCATTGGTTTAAGCATTAGCGTGCCTATTTTTAACGGATTTTCCACGCGGTCCAAAATTGAGAATAACAAGATCGAAATCAGTAAGGCGCAGGCGGATTTGAGGGATACGGAGCTGGCTTTGGATATGGCTTATAAAAATGCCACTACGCAGCTGGAGAATAACCGTGTGACCATCGGGATGCAGGAGCGTAACGTGAAATTGGCAGAAGAGGTTTTGGCCAATACGCGGAGTAATTACCAGTATGGTTTGGCGACGCTTAACGATATTTTGGATGCGGAGCGGGATTTGACGGAATCCAAAAACAATTTAACAACGGCCAAACTCAATTACAAATTGGCTGAAATCGAACTTTTGAAATCACAAGGAAAACTCAAAACATTAAACGAAAACAACTAATATGAAAAAGAATATATTTATTACGGTATTGGCCCTTTTGGGTATTGGGGCGGCCATCTATTTCATCTTGAAGAAGAATAAAGCGAAAAACGAATCGGAAGTTGCACTTGTTGCCCAGACCAATGCGGATATAGCGGTTCGTACGGCAAAAGTCGTTTTGGAGAGTGCCGACGGGGCTTTTTCGGTAAACGGTACGTTTTTACCCAATAAACAATCGCAGATTGCGGCCGAGATGGGCGGGCAGCTCATTGCGCTTTACGTCAAGGAGGGCAGCTATGTTCGTGCAGGACAGAGTATTGGTCGTCTTTCGGGGGATAAAGTTAATGTGAATGTTTCTTCGGCGAAGGCCAATTATGACAATGCGGTGATGGCGCTTAATCGTTACGAGATGGCTTATAAAAGCGGAGGGGTTACGGCTTTGCAGTTGGATCAGGCGAGGCTGCAGGTAAAGACGGCGAAAGCCCAATTGCAATCGGCTCAGCTGACCTCGGGGGATACCAATGTGGTGGCTAAGATAAGCGGTATTGTGAACCGCAAGATGGTTGAGGTTGGTGCGGTACTTGCGCCAGGAACGCCTATCGTGGAGTTGGTGGATATTTCTTCTGTCAAGCTTCGGGTGGATGTCGATCAGTCTTTGGTTAGCGATCTTTCATTGGGAACGGTGGTGAAGGTGAAGCCCGACGTGATTGACGGGATGCTTGAAGGGCGCATTACTTTTATTGCGCCGGCAGCTTCCGGAGCGTTGAAGTTTCCGGTGGAAATCACGGTGAATAATGGTTTTAACAAATTGAAAGCCGGGATGTACGGTACGGCCTTTTTTGACAAGGCTGAAAATTACAGCCGAATGATGATTCCTCGTGAAGCTTTTGTAGGGAGTGTGAGTGATAATCAGGTGTTTGTGGTTCGTAATAACGTGGCTTATTTGACCAAAATCCAAAGCGGAACCAATTACGGTGACAAGGTGGAAGTGGTTTCGGGGCTTAAGGAAGGCGACCAAGTGGTGGTCAGCGGGCAGATTAACCTGACGGATAAGGCCAAGGTAAACGTTTTAAAATAAACATCGGTAAAGTAGACAGATAATGAAATTAGCAGAAGTATCGATTAAAAGACCCAGTTTGGTCATCGTGGTTTTGGCCTTGATGATTATCGGCGGGTTATTCAGTTACTCGCAGCTCAGCTACGAGTTGATTCCGAAATTTGAGACGAAGGTGGTTACGGTTTCCACGGTGTATCCGGGGGCGTCTCCTTCGGAGGTGGAAAATTCGGTATCCCGAAAAATTGAGGATGCGGTTTCCGTTTTGGAAGGCATCAAGAAAATACAATCCAAATCTTACGAGAATCTTTCGGTGGTGGTGATTCAGTTCAACAATGACATCGACGTGGATTTTGCTTTAAATGATGCGCAGCGTAAGATTAATGCCATACGGGGGGATCTTCCGGACGATATAGAGGAGCCTTCGCTTTCGCAGTTTTCGCTTTCGGATCTTCCGGTGGTTCGGATGGGAGTTACGGGGAATTTGACCGAGAACGAGCTTTACGATTTGATTGACCAACGGGTTCAGCCGGAGTTTTCCAGGGTTCCTGGGGTGGCGAAGGTTAATATTGTGGGAGGTCAGGAGCGTGAAATCCGCATTAACCTCGATCAGAATAAGATGCAGGGGTATGGGCTTACGATTCCTCAGGTTCAGCAGATTATAGCGGCTGCCAATTTGGACTTTCCAACCGGGAGTCTTAAGACCAGAAATAACAGCACATTGATTCGTCTTTCGGGGAAACTTAAGGACGTGGAGCAGATGCGCAATCTTACGATTTTGTCTCAGAATGGGCTTAATATTTGCCTTTCGGATATTGCGGAAGTTCAGGATACGCAGAAAGAAGTGGAAAAAATTGCGCGAGTGGATCGGCAAAATACGATATTGTTGGAGGTGCAGAAGCAAACCGATGCCAATGCAGTGGAAGTGAGCCGTTTGGTTCAGGAGCGCATTAAACTTATCGAGAAGCAATACCAAAAGGAAAATCTCAAAATTCAGATAGCGAAGGATACTTCGGTTTTTACTTTGGAGGCGGCCAATTCGGTGATTAAGGACTTATTGATTGCGGTGGGTCTGGTGGCTTTTGTAATGTTGTTTTTCCTACATAGTTTCCGTAACGCTTTGATTGTGATGGTGGCGATTCCAACTTCGCTTATTGCGACGTTTATGGGGATTTACATGCTGGGGTATAGTCTTAACTTGATGAGTTTGCTGGGGCTGTCTTTGGTTGTGGGGATTTTGGTGGATGATGCCATTGTGGTCATCGAGAACATTCACCGTCATATGGAAATGGGCAAAAATAAGGTTCGTGCGGCATACGACGGATCTAAGGAAATTGGATTTACCGTTACGGCGATTACATTGGTTATTGTGGTGGTGTTTCTTCCTATTGCGATTAGTTCGGGCTTGGTTTCGGACATTATTCGTCAGTTTTGTGTGACGGTGGTTATTGCTACGATGCTTTCGCTTTTGGTTTCGTTTTCGGTGGTGCCTTGGTTGTATTCGAGATACGGGAAGCTGGAATTGATGAGCGAGACGTCTCTTTTCGGAAAGCTGGTGCACAAATTTGAGGAAGGGTTGACGTGGTTTACCCATAAGATGGAGAACATTCTGAAATGGAGTTTGCGAAACAAGATTAAAACCTTTGGGGTTGTTACGGTTTTGTTTGCCAGTGCGTTGGCGCTGCCTATGCTGGGGTTTGTTGGTGGAGATTTCTTTCCGGGGACGGATAAGGGGGAGTTTTTGCTTCAGATTGAGATGCCGAAGGATGCTTCCATCGAACAGACTAATTTTATGACGCAGCGTGCGGAGAATTATTTGGCAAACAAGCCTCAAATCGTTAGGATGATTACTACGGTGGGGCAGTCCAGTAGCGGAATGGGAGCGGTACAGGCGACCAATTACAAATCCGAAATCAATATTGAGCTCATTGATAAAAAAGAGCGGAAAGAAAGCACGAAGGTTTATGCTGCGAAGCTGAAGCGGGAGCTGGAAAAGATTTTGGTGGGAGCTAAAGTAACGACGGTGCCTGTGGGATTCATGGGGGCGGAGCAGGCTCCTTTGCAGATGACGGTTACGGCACCGACTTTGGATGCGGCGATGGCTTATGCCAAGGCGGCTGAAAGCCAATTGCGTACGATTGACGGAGCGACGGAAATTAAGCTGAGTGTGGAGGATGGGAATCCTGAGATTGCCGTGTCGGTGGATCGGGACAAAATGGCGATGTTGGGGCTTAATGTGGCTACGGTTGGGCAGACGCTCAGAACAGCATTTAGTGGAAATACGGATAGTAAATTCCGTACGGGAAGCAGCGAATACGATATTAACATCATTTTGGACGAAGCCTACCGAACCAGTATAGATGACGTTCGCCGCATTGAATTTATTAATGCTCAGGGACAGAAGGTGCAATTATCTCAATTTGCCGATATTCATTATGCTTCGGGACCGGCGTTGTTAGAGCGGTATGACCGTTCGCCTTCGGTAACGATTAATGCTCAGGTGGTGGGTAAAACGACGGGAGTTATTGCTCAGGAATGGGAGGATAAAATGGCAGACGTTAAAAAACCTGCCGGCGTGCAATGGGTATGGGGCGGAAACAAGGAAAATCAAAACGAAGGGTTTGGAACGCTTGGTGTGGCCTTGCTTGCGGCGATCATGTTGGTTTATATGATTATGGTGGTTTTGTACGACGACTTTGTCAAACCTTTTATTGTCTTGTTTTCCATTCCTTTATCGTTTATTGGGGCGCTTTGGGCGCTTGCGCTTACGAACCAGAGTTTGAATATTTTTACCATTTTGGGGATCATCATGCTGATTGGTTTGGTGGCGAAGAATGCGATTTTGCTGGTGGATTTTGCCAATCACCGTTTGGAAAAAGGGGAAACCATTACCAATGCGTTGATTCAGGCGAATCATGCCCGTCTTCGTCCGATTCTCATGACGACGATTGCGATGGTTTTCGGGATGTTGCCGATTGCGATGGCCAGCGGAGCGGCTGCGGAGATGAATAATGGCTTGGCAATTGTGATTATTGGGGGATTGTTGTCTTCGCTTTTTCTTACGTTGGTTATTGTGCCGGTGGTTTATTTCATCGTGGTAAGAATTGAGGAACGTTTTTTCCATAAAGAAAAAGTGGATTACGGTGCCGAAATGGTGGCGGACTACGAACACCTCCATCCCGAGGATGAATTGGAGTTTTAAATGTTAAATTTCAATCGTGATTTTGCAGCGGGCATTCTCTTTTTACGGAGGATGCCCGTTTGTTTTTGGGGATGGGACGGTTACTGAACAAATTTGGTTTATCTTTGCGTTATGGAATTACAATATTTGGTTCGGGAGCCGGAGAGGGTAGCGTCTTCTACCTCGGTGTTGTTTATGCTTCACGGTTACGGGAGTAACGAGGAGGATTTGTTTTCTTTTGTTCCGACATTGCCTGAAGACTGGCTGGTGGTGAGTTTTAGAGCGCCTCGGGCGTCTTCGTTTGGCGGTTATGCTTGGTACGATATTGACTTTACGGATCCTGAAAAATTCATTGATGTGCCTCAGGCGAAAGAGGCTTTTAATGCGGTGCTTTCTTCTGTTTTGGACGTTCGGGAACGCTATGGGATTACCGAGGGAAAGAGTCATTTGTGCGGGTTTAGCCAGGGGGGCATTTTAAGTTATGCTTTGGCGCTGAAGAATCCGACGCTGTTTTCCAAGGTGGCTTGCCTTAGCTGTTATCCGGAGGAAAAATTGTTGGAGAATATTGTTCGGGATAAAAAGAAACTGGAGACGTTGCGTTTTTTTGTTTCTCATGGCACGGACGATGCGGTCATTCCTTTGGAGTGGGCGAGAAAGGGGGCCGAACTGCTTTATGATTTGAGTTGTTATTTTACGTTTCGCGAATACATGAGTGGTCATGGGGTGAATCAGAAAAATTATATGGATTTGATGAACTTTTTCTCCAAGTAGTTTTTCTTTTTTTGCGGAATAAAAAATCCCGTCTTTTTGGAAGGACGGGATTTTTTTGTTGGGGTTAATCGAAATGATTGGGGTATTGAGTTTTTAAGGTTTCTACCGTATTTAAAACTTTGTCTTTTAGGGAATTTTGGTATTGTTGCAGTTTTTCGCTGAGGGTTTCGTCGGTGCTGCCGAGTATTTTTGCGGCCAAAATTCCTGCGTTGGTTGCGCCGTTCAGTGCAACGGTGGCGACAGGAATGCCGGAGGGCATTTGCAGGATGGAAAGTACGGAATCCCAACCGTCAATCGAGTTGGACGAGTGTATGGGCACGCCTATGACGGGCAGGGTTGTGCAGCTGGCAACCATTCCGGGCAGGTGGGCGGCGCCTCCTGCGCCTGCAATGAGGACTTTCAGGCCTCTTTTTTTGGCGGTTTTGGCGTACTCGAACATTCGTTCGGGCGTTCGGTGGGCTGAGACTACGGTCAGTTCGTAATCGATGCCTATGGTTTTTAAAAATTCGGCGGCTTGTTGCATGATTGGGAGGTCGCTTTGGCTTCCCATAATGATTCCTACCATGTTTAAATTTTTGAATTGAGGTTTTGAAATTAGATTTTTACTGCGTTTAAGGTTTAGATCTTGGCAAATCTAATTCTTTTTATTGAAATTTTGTTTAAAACGGAAGTTCCACTTTTTCGGGTATGGATTTTCGCTGGGCTTTTGTTTCAAAAAGTGTATCTTTGCGCGATTTAGATGCTTTTCGAAAAGTGAGGGAATTGTGCGGCGGGCATTGGAAGCATCGGAGGGCAGGCATTGGCCCTGCCGGGGATGATATTGATATAAAAAATTTTATTTACACGTTATGAAATGTGGAATTGTAGGACTGCCGAATGTAGGGAAGTCGACTCTTTTTAATTGTTTGAGCAATGCCAAGGCGCAGAGTGCCAATTATCCTTTTTGTACGATTGAACCTAATTTAGGGACGGTCTCTGTGCCGGATCCCCGCTTGAATAAGCTGGAGGAATTGGTAAAACCCGAACGGGTGGTTCCTGCGGTGGTGGAGATTGTGGATATTGCGGGTTTGGTGAAGGGGGCTTCTAAGGGCGAAGGTTTGGGCAATCAGTTTTTGGCCAATATTCGTGAATGCGAGGCAATTATCCATGTGTTGCGTTGTTTTGAAAACGGAAACATTGTTCACGTGGAAGGTTCGGTGGATCCTTTGAGGGATAAAGAAATTATTGACATTGAGTTGCAGCTGAAGGATTTGGAAACGTTGGGTAAAGCGGTGGATAAAGCCAAGAAATTCATAAAATCCGGGAAGAAGGAAGATGTTCTTACTTACGAGACCTTATTGGCTTTGCAAAAGTTTATCGAGGATGGCCGCAATGCGAGGGAATTTGAAACGGATGATCTTACCCGTCCTATTGTGGATGAGATTCACTTGTTGACCAAGAAACCGATTTTATACGTTTGTAATGTGGATGAAAACTCCATTCGTAACGGAAACGAGTGGATTGCCAAAATTGAAGAAATGGCGGCAAGGGAAGGGGCTGAAGTAGTGGTTTTGGCGGCGCAGATTGAGGCGGATATTAACGAATTGGAGACCTATGAAGAGCGCCAAATGTTTTTGGAGGAACTGGGGTTGGAAGAGCCGGGGGTTAATCGTTTGATTCGGAAGGCTTACGAGCTTTTGAGGCTTCAGACTTACTTTACCGCTGGGGTGAAGGAGGTGAGAGCTTGGACGATTGAAAAGGGTTGGACGGCGCCTCAGGCGGCCGGTGTCATTCATACCGATTTTGAAAAAGGGTTTATTCGTGCGGAGGTTATTCGTTATGAGGACTTCGTTACGTATGGGTCGGAGGCAAAGGTGAAAGAAGCCGGAAAAATGGGTGTGGAAGGAAAAGAGTACGTGGTTCAGGACGGGGATGTAATGCACTTTAGATTTAACGTGTAATTTTTATCGAAGATATATTGCGGGAATAAAATAGGCTGCTTCATTTTTGGAGCGGCCTATTTTGCTTTAGAAGTGCGAAGTGGGTGGTTTTAAAGGGCTCGATTAGGTTTTTAAATAATTGGTTTATTCCGTTGGATGTTCGGTTTTAATGGTTATTTTTGCAGGACGACTACTCAGAACAATCGCTATGCCTCAGGATATTCAACGTTATATGGAAGCGCTAAGGAAGGAGCTTCACGAACATAATTACAATTATTATTTATTGGATGAACCCACGATATCGGATTTTGAGTTTGACGAAAAATTGAAAACCTTGCAGTCGCTTGAGGCGGCTCATCCTGAATTTTTCGATCCTAATTCGCCGACTTTACGAGTGGGTGGAGGCGTAACCAAATATTTTCCTACGGTTGAACATCGTTTTCGGATGTACTCTTTGGACAATTCTTACGATGCGGAAGATCTTGAAGATTGGGAGAAAAGGATTCTCAAAACCCTGAATGAGCCCGTGGAATTTGTTGCGGAATTAAAGTATGACGGGGCTTCGATTTCGATTTTGTACGAAAACGGACATCTTACCCAGGCGGTTACGCGTGGCGATGGGTTTCAGGGCGACGAAATCACGGCCAATATTCGAACGATTGCCGATGTGCCTTTGGCACTAAAGGGGGATTTTCCCGAACGTTTTTATATGCGGGGGGAGATTTTTCTGACCAAGAAAAAATTTGAACGGATTAATGCGCAGCGGATGGAGGAAGGCTTGGATCCTTTTATGAATCCTCGCAATACGGCTTCGGGAAGTTTGAAGATGCAGGATGCTTCGGAGGTTAAAAAAAGAGGGCTTTCGGCGGTGCTTTATCAGTTTGTGGCGGAAGATTTTCCTACCGGTACCCATTGGGGGCTTTTGGAAAAAGCTCGTGAGTGGGGCTTTAAGACCTCCATGCAGAGTAAGCTTTGCAAAACTTTGGACGAGGTGAAGGCGTTTATCCTTTATTGGGAAAAAGAGCGTCATACTTTGCCTTTTGAAATCGACGGTATTGTTTTAAAGGTGAACGATCTTCAGCAGCAAAGGCAGTTGGGGTATACGGCCAAATCGCCTCGTTGGGCCATGGCGTACAAATTTAAGGCTGAAAAAGTAGAAACCGAATTGCTTTCGGTCTCTTATCAGGTAGGGCGTACGGGAGCCATTACACCGGTGGCTAACCTCAGGCCGGTTTTGCTTGCTGGTACGACGGTAAAGAGGGCTTCTTTGCATAATGAGGACATCATCCACAAGTTGGATCTTCACGAGAGGGATTTTGTTTATGTTGAAAAAGGCGGTGAAATCATTCCTAAAATTGTGGGGGTTCATCAAGAAAAGAGGGCTGCCGACAGCCGTAAACTCAGTTATGTTACTCATTGTCCCGAATGCGGTACGCCTTTGGTTAAAAACGAGGATCAGGCCATTCATTATTGCCCGAACGAATGGCATTGTCCTCCTCAGGTTGTCGGCCGGATGATTCATTATGTATCGCGCAAGGCGCTTAATATCGAAAATTTGGGGCAGGAAACCATTGAACAGCTTTATCGGGAAAAATTGGTTGAAATGCCGGCGGATTTTTATACGCTTACGACTTCGTCGCTTCTTCCGTTGGAGCGAATGGCGGAGAAATCGGCTCAAAACATCATCGACGGTATCGAGAAATCCAAAACCGTTCCTTTTGAGAAGGTTCTTTTTGGCATCGGCATCAAACATGTTGGGGAAACGGTGGCTAAGAAACTGGTCAAGACGTTTCCGACCATTGAAGCGCTGATGGCCGCCAGTATGGAAGAATTGACCCAAGTGGAAGACATCGGCGGGAAAATAGCCGAGAGTATTATTCAGTTTTTTGCGCAGGACGAAAACAAACGGCTTATCGAACGGCTAAGGGCTTACGGCGTTACACTTGAGAAAAAAGACACTGCACAAGCGGTATTGAGTAATATTTTGGAGGGGAAGACTTTTCTGTTTACGGGAAAACTTTCTTTGTTCACTCGGGACGAGGCCGAAGAAATGGTGGAAAAACACGGCGGTAAAAATATTTCGGCGGTTTCCAAAAACCTTAATTACTTGGTAGTGGGTGAGAAAGCCGGCAGCAAACTGAAAAAAGCACAGACTCTCGGAACCGTTGTGATTTTGGACGAACAACAGTTTCTTGATCTTTTGGGCAATTAATTTTTTGGGGATTGGACTGAAGCCACAGTTTATTTTTAGCCGATGAGCGGTGGTTTGCTTTTAGATTTTCCTTTTTCGAGTAAAAATCCTTATTTTTATCGGATTAAATTTTTAAAATTGAATTCAATGATAAAAAGGAGCGTTTTACTTTCGGCGGTTATTTTCCCTGCCGTTATGGCTTTTGCCCAGCAGTACGGCGGTATGTGGATTCCTACCGAAATCAATGAAAAGGAAATGAAGGCGATGGGGATGAAACTATCGGCCAAAGCTATTTTCAATCCGGAAAAACCCAGTATAAAGGATGCGGTTTTACAGTTTAACGGCGGGTGCACGGGGGAGATGATTTCTCCGAAGGGACTTTTGTTAACCAATCATCATTGCGGTTACGGTCAGATTCAGTCGCATTCTACTTTGGAAAAAGATTATTTGACCAACGGCTTTTGGGCTTCCAATACCGGTGAAGAACTTCCTAACCCGGGAGTTACGGCCGATTTTGTCATCGATATTCAGGACGTTACCTCTAAAGTTTTGGCGGGGACTAAAAACCTTTCGCCTCAGCAGGCTCAGCAAGTTGTGAAGGCTAATATCGAGAAAGTTCGCCAATCGTTTAAGCTAGAACCTTATCAGAGGGTTGACGTAAAATCCATGTACTACGGAAATAAATACTATGCCTATGTTATTGAGCAATACAAGGACGTTCGTTTGGTAGGAACTCCGCCTAACGGTATTGGGAAATTTGGTTCGGATACGGACAACTGGGTTTTCCCAAGACATACGGGCGATTTTGCTCTTTTCCGAGTTTATGCCGATAAAAATAACAAGCCTGCCGAATACAGCAAAGACAATGTGCCTTATCAGCCGAAGCATTTTCTTCCTATTTCCATAAGGGATAAGAAAGAGGGGGATTTTACTTTTGTCTTCGGATTTCCGGGAACTACGACGGAGTATTTGCCATCCATTGCCGTAAATAAAATCATGACGGAAATTGATCCCGCCATGATTGAAGTAAGGGAGGTAGCGCTGAAGGTTTTGGATGAGAAAATGCGTACCGATGATGCCACAAGGATTAAATACGCTTCCAAATACGCGAAGGTGGCCAACTATTGGAAAAAATGGAAAGGCGAAGTGGAAGGCTTAAAAAAATCGGATGCCGTAGGCAAAAAGCAGGCATACGAAGCCCAATTGATTTCAAAAAATCCGGCCATAAAAACCACGCTTCAGCAGTTGGAAAAGCTCTATGAAACACAAGCGCCGTATGCCTTAAACCGAGCCTATTATAACGAAGTGGTTCGCAATGCGGAAACCCTTACCTTGGCTAACGAGTACTTGGGGTATCTTGTGGCTCTGGAAACCGGAACGTTGACGCCTCAAAATTTGGAAAGTCTGAAGAAAAAGCTCTCTTCCATTTACAAAAATTATGACGGTGCATTGGATGCCAAAGTGACGGCGAAGGTTATGGCTTTGTATGCTCATCGGACGCCTTCTTCGTTTTTGCCGGTAGGTTTTCAGGAGTTCAAGGATGAAGCGGTTAATTTGGAGACGTTTGAAGCCTGGTCCAAAAACTCCGTGGTTACGGGAAGAGCAAGCATTAATGGGGTTACGGCACACGAGAATATCGACAAGGTTTTTGAAAATCCGACCGAGTTGAAAAAGCGTCTGAACCAAGATCCGCTTATCGGCACCATGTTGATGCTTCGAAAGAAGTACGAAGAGACGACGCAAGGAAAATACACCGATTTGCAGAACGAAATTAACGTTTGGCAAAAAACGTATATGGCCCAGCAGATGGAGACCGATAAGGAAAGGAAGTTCTTTCCGGATGCCAACTCCACGCTAAGGGTAACTTACGGTAAGGTGGCAGGCTCTAACCCTAAAGACGCTCTTTACTACGGTTATCAAACGCATTTGGCCGGGGTTATGGAGAAATATATTCCGGGGGATTACGAGTTCGATGTGCCTAAAAAACTTATCGATCTGTATAATGCCAAGGATTTCGGTATTTATAAAAACGAAACGGGGGATGTGCCTGTTAATTTCACGGCGACCAATCATACGACGGGAGGTAACTCGGGAAGCCCTGCTTTGGATGCGGAAGGCAATCTGATTGGTCTTAATTTTGACCGTCAGTGGGAAGGCACTATGAGTGACATTAATTTCGATCCGAGATTCAGTAGGAACATCATGGTGGATACCAAGTATATTCTTTTCATTATTGACAAGTATGCCAATGCCAAATGGCTTTTGGAGGAAATGAAAATCGTAAAATAAGGCTTAAAAGGCAATCGGCGCACTTTAGTGCGCCGATTTTTTTATTTTTTCCGTTAAAATAAAGATGCCGTGTAAAACAAAAAACAGATTCAAAAGAATCTGTTTTTTGCTTTTTAAATTTCCGTATTCGGATCCCAGTCTTGAAGGTAGTCATGAACCCTTTTAAGGAAAAGTCCACCCAAAGACCCGTCCACCACGCGGTGGTCGTAAGAATGGGACATGAACATGAGCTGTCGGATTCCGATCATGTCGCCTTCGGGCGTTTCTACCACAGCCGGTTTTTTCACAATGGCACCTACGGCCAGTATGGCAACTTGTGGCTGAGGAATGATGGGGGTTCCCATCAGGTTGCCAAAACTTCCGATGTTGGAGATGGTATAAGTTGCTCCCTGAGTGTCTTCGGGTTTTAGTTTTTTGTTTCTTGCTCTGTAGGCTAAATCGTTAATGGCTTTGGCTAATCCGGAAAGAGAAAGTTGGTCGGCATTCTTGATGACCGGAACAATCAGGTTTCCGTCGGGTAGAGCGGTTGCCATACCGATGTTGATGTTTTTCTTTTTGATGATTTTATCGCCATCCACCGATACATTGATGAGCGGATAGTCTTGTATGGCTTTCACTACGGCTCTTACGAAAATCGGCATGAAAGTGAGTTTTTCGCCTTCGCGTTTTTCGAAGATGGCTTTGTTTTTGGTTCTCCATTTTACCACGTTGGTTACGTCGGTTTCGATAAAAGACGTCACGTGGGGCGAAATTCTCTTGGAGTTCACCATTGCATCGGCAATGAGTTTGCGTACGCGGTCCATCGGGATGATTTCGTCTTCCCCGGAGATTTGGACGGGAACGGGCGCAGGCCCCGATGCCGACGGCTGGGAGGCTGCCACAGAAGAAGCGTCGGTGGTCTTTGCCGATGGAGTAGCCGAGGTTTTTCGGTTGGCGACATAGGCCAAAATATCCTCTTTGGTGATGCGTCCTTCCAAGCCGCTTCCTTTTATGGATTTTAGTTCGTCTTCACTTATGTTCTCTTGTTGGGCAATGGATTTTACCAAAGGAGAGAGGTAGAGGTCGCCCGAAAAAGCAGTAGGTGTGGCAGAAGCCGCCAAAGGTTGCTCCAATTCTTTTAGAACGTCGTGGTCAGGGGCAGGTGCAGTATTGGTCTCTGCTGCCGATGCTTTTTCCTCCGGAGTTGTGGAGGAAGCCTCTCCTGCGATTTCAAGGATGGCGATGGCTTCGCCTACTTTTGCGACTTCGTCTTTTTGTTTCAATATTTTAACGATTTTTCCCGCTACGGGAGTGGGAACATCGGAATCGACTTTATCGGTTGCAATTTCCACTACGGAATCATCTTCGTTTACGGAATCCCCTTCGTTGAATAACCAACTGATAATGGTGGCTTCCATAACCCCTTCGCCCATTGAAGGAAGCAATAACTGATATTCTGCCATTTTCTATTTTTTAGATTTTTACAAATATATAAATTTTTTTGTACAAAAATTAGGGATTTTCCAATTCGGAAAAAGGGCTTCTCTTTCTATCTTTGGCGCAAATTTTAAATATGAATTTATACATTGTAGCCCTATTGCGCTTAAAGGAAAGCGAATTATTCGACGGAATTGAGATTTTAAAGAAATTGGTTCTCGATACGCGTCAGGAGGAAGGCTGTCTGCAGTACGATTTGGTTGAAGATCGGGAGCAGAAGGGCGTCTTTTTTATTGTTGAACGTTGGTTGGATGCGGAGAGCCATCACAAACACAGCGTATCGGAGCATATGCAGGTATTTCGAGGCGCCATAGCCCCTCTTTTGGAGCAGCGGACGGAAGTTTATCGGGGATTTAAGATGTTCTGACGCTCAATGAAAATGACAAAACCGCTTTAGGCTCATTTTTTTAGGGCTTAAAGCGGTTTTATTTTTTTTATTTTTCATCATTCGGTGAAAGTGGCCTCGAAGACTTCAGAAAAGTGTTTTTTTATTTTGCTTTTCACTTCTTGAATTTCTTCGGGGGTGAATACTCTTTCCAGTTCACTTTTCAGAGAAGCTACGGATTTGTCTTTGATTCCGCACGGAATGATATAATCGAAGTATTTGAGGTCCGTATTCACATTCAAAGCAAAGCCGTGCATGGTAACCCATTTGGATGTTTTTACGCCCATGGCACAGATTTTTCGGGCATAGGGTTTCCCCACGTCCAACCACACACCGGTCTCGCCCTGACTTCTTTCGCCTTTGAGTCCGTACTCGGCAATGACGCGGATGATGACTTCCTCCAAATTTCGCATGTAGAGATGAATGTCGGATTTAAAGTTGTCCAAATCCAAAATGGGATAGCCCACGATTTGCCCAAAACCATGATAGGTGATATCGCCTCCTCGGTTGGTTTTTACGAAAGTAGCGTTGATTTCCTTTAGTTTTTCACTATTGGCCAGCATGTTTTCTTCGTTTCCCGATTTACCGAGAGTATAGACGTGAGGATGCTCCACAAAGAGAAAGTGGTTGGGAGTAGGCTCGTAAAGCCCGTCGGTTCGGTCCCGATTTTTAAGTTTGAGTTCAATGATGCCCTGCATCAATTGCTCCTGGGTTTCAAAAGTCGGAAGGTAGTCTGCCAGCCCGAGGTCTTGCAGTAGTATGGTTTTATTTTGATTCATGGGTTTTTCTATTCTTCTCAGGCCTTCCCATAGTTGCAAGGCCGGTTGTTATTTGCTTATTAATCGCACGCAGTAATTAAATTTGAAAAAATCTTTTTCCAACTTTTTCGGCTTCAATACGGCGTTTTTTTGTGGGCTCAAAAGTACGAATTTACTTTGTTATGCTATGAATAAAATCGAAAGCTTTTTCTTTCCAATCCGATTCTTCTAAAAGAATTTTCACAAATGCAGTCCCTATAATCCCGCCATCGGCTTGTTCGGTAACTGTGGTAAAGTCGGTTTTATTTTTAATCCCAAAGCCTATCATTAGTGGATTTTTCAGCGGTAATGAGGCTAATCGGTTAAGATAATCTTCGTTTTTCAATGTTTTGGACTGGTTGCCCGTTGTGGACGAAGAACTCACGGCATACAAAAATCCAGAACTTAAGCTATCCAAATACAAAATTCGCTCGTCAGACGTTTCTGGCGTGACCAAAAAAGTAAAATTCAGATTAAACTTTTTGAGAATGGATTGGTATTTTTTTTCAAATTCAATAGGAGGGAGATCGGGGATAATCAGTCCACTAATGCCCGTTTCTTGACATCTCTGGCAAAATTTTTCAAAACCGTAAGAAAGCACAGGATTGATGTAGCCCATCAAAATGATTGGAATGCAAATTTCGCCCTTAATTTTTGCCAATTGCTCAAAGAGTTTCTCTATTGACATTCCGTTTTCTAAGGCTTTAATGTGAGCTTGTTGTATCACTTCGCCATCGGCAACAGGGTCGCTATAAGACATGCCAATCTCCATCATATCAGCCCCGGCTTCTTGAATTATTTTAATGATTTCCGCAGTATCTTCCAACTGAGGAATACCTGCCGTAAAGTATATATTTAGTTTTTTCTTAGTCATAATCTTAGATTACAAATGGTTTAAATAAGTTTCCATATCCTTGTCGCCTCTACCGCTTAGGCAGATGACAACGATGTCTTTTTTTCCAAACTTCTTTTTATCCAAAACGGCTAAAGCGTGGGCACTTTCCAACGCAGGAATAATACCTTCCGTTTTAGTGAGATTGAATGCCGCTTTTAAAGCTTCATCATCGTTGATGCTTAAAAATTCGGCTCGTTTTTGTTGGTAAAGATTGGCGTGCATCGGTCCAATCCCCGGATAGTCCAACCCCGCAGAAATAGAGTAGGGCTCAATCACTTGTCCGTCTTTGGTCTGAATAACCAAACTCTGACTGCCGTGCAAAACGCCAATGCTCCCCAAAGCCGTTGTTGCAGCAGTTTCTCCAGAATGAACGCCCAAACCGCCAGCTTCTGCCGCAATGATATTGACTTTTTCATTATTCACGAAATGATAAAAAGTCCCTGCAGCATTACTACCACCGCCCACACACGCAATGAGGTGGTCGGGATAATCTCTGCCTTCCTGTTCTTGTAACTGGACTTTAATTTCCTCTGAAATAACAGACTGAAACCTTGCCACCAAATCAGGGAAAGGGTGAGGACCAACCACACTGCCTATGATATAGTGGGTAGTTGTAGGATTGTTTATCCAATCTCTCAGAGCCTCGTTTACAGCGTCTTTTAGAGTTTTAGAACCCGAAGTCGCAGGAACGACTTTTGCCCCCAACATTTTCATTCTGGCCACATTAGGAGCTTGTCGGGCAATATCTATTTCGCCCATATAGACAATACACTCTAAACCGAGCAAAGCACACGCCGTAGCAGTAGCAACGCCGTGCTGTCCAGCACCTGTTTCGGCTATGATACGCTGTTTGCCCAACTTTTTTGCTAAAAGCGCTTGCCCCAAAGCATTATTGATTTTATGAGCCCCAGTATGGTTTAAATCTTCTCTTTTAAGGTAGATTTTAGTGCCGTATTGTCGGCTCAAATTGGGGGCAAAATACAACGGTGTTTCCCTTCCTACATAGTTTTTTAATAACTCTTTAAACTCCTTTTGAAAATCTTCCGAATAAATGATTTCCAAATACTTGTCTTGTAACTCTTTAACATTAGGGTAGAGCATTTCGGCGATAAAAGCACCGCCAAATTCACCGTAATACCCTTCTTTATCTGGATTCTGATAATTCATTTTAATCTATTTCTATTGATACAAACTTAATTTAAAATTTTTAATAAGTGCCACATCTTTATTGCCTGCGGAAACTTCAAATTTACTATTGAGGTCTAAAGCGATTGGTTTTTGTTTAATGGTTGAGATTTTGCTACTATTCTCGTTAGAAATACCACCGCTTAGAAAATAAGGTTTAGTGAGGTTTAATTCGTTAAGTAATTGCCAATCAAAGCTTTTGCCTGTTCCACCAAAGGCTTTGCTATCCGTGTCAAAAAGTAAAAAGTCTATTTCAGATAGTTCTGAAAAATCCGAAATATCAGGCACGGTTTCTCCCACCCGTATCGCTTTTATAATTTGCGTTTCTTGTGGGAGTTTACTCTTTAAATCACGAATAAAATCAGAGGTTTCATTGCCGTGCAGTTGAACTAAATTAAGTTGAGCTTCCATAACGGTTTGTACTATTTTCTCGGTGGTTTCATTTACAAAAACACCCACTTTTTGCTTGTGATTTAGCGAAGCGATTTCCTTTAGTGTTAAATGATTCAATACATATCTTGGTGATTTTTCGTAAAATATAAAGCCGAGATAATCAATTTTTAACTCTATAATTTCCCGAATTTGATTCAAATCGGTAAGTCCACAAACTTTTATTTTAGGTGCAGGTTTCATTTTTTATTTTATTTCTTCAATAAAAGATTGTAAAGCCGCTCCAACATGGTCTTGCTTCATAAAATATTCGCCCATTAAAAAAGCATCAAAACCACTGCTTTTAAGTTTTTTATAAATTTCAGGACTATAAATGGCACTTTCGGCAACGCTTAAAGTGCCTTCAGGCAATTGGTTTCGCATTCTAATGGCGTGTTCGTAATCCACTTCAAAAGTATTGAGGTTTCGGTTGTTAATGCCTACCATTTTTAATTTGGAATAATATTTATCAAAATCTTCACCACTATAAAATTCCAATAACACCTCTAATCCTAAATGATGTGCCGTATCTGTAAGGTCTTCAATCTGGGATTTAGCCAAAATATTGGCTATAAGTAAAATACAGTCTGCACCGTAGGCTTTGGCTTGATAAATTTGATAATCATCGACAATAAAGTCTTTCCTTAGCAAAGGGATATCGTAAGCATTGGCTTCCTCCAAATCGGTTAAACTTCCTCCGAAGAAAGGTGTATCCGTCAATACAGACACACAAGCCGCTCCGTATGCCTTATATAGCGGTAAAATCGCTTGGATTTTAGCCTCTATGTTGATGTTGTTTTTAGAGGGTGATTTCCTTTTAAACTCGGCTATAATTCCATACGGATTGGATTTTAAACTCTCAATAAAACCCCGCGTAGGCTGGTAAAAAAATGGAGTATCCTTGAGCTTTTCTAACGGCGTCTGCTTTTTGGCTTGCTGAATTTCGTCCAGTTTACAATCTACTATTTTGTCTAAAATGGTCATTTAATTTAGGTTTTTAGGGTGTTTGTAACAAGTTTGCACATGGTCGTTTACCATACCGATGGCTTGCATAAAGGCATAAATAATGGTAGTCCCTACGAATTTAAACCCTCGCTTTTTTAAGTCTTTGGATATTTTATCCGATAGCGAAGTAGAGGCGGGTACTTCCGATAGGTTTTTAAACTCATTTCTAATTGGCTGATGTTCCACAAAACGCCATATATACTGGGAAAAAGTGCCAAACTCTTCTCTAACTTTTATAAAAGCCTTAGCGTTTTTAACCGAAGATTCTATCTTTAATCTGTTGCGGATAATCCCTGTATTGCAGAGTAATTCTTCGAGTTTAGTTTGGTTGTAAGTGGCGATTTTGGTATAGTTGAAATCATCAAAGGCTTGCCTAAAATTTTCTCTTTTTTTCAAAATGGTTATCCAACTCAATCCCGCCTGAAACCCTTCCAATAAAAGTATTTCAAAGAGTTTTTTATCTTCAAAAACAGGCTCGCCCCATTCTGTATCGTGGTAATTGATGTAAATTTCATCATTGGTTACCCAGCCGCATCGTTCTTTGTTTTTTAGTTCCATTAAGCGGTTATTTTATTTAGGCAATCTTTAGCTTTTCCCTCCAATAGACTTTTCTTCGCTAATTCAAAACAGTTTTGATAATCCCCATATTTTTTAGTATTATAAAGTGCCATTGCGGCATTGGCTAAAACGACGGCGTTTTGCTCTAGAGTGCCTTTGCCGTCTAATATGTTAAGGAAAATGGCTGCGGCTTCTTCTTTGGTTTCGCCGCCGTAAATATGGTCTTCTGAAATATTTTTAAATCCTAATTCTTCGGCGGAATAGATGTACTCTCCGTTTTTATCAAAAATTTTGGTGTCTTGCGTAAGGCTGATTTCATCATAACCGTCCAAAGCGTGGACAAGCATCGTGTGGTTGTCTTGTTTTTGAAGGAGGTACTGGTAAAGTCTAGCGATTTCTAAATTGGCTACTCCGATGAGGGTGTGTTTGGGGCGCGCGGGATTCACCAGCGGGCCCAACAGATTGAAAAAGGTTTTCAGACCTAAATTTTTCCTCAAAGGAGCGACTTTTTTTAATGCGGGATGAAAGAGCGGGGCGTGAAGGAAGCAAATATTTCCTTTTTCCAAATCGTCTCGCAGTTCTTTTTCGCTTGTTTTGAAACGATAGCCACAGTGCTCTAATACATTGGAAGAACCACTGACGGAGGAAGCGGCGTAATTGCCTTGTTTTGCTACTTTTTGTCCTGCGCCGGCGACAATAAACGCTGCGAGCGTAGAAATGTTAAAGGTGTTTTTGCCATCGCCGCCTGTGCCTACAATATCCACCAAGTCGTCCGTTCCCAAATCGACGGGAAGAGCCATTTGGAGAAGCGCCTCACGGAATCCTTCCAATTCGTTTAGGGTGATGCTCCGCATCATGAAAATCGTAATGAAGGCCGTAATCTCACTGTCGTTGAATTTGTTTTGGGCGATTTCGGTGAGGATGCTTTTGGCTTCGCTTTTGGTTAGCGTGTGATGGTTGAACAAATAGTGGAGAATCTGTTTCATTTTGAACGAAGACGGTTTTATTTTTTGATAAAATTTTCGAGGATTTGGTAGCCTTTTGGGGTGAGGATGCTTTCGGGATGGTATTGGACACCGTGAACGTCAAAGGTTTTGTGTTTCAGACTCATGATGATTCCTTTGTCGTCTACGGAGGTTACCTCCAATTCTTGGGGGAAATGGTTGGGGTCTACAGCCCAAGAATGGTAACGTCCTACTTCGAGCACCTCGGGAAGTCCGTCGAAAAGGTGGTGTGGATGGATTTGTTTGGCTTCGGTGGCTACGCCGTGGTAGATTTCGGAAAGATTGATGAGCTGTCCTCCGAAGGCTTCGGCAATGGCTTGTTGCCCAAGGCATACGCCGAGGATGGATTTGCTTGGGGCGTAGGTTCGGATAACGTCCAGCAGGAGTCCCGCTTCTTGGGGAATGCCGGGGCCTGGGGAGAGCACAATTTTATCGTACCGTTCGATTTCTTCCAGTTCGATTTCGTTGTTTCGTCGAACATCGATGCGATGATCGACAATCCGTTCGATCAGTTGGACGAGGTTGTAGGTAAAGCTGTCGTAATTATCAAAAACTAAGATGTTCATTTTGAGTTTGTTTTGAGGGTTAAACGATGGAAGCGGCTTTTTTTATGGCGGCTTTTAGTGCATTGAGTTTGTTTTGGACTTCCTGCCTTTCGTTTGTGGCTGAAGACTTGGCTACGATGCCGGCTCCGGCTTGATAGTATAAGGTTTGGTTTTTACTTAGAAACGTACGGATCATGATGGCCAAGTTGCAGCTTCCGTCGAAGCCGACAAAACCGATGGTTCCGCCGTAAAAACTTCTGGAACTTTTTTCGTATTGGTCGATGAGCTGCATGGCGCGGTATTTTGGTGCGCCGCTCAAGGTGCCTTGCGGGAAGGTGGAGGCAATCATTTCGTAAGGATTTTGCTTGGCGGAAACCTCGGTGCTTACTTCGCTGACCATATGGATGACGTGGGAAAAGAATTGGATTTCCTTTAGTTTTTCCACGGAAGTGTTTTGCCCATGAATGCTCAAATCGTTTCTGGCCAAATCGACCAGCATAGTGTGTTCGGCGTTTTCTTTTGGATCGTTTTTTAGGGCTTCGGCGGCTTGAAGGTCTTTTTCGGCGTGGCCGGTACGGACGAAGGTGCCTGCAATGGGATGGATGAAGGCTTTGCGGTCACGGAGGACGAGCTGGCTTTCTGGGCTCGATCCGATTAGCTTGTATTCGCCGTAGTCGAAGAAGAAAAGATAAGGTGAGGGGTTGATGGTTCTTAGAGCACGGTAAACGTTGAATTCGTCTCCTTTAAATTTTTGTTCGAATCTCCGGCTCAGAACCAATTGGAAAACATCGCCTCTGAAGCAATGTTTTTTTGCGGTTTCCACCAAATTTTCAAAGGCATTGTCCGTCAGGTTGGACGTTTCATGACCTAAAGGTTCAAACGGAAAGACGGAAACGTTTTTTTGGAGGAGGATGCTTTCAATTTCGTTAAGGATTGAGGGCAGTCCGGGGATTTTATTTTCGATGAGAAACATCTCGTCGTTAAAGTGGTTGATCGCAATCACGTATTGATAAAGGCGGTAGCGTAGAAGTGGGATTTGGTTTTCTTCGGAAGGCTCCTTGAAACGGAGGTTTTCAAACAGAGGGATTGCATCGTAGCTGATGTACCCGAAAAGCCCCTGAGCGGATTTAGCGATGGGATTATCGGGAGCTAAAGGGCAGAAACAGGCGGAAAATGCTTGCAGCGTATGGGTTAATTTTTGGTTTTCGAGGCTTATTTTTTTTGGATTTTCCAAGGGGAATTTTATTTCGGCTTCTTTATTGTTTTTTACCTCAATCCCTGCAATGGGCTGAAGGGCGATGTAGGAAAAATTGTTTTGTTGGCCGTGATGCCCTGCACTTTCCAAGAGGATGGTGTCGGGGAAACGGTCTCGGAGGCGGAGATAAATTCCGATAGGGGTATAGAGGTCTGCCGGTAACGTTTTTACGGTGGTTTTTAGGGCGATTGAACTGGTGAACATCGTAGGGTTTTTTATTAAAGAATTTTAAATGAAAAAAGGACTCTAACCTGGGTTAAAGTCCTTTTTCGTTTTCGGTTTATGAAAGATATAAACAGGAAAAGAGCCTCAAGACCTTAACAAAGATTTTGAAGTCCACCACCAGTTTATGTTCATGACTTGTTTCATCAAGGCAAATTTAAACATGTTTTTCAAATAAAAAAATAGAAATAAACAAAAACCGCACGAAAATGAATTTTCGTGCGGTTCAACGTTTTATTCTTCGACGTTTTTCAGCGCCATCAAAAGAGCGTAGGCGCCTTTGGTTACGAATTTTTTTCGGACGTTTTTAAGGTCGAAATTGAGTAGTTCGGTGTAGCCGTTTTCGGTGTTTCCGATGGTAACGGGAAACATTTTATAGGTATTGGGTCGGATTTCCTCGAAGATGTATTGTTTGTTTTCCCAGGTGACGACGGCACTTTCGGGGATGACGAAATCTTCTTGGGCATTGACTTCGATTTCTGCATTCATGAAGGTTCCGGGGATTAGAGACGGATCTTTTTCCAACAGTTCGCAGTGCACCAATACGCTACGGTCCATAGTGAAGTCTTTTCCGATGATGGCCACAGTGGCGGGGTATTTTTTCTCCGGGTTTTGGTTGGTATAGGCGTATACTTTTTGACCGATGGAGAGCAGACTCAAATCTTTTTCGAAAACTTTTAAAGCCACATGGATTTGGTTACTGTTCATGATTTCGTAAAGGATTTCCGCCGAGGAAACAAATTGCCCCTGAGCGATGTTTACTTTTGAAATGTAGCCGGAAATCGGTGCAATCAGAGCGGTGCTTTTTTGAATATTTCCCGTATTGATTTGGCTGGCATTAATACCGTAAGACGAAAGTCTGGAAGCGAGTCCTCTAACGGCGGCTTCCTGATTTTGGGCTTCGCTGTGAGCCCGTTGAACCACTTTGTCGGCACTTGCTTGGTATTTGTTCAGGTATTTTTGCCGTTCGTAATCTTTTTGGGCATAACCCAAGTTGGCTTTAGCCTGAAGATAGTCTTGCTGCAAGGCGGCCAGATCGGGGTTTTCGATGATGGCTAAGGTATGGCCTTTGCTTACATATTGGCCGGGCATGAAGCGGACATTTTTTACGATGCCGCCCGTGCTGGAAGACACTTGCGCCATGTTTTGTGGAGGAACGTCGATTTGGCCGTTTAGTACGATTTTGTTGGCGATGTTCTGATTATTGATGCTGGTGGTTTGGATGCCTGCATTCTTTTTTTGAACTTCGGTAAGGGTGATTTGCGTACCGTTTTCTGCAACGGCGAAAGTCTCGTTGGCGGGTTCCTGCTCTTTGGTGCATGACCATAGCAGAAAACCGGATACTAATATAAGGATTGTTTTATTCATAATTTTTTTGTTTGTTTAGTTTTCGGATAAGCTTTGGAGTTCGATAAGGCTGTCGTTTAATGCTTTTTGGGCATCAATATGACGGTTCATCAGGTCTAATGCCTGATTGACCAAAATTGAATATTCCAAATAGTTGGTTTCCCCTTCTTTGAGAAGAAGATTGGCCGTAAACATAATGGTTTTGGCATTGGCTTCGCCTTGCTTTTGGTAGTATTCGGTTTCGTTTTTTAGTTTAAGGTAATTTCCGTACGCTTTGGCGTATTGGTTTTTTAGATTTAACCATCCCAGTTGATAATTGTTTTCGGCAATCATTTGGTTGATTTTCTGTCCTTCGATGGCTGCTTTTTGAGCACGATTGAAAACCGGAAGGCCTATCCCCACCATACCGCTCTGAAACCGTCGGCTGTGGTTGTAAAAACGATCGTCTGCCCCGATACCGTATTGCGTACCGCTGGAGAGGCCGAAACTCAAGGTGGGTAGAAGTTTTGTTTTTTCGGCTTCTAATTTTGCCTTTTCAGTGTGGCGTTGTTGTTCCAACGATTGCATGAATACGGATTGTTCCGAAGGAATCGGGGCTTCGATTGCCAGGGGAGCGTAAAAGTCGCTTTTCATGTTCGTATAGACGTTGGTGTCATTGATCAGAAAATTAAATTGACGAATGGCGATTTCGCGGTCTTGCTGAAGGTTGTTGATCTGGATTTCCGCCTGACTACGGTAGTTTTCGGCGGTCGTTTTCTCCAGGATGTTGCTTTCGCCGGCCTTGAGCCTCAATACGGCTTTTTGGTAGTAGGCAGAGTAGAGGCTGTCGGCTTTTTTCAGGAGTTTTTCTTTTTCGTCAAGATAATTGAGCTGATTGTAGACGAGCGCAATTTCTTTCTTCAGTTGCCATTTTTGCAGATTGAGGTTCAGGACGGCATTTTTCCATTCTTCCATTAGCATTTCTTTTTGCTTTTGGTAGAATTTGGGCAAGCGGAGGCTTTGGTTGACGGAAAATGCATGATCCACGTAGATGGAGTTGAGTTGGCCGACTTCTCCGGTGATGGTTAACGGATCGATGCCGGTGGCGGTTTGTTTTATTTTTTCCTGAAAATCAATGCGGAGTTGACCGGTTTTCAGGTTCATGTTATTGTCCAATGCTTTTTGGTGGGCCTCTTCTAGCGTAATGGGCGTTTGGGCTAGGCTCATTCCGCCAAGCAACAGGAACAATAATTTAAGTAATGAATTCATTTCTTTTTATAATTTAATTTAAAAACAAATTTTTAGGTTTAATCTTCTAAATCTGGTTTGGATGCCCTTTGGGGGAAATGCTTTTCAAACCAAATATAGACGGTAGGCAAAATAAAGAGCGTGAGGAAGGTCGCTAAAAGAAGTCCCCCGATGACCACGGTGGCCAAAGGCCGTTGAACTTCGGCTCCTTCGCCGTCGCTCAGCGCCATAGGGAGGAAGCCCAAGGAAGCGACCAGAGCGGTCATCAGTACGGGACGGAGTCTGGTTTTTCCTCCTTCTCTTACGATATCGTTCAGGCTCGAATGAAATTCTTTTTGCCGGTTGAATTCGGCGATGAGAACGATTCCGTTAAGTACAGCTACTCCGAACAAGGCGATGAAGCCGATGCCCGCGGAGATACTGAAATTCATATCTCTTAACCAAAGTGATAGGATACCTCCGATAGCTGACAGGGGAATAGTGGTAAAGATAATCAGTCCGTATTTTACGGAACGGAAAGTAAAGTACAGCAAAAGCAAAATCAGGGCTAAACTGATAGGAACAGCTATACCGAGTCGGGATTGGGCTTCTTGTAGATTTTCGAAGGTTCCGCCGTAGCGTATGGTGTAGCCGGTAGGGAGATTTAGTTTATCGTTGACTTTTTGCTGCAATTCCTCAACGGTGGATTGGATGTCTCTGTTTTTGACATTGAAGCCGACGATGATTCGGCGATGGGCGCCTTCGCGTTGGATTTGATTCACGCTTTCTTTTACCTCTACTTTGGCGACATTGCTTAGTGGAATGTCGGCTCCGGAAGGGGTGGAGATGAGCAGATTTTTGACGTCATCGACATTTTTCCGAAGTTCTCCATCGAGGCGGACGACCAAATCGAATTTTTTTTCTTCTTCAAACACCGATCCTGCGGTTTGCCCCGCGAAAGCCGTATTGACGATATTGTTCACGTCCTTGACATTGAGTCCGAATTGCGCCATGGCGGCACGGTTGTACTCGATGACAATTTGGGGCATTCCCGAGATGGGTTCCACGTAAATATTTTCGGCTCCTTCGATGGTCTTGGAGATCTCGCCGAGTTTATTGGCGTAAACTTTCAGACTGTCCAAATTTTCTCCGAAAATTTTGCATACCACGTCTTGTCTGGCGCCCGTCATTAGTTCGTTGAAACGCATGTTTACAGGGTATTGGAACGAGTAGGTGACCCCGATGATGTTTTTCTTGAGTTCAGCGGTCATTTTTTCGGCCAGTTCGTCGTAGGATTTTGCCGAGGTCCATTCGCTGCGCGGTTTTAGAATAATCATCATGTCGCTTGCGTCTATGGGCATTGGGTCGGTAGGGATTTCGCTGCTTCCGGTTTTTCCTACAATTTTTTCGATTTCGGGGAATTTTTTCATCAACACTCTTTGTGAAGCCAAAACGGCCTCGGTAGAGGTTTTCAGATTACTTCCGGGAAGCACCCGGGTATCGACGGCAAAATCGCCTTCGGGAAGGGTAGGGATGAACTCTCCACCCAATCGGGTAAGAATGAAAGTCGAGAAGAAAAACAAGGCAATCACTCCTAAGAACAGAGGGTTTTGGTATTTCAGCACTTTCTTCAGGTACTTTTCGTAAAGCGTTTCCATTTTTTCCATCATCCGATCCGAAAGAGTTTTGGTATGACGGATTTTTTTGGAAAGAAACATCGAACTCATCATCGGAACATAGGTTAACGACAAGATGAAAGCACCGATTAGGGCAAAAATAACGGTTTGAGCCATCGGTTTGAACATTTTGCCTTCGACGCCTTCCAAAGTCAGAATCGGAAGGTACACCATAAGGATGATGATTTGCCCAAATACAGCCGAATTCATCATTTTACTGGCCGAACTTTGTACGGTATTGTCCATTTCGGCAGCACTCAGACGGTCTTTACTCTGCAAGGAAAGATGATGGAAACGGTGGAGGATGGCTTCCACGATAATCACGGCGCCGTCCACGATGAGGCCAAAGTCCAAGGCTCCAAGGCTCATCAGATTTCCCGAGACACCGAAAAGGTTCATCAGGATGAAGGCGAAAAGCATGGACAGAGGAATGACCGAGGCCACAATAAAGCCCGCTCGAAAATTGCCCAAGAACAAAACCAAAACAAAGATGACAATAAGAGCTCCTTCGGTGAGGTTTCGTTTAACCGTGTTGATGGCATTGTTTACCATTTTGGTACGGTCGAGGAAGGGCTCGATGACTACGCCTTCGGGTAAAGTTTTTTTAATTTCTTCGATACGGGTTTTGACATTTTCAATCACTTGGTTGGAGTTGGCTCCTTTCATCATCATTACCACGGCACCGGCCACTTCGCCTTTTCCGTTATAGGTCATGGCTCCATAGCGTATGGCGCTTCCGTAGCGTACTTTTCCGATGTTTTTGATTAGCACGGGGGTGCCGTCGGGAAGGTTCCGGATCACGGTGTTTTCAATGTCTTGAATTTTTCCCATGAGGCCTTCGGTCCGGATGTAGAGGACGGTAGGGCCTTTTTCGATGTAGGCGCCTCCTGTATTTTGGTTGTTGTTTTCCAAAGCGGTGAAGACTTCCTGCATCGTGAGCCCCAAAGCTTTGAGCTGAGCCGGATTTATGGCGACTTCGTACTGTTTGAGGTTTCCTCCGAAACTGGCTACATCGGCCACTCCTTCGGTTCCCAATAGTTGCCGCCGAACAATCCAGTCCTGAATGGTACGCAGCTGCATCGCATCGTAGCGGTGTTCGTAGCCGGTTTTGGGACGGACGACGTACTGGTATATTTCTCCAAGGCCGGTAGAGATAGGAGCCATTTGAGGCGTCCCAAGGCTGGCAGGAATATCGACGCTTTGCAGGCGTTCGGCCACTTGTTGCCGGGCTAAATGCACATCCACATTTTCCTTAAATACGATGGTTACTACGGAAAGCCCGAATCTTGAAAAGCTCCGCATTTGTTTGATGTCCTGGATGTTGTTCATCGTTTGTTCGAGTGGGAAGGTGATGAAACGCTCCACATCGGGGGCGCCCAAGCTGGGCGATACGGTAATGATTTGAACCTGATTGTCGGTGATGTCGGGGACTGCATCAATGGGCAACTTTCGTAGTTCGATGACTCCATAAATAATCCAACCCAAGGTCATCAGCATGATAATGAGTTTGTTTTTTATGGAGAATTCTATGATTTTGTTTAACATCTTGAATATAGCGTTTAATTTGAAACTTCAATTTAGGTAAGGTTAGCCAATAACGGAAACCCCGATTAATTTTCCGATGCCAAAAGTGATGGCTGCGGCGGTGAGTCCAAAGAGAACCATTCGCGTTCCGGAAAACCAAACGGATTTTCCAGTGAAAAGCGTAATGACGGCTCCGATAAGGAAAAGCCCCAAAGCGCTGAACCCTGCACTGCACAGTATCGCCTGATTTCCGCCGGTAAAGAAAAACGGAGTGAGCGGAATAATAGCTCCGATGGCAAAAAGGATAAAAGACGTGAGAGCCGCCTCAAAAGCCGAACCTTTCAGTTCTTCCGCTTCAATTCCAAGTTCTTCTTTGACTAAAACCTTATGCGCTTGAACTTTATCTTTCATTAGTTCTTTGGCAATGGCTGCTGCTTGGTCTTTAGGGATTCCTTTGGTACGGTAAATTAGGGCGAGTTCTTGTTCTTCGCCTTCGGGGTTGGTTTCCAATTCCTCCATCTCCAGATTCATTTGGTTTTCGTAGAGTTCTTGTGAAGATTTTACGGAAATCCATTCGCCTAAGGCCATGGAAAGTGCACCGGCTAAAAGTCCGGCAATACCGGCCAAAAGCACTTCTTGCTGGCCGCTGCTGGCTCCTGCTACTCCCATGATGAGTGAAAAATTGGAAATCAGTCCGTCATTGCCTCCGAGGACGGCTGCTCGGAGAGCGTTACCACCTACATTTTTATGCCTTTTTTCAAATCTGGAGAGTTGATGGGTGGGGATTTTGTCGTTGTTTTCCAAAATGTTTTTTAGAATCCTTACGTGCGCCGTGTCGGAAATGGAGGAGCCTCCTTTGGTTTTTCGCAGTTGCCCGATGGAGTAGGAAAGCGATTTTTCGGTATCCAAAAGTATCCCCAATACGTAATCGTAACCGAAGATTTTTCCGATCCATTTGGTCATTTTGGCTCTGGTGGAAGGGCGGGGCATATCGGTTTCGCTCAGTCCTGCTTTTTTCAGAAAAGCAAGAGCGTGGGCGGTTTCAATTTCTTTCATTTGCTCAAAAATTTCTCGAACGTTTTCGTCTTCCTCGTTTTGAGCCAGTAACCGGTATAGGTAAGCTGTGTCTACCTCGGTTTGTATGTTTTTTAAATTATTTTTTTTCATTTTTTTTAAACTTTAGTTTTAGGGCTTTGCCTCTGTTGATTTGCCTGAAAGGGATGTTGGGGGTGTTTGGATTTCCGTGTGTCTTATTTTACTTCCGGTTTCTCCTGCCGATTGCGCGTAATAAAGGGTTATTACCACTAAGGGAAGGATAAAAAAGGGCATGATTCGGTTAAGCTCCGTGGTTTTAAAACTCAAAACTAAGGCGCACAATGCCGTAACTCCGAGTAAATACGAGAGGGTCGCAAAATGACCAGCAATTTCTTCATGGTGCTGGATAACAGTCTTAGCGATCTGAGGTAAACCGCTTAGGTTTTCTTCTGCTCCTTCCCCGGTGGCCATGGCAAGCATGGTGGTTGTGGCTCCGAGAATCAACAGGAAATAAGCGTTTCTTTTGGAAACCTCCGAACGGAAAATCAAACCAATCATCAGTAGAACAGCCCCTGCCAAAGGAAACACGAGAGGCAAATGGTTGACAACCAAATGCCAATAAGCGATGTTCATTGCGTTTTGATCTTAATTTAAAGTAAGCGATTATTCTTGTAAGAACAATATGGTAGTGTTTTGCGAAGCGAATACAAGCGCTAACCTGTATCCGTTTTATTAGAAGCAGACCTCTACCGAATAGGAATGGCAGCTAAAGACTAAAACTCCGGCTATCCTTCAAGGGATTCCGGGGGACGGAAAAAGGAATAAAGGAAATCGTTGCTATAACCGTTGGAATAATGAAATACCCTTGGGGATTTGATTACGATTTTCTTTCTCTCCGAAGCTATTTCCAGCGTTCTTGGAGGGATAGTGAGCGAGAAGATATGGCTGCCGTAATCATTGGTTTTGAAGGGAAGTTTCATGTCCTGATCGTAGTCGCTGTCCATCAGTTGCTCGTCCACATAGTGGATTTTGATGAAAGAAAATACCGACATGTTAGGGTTTCGCAACTTATGAGAAATGTAATGCTCCACCAGATTGGGCAGTTTGATGACCTGCCTTGCCTCCGGAAAGGAGAAAAGGTAAGCTACAATAAAAAAGTAGGTCATAAACTTTCGCATCAGATGGTTTTCTTTGAAGCAAAGTTAGTTATAAAATATATTGAAAAAATGGAAAGTCTAAATTTAGAATGATTTTAAATATAAGAGATTTAAGCGTTTAACGTTTTTCTTTTTCTTCGATCCATTTGCTTAAATATTTTGTGGCATTTAAGGTGTGGTGTTGCAGGATTTGGCTTAAGAAATTTTTTTGGCGGTGTTCTGCAAGTGAGCGATGCAAAACTTGAAGGCTGTTGGCGAATGAAGAAGCCCATTTTTCTTTGGAAAATTTTTCATTAAGGATTGTTATCCCTTTACTTTGGGCGTCCTTCCAGAGGGGTTCGTCTTGGTAAAGCAAGGCTGCTTTGGCGATGAAGTTTTCTTCCTCGTCTTCCACAAAACCGTTCCAACCACAAGAGGCAAGGAGGCCTTCAGCTCCGATGCTAGAAGTTACGTTAGGAAGGCCGTACTGCATGCTGTCGAGCAGTTTGCCTTTAAGACCGGCGCCGAATGGTATAGGAGCGAGCATGACTTTAGCATGGAGCAGGGTTTCGGCGAGGTTTTCGCATCGCCCTTTAATCCAAAATCCTTCTTTTTCGTTATGGAGGGCAAGAGCTTTATCGGTGGTATAGGCCCCATAGACGTGAAGTTGGGCGTCGGGGCATTTTTTTCGCAGATTGGGCCATATTTTTTTTAGTTTCAGGACGGTATGCCAGTTAGGCTGGTGCAGAAAGTTTCCTATGAATACGAAATGATTGCGTTTAGCAAAATCCGGCATTTTTTTTTCGGGATCGGCCAATAGCGGAAGATAGAGCAGAATGCTTTTATCTATACCAAAGTGTTCTGAAAGCAATTTCATTTCAAAATCCGAGATAATCAGAGAAAGGTCGCACCGAAGGATGGAGGCCATTTCTCTCTTGAATACAGTGTTAATGAGATCTTGCTTTTCCAACGGTTTCCCGTCCAAATAAGCCTGCCTTCTTGCTTCTCTCAGAAAATGAAGGTCTTCGGTGTCCAAGAGGGTCATGGCATGGGGCACATTTTCCCGAACCCGCCAGCCGAATTGTTCTTCGGTTAGAAAACGGTCAAAGAGCACGGCATCGGGCTTCAGGGAGCGGATGGTTTCGTCGAACCGGGAATCGTTTAATCGTATTTTTTCGACGGCGATGTTTTCCGCAAAGGCTTCGTTGTGGGCTGCCGTAAGAAAAGTGATGCGGTAATGGTTTTCCCTAAAGAGTTCCATAAGCTGCATCATGCGTTTGCCTGCCGCAGTGGAGTGAGGCTCGGGAATGACCAAGCCGATAATGACCAAATGTTTTTGCTCGGAAGGCGGAAAAAGAGAATCGTTCATCAGAAAAGAATAACTACAGCTAAACGGGGGCAAGGTAAAAAAAATCAGGTCGTTTTGCAACGAAATAATCGTGTTGATCCGCTTTTAAGCCATTTCAGTGCTAAGTTTTGCTTCCTGAAAATGCTATTTTTTGTTTTTTACAGACGAAAATGGCACGGGGATTGTAAAGAAGAGTGTAGAAGTAAAAAATTAAAATTTAGAAATTATGAAAAAATTATTTTTAGGTGCAGCTTTAGCGATGGGTTCATTGGCATTTGCACAACAGTTTGGTGTTAAAGGAGGTCTTAACGTTTCTTCCATTTCCAAAGAAGGTTTCAGTGATGCAAAATCTAAAGCAGGGTATTATGCCGGGGTGTTTATGAATGCACCGATTGCAGAAAACTTCAGCATCCAGCCGGAACTTATCTATAACAATTTGGGGGCGAAGGCTACTTCATCAACAACTGTTGCAGGTACGACATTGTCTTCCTCAACAAGAACAATTAATTTGGATTACGTGACTGTTCCTGTGATGTTCCAATACCATGTGGTTCCTCAGTTCTACATGGAGGCTGGTCCGGAATTCGGATTCTTGGTTAATGCGAAATCTAAGGGAGAAACTACTATTGCGGGAATTTCTACTTCCTTCAATAATGATATTAAAGACAAAATGAATACCTTTAATTTTGGTTTAGGTTTGGGTGCAGGATTCAACGTGACCAATAACTTCGGAATCAACGCTCGCTATGTGGCTGGATTTACCGATTTGAACAAAGATGGTCAAACCTCTCTTACCAATAGCGACAGCAAGAACAGAAATAACAACTTCCAAGTTGGTATAAGCTACAAATTCTAATAAAAAGACTATCATTTTATTAACACTTTTATACAGAAAGGAGTCGGATTTTGGTTCGGCTCCTTTTGTTTTTTGGATAGAGGCGAAACGGTAATGAAAATTATTTCCGATAAATTTGTCTTAAATTAAAATAAAGCTGTATCTTTGTCATCGAAATACAAACCGAAATTATGTTTTCCAAGGCGTGTGAATACGGAATAAGAGCCTGTGCCTATATCGCGGTAGAGTCGATGCATGGCCGAAAGGTAAAGGTGGCGGACGTGGCCGAAAAGGTAGGCAGTCCGGAAGCTTTTACGGCAAAAATTCTTAGTGCTTTGACAAAACATCAGATTGTCCATTCGGTAAAAGGCCCTTACGGAGGCTTTGAAATTGACGAGGCTGCAGCGAAAAATATTAAAATTAAAGACATTGTGATTGCGGTGGACGGTCATTCGTTGTTTTCCTCGTGCGGTATGGGGTTTTCTTCATGTGATGAAAACAATCCGTGTCCGCTCCATTTTAAGTACATAAATGTTCGTAACGAGCTTTGCAAAATGTTGGAGAATACCACACTTTTTGAAATGGCTACCGATGTGGAAAATAAAAAATCAACCTTATCGGGGAAGTAAAAAAATTTAAACATAAAAACGACAAAATTATCCGAAATGAATTTTAAAAGAGACATTACCTCAAGGGTGGAGATCGAACGTTTGGTGGATACTTTCTACGGTAACGTAAGAAAGGACGATCTGCTTGCCCCGATTTTCGAGGAACTGATTCAGGATCGTTGGGAGGAGCATCTCGAAAAGATGTACCGCTTTTGGCAAACGGTAGTGTTGGATGAGCATACGTATCACGGTGCGCCGTTTCCGCCTCATGCTCGAATGCCGATTGATTCGACGCATTTTCAACGTTGGATTGGTCTTTTCGAAAAAACGTTGGACGATTTATTCGAGGGCGAAAGAGCCGATAAGGCAAAATGGCAAGGGCGGCGTATGGCTCAGTTGTTCGAGTCTAAAATTCATTATTTAAGGGAAGCCCAAACCGGTTTTAATTAAGCGATTTATACTAATACTAAAGACAATCTTATGGACTTACAAAACAAACTTATCGGGGAAATCGTAGCGGACGATTTCAGAACGGCAGCGGTGTTCAAAAAATACAAAATCGACTTCTGCTGCAAAGGCGGACGAACCATCGAAGAAGCCTGCGAAAGCAAAAAAATAAACCCTCAAAAGGTATACGACGATTTGGAACAAATTCCTTCGGTAGAACGTTCGGAAATGGATTTTAAGGCTTTTCCTTTGGACCTGTTGGTCGATTACGTGGAGAAAACCCACCATCGCTACGTGGAGGAAAAAATTCCTGTTCTACAAGCTTTTTTAGAGAAACTTTGTCGGGTTCACGGCGATAGACATCCGGAATTGTTCGAAGTTAAGGCGCTTTTCGACGAGTCGGCTCAGGATTTGTCGGCTCATCTTAAAAAAGAAGAACTTATTCTTTTTCCGTTCATCCGAACCATGGTCAATGCCAAAATTTCGGGGCAGGCCTTTAATCCTCCTCCTTTCGGTACGGTCGAAAATCCCGTGAGCATGATGAAACACGAACACGATGCGGAAGGTGAGCGTTTCCGAAAAATAGCAGCGATAACTTCCGATTATACTCCGCCTGCCGACGCCTGCAATACTTACAAAGTAACGTATGCGATGTTGGCCGACTTCGAGAGCGATCTGCACCGCCATATCCATATCGAAAACAATATTCTTTTTCCGAGTGCCATTAAGATGGAAAGAGAATTATCCGCTTAATCTATGTACGCAAAAGGGTTTTAATCACGGCAGAGGGAAGCAGAAGTGGACTTTCGGCTTCCCTTTTTCGTGAAACCTCAAGGGTTAAGCACCTTTATTCTTCTAAAAAGAAAAATCAATACAAACAATAGAAAACATGGATGTTGACGATTATTTTATCCAAAAAACCAATGCCGTTAGGAAACGATACACCAAAGGAGAGCTCGTGGTGGAAGAAGACGTGATTTCCCGTTATTTTTATTATTTGGAGAAAGGGGAGGTGTGCGTATATCATTTCACCGAAGAAGGCAAGGAGTTTCTTCAGCATAAGGTTCGGGAGCAGGCTTTTTTCGGAGAGCCGGCGGTACTGTTGGGAAAGCCTTTTCCGGGGACGGTAAAGGTGAGTTCCGACGAAGCGTTGGTGATAAAAATCGAACGGCAATGTTTTTTGGATTTTCTTTCGGCTCATCCCCAGTGGAATTTGGAGTTCATGAAAACCATTGCGGCTAAGGCCTTGAGTAAAAGCGATATTTTGAAAAACATTATGTTTCAAAACCCCGAAGAAAAAATCCTTGGGCTTTTGAAAAACTATAAAAAAGGAAGGAAAGAAAAGGTTTTAATCCAACTGACCAGAAACGAAATGGGGCAGATGTTGGGGCTCACGGTGGAAACGGTCATCAGAACCGTCAAAAAAATGGAACGAAAAGGATTGGTGAAAATCGTGGAAGGAAAAATTTACTATTAATCTTCAGATAAATGGGTTCATATGGGAAAGCATTGGGATAAATTTTGGATAAAAATCAGTCTTTTTAATTTTTTTTTAGTGGCTTTTATGGGCGCTTTAATGCGTTATAAAATCGTTTGGTCGATTCCTTTTTTGGATCAAAAGCACTTGCAGGAGGCGCATTCGCATTTTGCGTTTTACGGCTGGATAAGTTCGGTGGTTTACCTCTTGATTTTTAGATCGGTAAGGACGCAACTGCCCTCGGGAAAAATTAAAGCATACCAAGGGATTATCGGGCTGAATATCGTGGCTTCGTACGGGATGCTTTTTTCGTTTTTGTGGAGTGGGTATTATTGGGGATCCATTTTTTGGTCGGCTTTGGCTTTGATTCTCGGATGGGGAATGTTGGGACTGTGGCTTAGGGATTATGGAAAATTGGCGCCTCATCCTTCAAAACTATGGTTTTTGGGAGGGTTGTCTTTGGCTGCTTTTTCTTCCGCAGGGGTTTTTTCTTTGGTGTATCTGAAGGCTTCGGGGCTGATTAATCCTTCGTTTTATATGGCGTCGACTTTATTTTACCTTCATTTCCAATACAACGGCTTTTTCCTTTTTTCTTGCCTTGGGATTTTATCGGATTTCCTTTCTTTTCAAGAAAAGGATTTGCAAAAGCATCGGTTGGTGTTTTGGGGAATGTTTTTTTCGGTTTTGGGAGGATATGCTTTATCGGTCACTTGGTTGGATCGTTCCGGATGGCTTTTGGGAGTTGCCGCCTTAGGGAATATTCTTCAGCTTTTGTCGGTATGGGGACTGGTGGGATTGGTTAAAAGTCCTCTTGCCCGTTTTCTGAGCCAAAGAAAACCTTTGGAAAAAATAATCTTCGTTGTGGTTGCGGGAGCTTATTTCCTTAAAGTGATTTTACAACAATTTTCAATTATACCGGAGGTTAGTCAATGGGTTTTTGGGTTCAGGACGATTGTTATTGCCTATTTGCATTTGGTTCTTTTGGTCTGTATCAGCAGTTTCCTTCTTTTTGCTATTGTCGTCGGGTACGACTTTCGCCAAACCCGTATGTTCAGACTTGGGATGACTTTGTATCTCGTTTTTGTTTTGCTCAATGAGTTGGGATTGGCTCAGATTGGGGTGCTTTCTTTGTTTGGTTTTTATTGGCGGTGGTCTCCGGTGCTATTGTGGTGGATTTCGGTGGTGTTGGTTATGGCGGTTTTATTTTTGTTTTTCGGTTTGAGAAGCAAAAAAAATAAAGAGGAAATTTATTCCTCTTTATAAATGGTGGTTTTCTGATCTTTGGTGGTAAGTTTACCCGATCGTCCGTCCTGTAGGATTTCCCAAGAGAAGGTTTCTCCGACGAAAATGGGGTTTCCGTCGTGGTTGATTCCTGCGGCTTTGAGTTCTTGTTTTACCCCTTGTTTTTCGAGTTTTACGGCAACTTCATTGCCTTTTGCAAAATAGATGAGGGTAAGGGTTGTGCCGTCGCTGTCTTTATAACTTCTTTGGGGTTGGCTCAGGCTTTCTTCCTGAGCATAATCACCAGTAGGCTGTTGGTTTTGTTTTTCGCCACATGAGACGGCTAATCCTAAACCGAGAATTAGAGTGAGGAATGAAGCTTTTTTCATAAGAGGTTACGGTTTTAAACTCAAAATGTATTTCACCATTTTTTTCGCATTTTCTTCGCTCATTCCGGCGTGTGGGGTCATTGGGATTTCGCCCCAGTTTCCTTTTCCTCCTTCGATGATTTTTTTGGCAAGCATCTCGGTATCGGCTTCGGTGTACTTGGCGGCAATTTCTTGGTAGGACGGACCTACGAGTTTGGCGTCAATTTTATGGCAGCTTAGGCAGTCGGCTCCTTCAATCAAGGCCAGTCCTTCGTCTTTGGAATCAGAGGGGGCGTTTGTTTCGGGAGCGGGTTCTTCCAACATGATGTTGCTGGAGGGCTCTACTTGGGGTGTTTCTTTTTTGTTGCATGCCGTGGCAAGGACAATCCATCCCAAGCCGTAGATAAATGTTTTTTTCATGATAGTAGTAGGTTTAAAATAAGGTGTAACAAAAATCCGTAAATAAAAATGAAAGGCTTATGACGGGAGTCATAAAGACGGGGGGAGTGTTCGGGGTACATTTGTTGGAGAAACATTAATACCTATTTCGAAAATGAAAAAACTGAAATTATTTTTAATGAGCGGAGTGGTGCTTTCTGCTTTGTCATGTGGCGGAGACAACAAACCACAAGAGAGCGGGACGGCTCCCGCGACAGAAACAGCTCAAACCGATGCAGGTTCTTCATCGGATGGCGGCTATGATCCTCAGGTGGGAATGGGCAAATTTACCACCGAAAATGTGGATGTGAGCAAATTTGATGCTGCTATGGCTTCCGAAGGGCAGAAAATAGCGGAAGTTAAATGCATCTCGTGCCACAAACCTACGGATGAGAAATTGGTTGGCCCGGGCTGGAAAGGGGTAACCGAGCGTCGTACGGCTCCTTGGATTATGAATTTCATCACTAATCCGGATCCGATGATTGACAAAGATCCGGAACTTCAGAAGCAACTGGAACTTTGCATGGTAAGAATGCCTAACCAAAGTTTGAGCGATCAGGACGCGCGCGGTATTTTGGAATATATGAGACAAATTGACGGAGCTAAATAATATCATCATGAAACTAAAAAAACTATTAGGCTATTCGGCTTTAGTTCTGGGTGGGCTTTATGCTTTGGAAAGTTGCAAGCCCAAAGGCGCAGAGAATGTAGTGGCCGGTGATGCGGCCGAGAAGGTGTATGTGGCCCCAGGGAAACACGATGAATTTTACAATTTCGTGAGTGGGGGATTTAATGGACAGATGGGGGTTTACGGGTTGCCCAGTGGTCGGCTTTTGAAGGTGGTTCCCATTTTTTCGGTGAACCCCGAGAACGGCTATGGCTACAGCGAAGAAACCAAACCGATGTTGGAAACTTCTCATGGTTTTGTGCCTTGGGACGATCAACACCATTTGGAGCTTTCACAAACCAACGGAGAGGTGGATGGTCGTTGGATTTTTGCTAATGCCAATAACACGCCCCGTATCGCAAGGGTAGATCTTACTTCCTTTAAAACGGTGGAAATTTTAGAACTTCCGAATTCGGCGGGGAACCACTCTTCCCCCTTTATTACCGAAAATACGGAATATGTTGTGGCGGGAACGCGATTCTCGGTGCCTACGGACGACGTTAACGGCGATGTGCCTATTAATAGCTTCAAGGAGAACTTTAAAGGCGTGATTTCTTTCGTTAAGGTGGATCCAAACACGGGCGAGATGAATTTGGCTTTCCAAATTGAAGCCCCCGGCGTTAACTTTGACCTTTCTCATGCAGGGAAAGGCAAATCGCACGGATGGTTCTTTTTCTCTTGTTACAACTCGGAGCAGGCCAATAGCTTGTTAGAGGTTAATGCGTCGCAGTTCGATAAGGATTTTATCATGGCTTTGGACTGGAAGAAAGCAGAGGAATACGTGAAAGCCGGAAAAGGAAGAAAAGTAAAGACTTCGTATGCGCATAACAAATGGAACGAAGAAACCCATACGGGGACTTCTACCATGGAGCAGGAGGTTACGGTATTATCCACCAAGGAGTTGAAAGATTTGTGTTATTTTATGCCGACGCCGAAATCGCCTCACGGTTGCGATGTGGATCCTACCGGAGAATATATCGTCGGTTCGGGGAAATTGGCGGCACTGATTCCGGTGCACAGTTTTACCAAAATGCTTAACGCCATTAAGAATAAGGAATTTGCCGGAGAATACGATGGGGTTCCGATTCTTAAATACGAGTCGACGCTTCACGGAGAAGTTCAAAAGCCCGGTTTGGGCCCGCTTCATACGGAATTTGACGACAAAGGAAATGCTTACACCTCTTTCTTCGTTTCTTCGGAGGTCGTGAAGTGGGATATCAAGACGCTTAAAGTGTTAGATCGTCAGCCGACGTTTTATTCGGTGGGGCACCTTATGATTCCGGGGGGCGATTCCAAAAAACCTTTCGGGAAGTATCTGGTGGCGTATAATAAAATTACGAAAGACCGATTCCTTCCCACAGGACCGGAGTTGGCTCAGTCGGCTCAACTGTACGATATCAGCGGAGATAAAATGAAACTTCTTTTGGATTTTCCTACATTCGGAGAACCGCATTATGCTCAGGCACTTCCGGCGGCGCTGATAGCGGATAAGCAGGTGAAGTTTTACGATATTGCTAAAAATAAACACCCTTACGTGACCAAGGGCGAAGCCGAATCCAAAGTGGTGAGAGAGGGCAATAAGGTTCATGTGTACATGACTTCCATCCGTTCGCACTTTGCTCCGGATAATATAGAGGGCATTAAGGTTGGGGATGAAGTTTACTTCCATGTAACCAATTTGGAGCAAGACTGGGATGTGCCCCACGGGTTTGCGATTAAAGGGGCTGAAAATGCCGAACTTTTGATCATGCCGGGAGAAACGTGCACGCTTAAATGGGTTCCGAAAAAAGCCGGAATGTTCCCGATGTATTGTACGGATTTCTGTTCGGCTCTGCATCAGGAAATGCAAGGGTATGTTCGAGTCTCTCCTGCGGGAAGTTCAACGCCTCTTATTTTCAGTCTGAATAATAAGGCCGATAATGCCCAAAGTCCGGTGAAAACCGCACAAACAAAATAAAATGATAGGGGCGGCTAATAACCGCCCTTTCTTTTCTTAAAAAGAAAGACAGATTACAATGGAAAATAAAAAATTATCGAAGTCTTCTGTGGGATTGCTTGCCCTTTGTGCTTTGGCTTTAGTGGGAAGTCTTTTTGTTCCGCTGTGGGTGATTTATTTGGAGGCTCCGCAGTATCCGGAAGGGTTGGAGATGTACCTCCATGCAGATAAAATTTCGGGCGATTACAAGATCATTAATGGGCTAAACCATTATATCGGAATGAAAGAAATTCATCAGGATGATTTTTGGGAGTTTAGGGTTATGCCTTATATTCTTGGTTTTTTTGCGGCATTTGCTCTTTTTACGGCTTGGTTGCGCCGTCCTTTTGCGCTTTATGTTTTTACGGCTTTGTTTCTTTTGTTCGGCGTGGCTTTCATGGTGGATTTTTACCTTTGGGAGTACGATTACGGGCATAATCTTAAGCCCGATGCGGCCATTGTGGTACCGGGAATGACTTACCAGCCGCCGCTTTTGGGGTATAAGCAGCTTCTTAATTTTGGGGCTTATTCTTATCCTTATACGGGAGGGTGGCTTATGGTATCGGTGGCTTTGATTGCTTTGGTTTTGTCCTTTTTTGAATTCAGAAAACGTTAAAAATAGATACTTATGAAATATTATGTTTTTACTTTATGGATGGCGTTGGTAACGCTTACTTCTTTTTCTTGCACGAGTAAAGAGGTGGAACCTTTTGTTTTGGGAAAAGATCAGTGTTCGCACTGCAAGATGGTGATTCAGGATGCGCGTTATGCCACGGAACTTATCACGGAAAAAGGAAGGGTTTATAAATTCGATGATTTGGCTTGTATGGAGGCTTATGCTAAGGAAAATTCGTCGGGAATAGGCCAGGCGCGTTTTTATGTTTCCGATTTTGCAACGTTGGACTTGTTTCCATTGGAGAAGGCGTTTAAAATCACGGGAGGTCAGGTAAAAAGTCCGATGAACGGTAATGTGGCGGCTTTCAAGAGCAAAGATGAGGCTTTGAAACAGGCGCATAAACTTCAGGCTTCCCTGGTGAAATAATAGGTTGTTTTGCTTTTGAAACTCTTAAAGCTCAAGGGGATGTTTTTTAGACGGTTGCTTATTTTAACGGGGCTGTTTTCGGTATTTTTTGCTTTTGCTGGCATTCATCATGTGGGCAAGGGGAAGGCGTTTGCCACGATACAGGCGGCTTTGCGTCAGGCGGCTCGGGGCGATACGCTGATGGTTTATGCGGGGCATTACAAAGAAGGCAATTTGAATCTGGATAAGCCCATTACGTTAATAGGTATTGGCTATCCCGTGTTGGACGGCGAAATGAAGCATGAGGTGGTTTCTTTTCGGGCGGATGGGATTGTTCTTCAGGGGTTTAAAATTATCCGTTCGGGCGCGGATGAAGTGAGAAATATCGGTGCGGTGCGCTTGTACGATAGTCGTTTTTCGGTTATTCGGAATAATATTTTTGAGGATAATTACTTTGGTATTACAGTGCAGAGGGGATTTCGTTGTCTGATTGAAAATAATAAAATCACCACTTCTCGTGGCGGATCTCAGGAGTCGATTGGCGACGGTATTCATGTTTGGTCGAGTTCGGAAATTTGGATTAAAAGAAACTTTATTTCCGGTCATAAAGACGGCATTTATTTGGAAAAGGCGAATAATAGCTTTGTTTTCAGGAATCTTTCTTTGGATAACAAACGTTACGGTCTTCACTTTATGTTTTCCCATAATAATGTGTATACGGCTAATGTGTTTAAGCACAACGAGGCCGGGGTTGCCGTGATGTATAGTCGGAATGTAGAGATGAATTACAACAAATTTTTAGATAATAAGGGCGAGAATATTTGTGGTCTTTTACTTAAGGATTTAACTTTTAGTCGGGTGAGGCATAATACGTTTCGGGATAATTCGGTGGGGGTTTTTATGGATGGTTCCTCCAAGATTGATTTTTACCGTAATGTGTTCGAAGGGAATGGCTGGGGGCTTAAAATCAATGCAAATTGTATCGAAAACAAGCTGTATAATAATGATTTTTTGGCTAATGTTTACGATGTGAGTACCAGCGGGAGTGTTTTTCTCAATACTTTCCGCGGCAACTATTGGGACAAGTACGAGGGGTATGACCTCGATAAGGATAAAATGGGGGATATTCCGTTTTATCCGCTGAGTCTTTATTCGGTGATGGCGGAGCAAACCCCTATGGTTATGATTCTTTTCGGGACGTTTTTCGTGGAGCTGATGAATCGTTCCGAGAAATTAATGCCGAGTTTGACTCCCGAGAGTTTTGTGGACGAAACGCCTTCGATGAGGCGTAATAACCTTTAGAAATACAGAAAAAGAATGATAGAAATCGAAAAACTGACCAAGACTTTTGGCAAGTTCAAGGCTCTGGATAACGTCAATATTCGCTGTCGGGAGGGGCGTTCGGTGGCATTCATTGGGCCGAATGGTTGTGGAAAAACCACTTTGATCAAAAGTATTTTGGGGCTTAACACCATTGAAACGGGGCAGATTAGGGTGCTGGGTAAGGATGTTTCCAGAGAGGAGAGTTACCGTGCGGCGGTGGGGTATATGCCTCAAATGGGGAAGTATCCCGAAAACATGACGATTAAGGAAACGTTGGACATGATTTTGGATAACCGCAGGTATGATGGCGATTTGGATACGGATTTAATGGAAGCCTATGGTATTGACAAACTGGGCTCTAAAGCGATGGGCAACCTATCCGGGGGGACTATTCAGAAGGTCAGTGCGGTGATTGCTTTTATGTTCAATCCTTCGGTGATTATTTTGGATGAGCCTACGGCGGGGTTGGATCCGATAGCTTCCGAAATTCTGAAAAATAAAATTCTAAAAGAGAGAGGGAAGGGAAAATTAATCATCATTACGTCGCATTTGCTCAGTGAGTTGGAAACGATTGTGGACGAGGTGGTGTTTCTTTCTGAGGGGAAGGTGTTGTTTCACAAAGACGTCGATCAATTAAAACAAGATACCGGAGAGCGCAGTCTTTCCAAGGCGATTACTATGATTTTAAGACCATTGCAAGATGTATAAGATAGCAAAATTTATTCTGAAAGATATTCTGAAAAGCAAAATTACCGGTTTTTATGCCGTTATTTTATTTGTTTTGTCGTGGGCGGCTTTGGGCATGGAGGGCCATCCGGCGAAGGCTAATCTCAATTTGCTCAATATTGTATTGTTTGTAGTGCCTTTGTTTAGCTTGGTGTTTTCTGTGATTTATGTTTATAATAGTTCGCAGTTTATCGAACTTCTTTCTACTCAGCCTATTAAGAGGGATGTGATATGGACGGGGATTTTCTTGGGATTGTCACTTTCGCAGGTTTTGGTTTTTTTAGCGGGGTGTGGCATTCCCATTTTTATTTATTCTTCTATTGATTATGGGCTTTGCGTGTTACTTGGAGGGGCTCTGCTTTGCTTGGATTTTGTGGCATTGGCGATGTATGCGGCGGTGTCCACGAACGATAAGGCTAAAGGGATTGGGATAGCAATTTTTGTTTGGGTGTTTTTTAATATTTTTTATGACGGGCTTCTCCTTATCTTGATGTTTCAGTTTTCGGATTATCCTATTGAACGCATTATGGTGGTTTTGTCTTCACTCAGCCCGATAGGGCTTACGCGGGTTTTTGCCCAGTTGCAGTTGGATTTATCGGGAATGCTGGGGTATTCCGGAGCGATTTTTAAGTCGATTTTTGGTACGGGCAGTGGGATTTTTATTTCGGGGTTAATTCTTTTACTTTGGGCGGGGCTTCCGTTTTTGGGCAGTTTGCTTAAATTTAGAAGGAAAGATTTGTGATTTTTTAGCTTTGGAGCAAATCTTTTATTCTCGATACATAGTTTAAGACCTCACGGTTGTGAGGTCTTTTATTTTGCGTTTTGTTCTACGGTTTCCGTAGAGGTTTTACCGAGATCTTTCATTTTGATTTTTCGGCGTTTGGTTTTTTGTTGCAACTCTCCGAGGTAAATCATTTTGAGGTTGCTATACAGGGATTGTCGGCTAACGACCATAGCGACGAGGGAGGAAATCATTCCGGCCATCATCAGGTAAAAGATGAGGGAATGGCGGTCGGTCATTTCCAAAACCAGTATGGCGGAGGTAAATGGGGCTCGGGTAATTCCCGTTAAAAAGGCGACCATTCCGGCCAGGATAACGACATTGGTTTCGTTGCTTTGCAGTTCGAGCAGTCCTGATAGGAATGCGCCGAAACTGGCTCCGGCACTAAGCGCGGGAGCGAATATTCCACCGGCACCTCCCGAGGTGAATGAAAGGGCCGGGCCGATGACTCTGAAAAGCGGAACGTACCATGCTTCGGATTTATCGGCCGTAAAGAGTACACGGTCGATAATGGTTTTACCTGAGCCTAAAATCTCTCCACTGAAAAAGTAAGCCAAAGAAGCGATAATCAAAGCGCTGGCGATGAGGAAAGCAATTTGTTGGCGGTTGGTTTTTAGTCTTTTTTTCCATCGGTTGATGCGCAACATGACGGTGGAAAGGTAACTGCTGATCAGCCCGCAGATAATGGCAATTAGGATGACTGGAAAGATGATTTTCAGGGTAACGCCGGCGGTTTTCGGGTACCCGAGATAGAGGTAAGAGCCGGCGAGCCATTGGGCGGTGAGTCCTGCAACGATAACAGCAGTAAAAAGGGCTGTTTTGAAATAATTAAAATGAATTTTGGCTAACTCTTCCACGGCAAAGACAATTCCACCCATTGGAGTGTTAAATGCGGCGGAAAGTCCGGCGGCTGCTCCGGTGAGAATCATGTTTTTAACGGAGATTTTCGGCCACCATTTGGGGAGGATTTGATTCACGAACCGAAAGATTGAACCGGCAATTTGTATGGTGGGGCCTTCCCGTCCGATGGCTCCTCCTCCGATAACCATTACGATGCTGGAAAGCACTTTGATGACAAGGATTTTGAAACTTAAAAGGTATTTTATTTTGTAGCGTTCTTTGGGAGTGGCCAGGTCTACGGCCGCCATTACCTGCGGGATGCCGCTGCCTTTGGCATAAGGCGAATAGTTTTTGACGAGCCACCAAGATAGGACAAAGCCTGTGGGAGCAAGAAGAAAGATGCTTAGGCGGTTGTAGTTAAGGATAAGATGCAGCAGTTCTTCCCCCCATTCGAAAAGTTTGGCGTATAGGACGGCGGCGATTCCCGTAAGGAAAGAGGCGATCCAAAACGGAACGGCTTGGAGAAGATTGTGCTTCAGCTGCTCGTTATGGATGTTGTCGAAGGCGTGTTTTAATCTGTATTTTAGGTAAGCGACTATTTTTTGCATTCGTATTGGGCGAGGTTTTCGATTTCGGTTTGGTTAAGACGGTAGACCGTCCATTCGTCCATTGGGAATGCACCGAGGGATTTGTAAAAGGCGATGGAAGGGGCGTTCCAATTAAGCACACTCCATTCCATACGGCCGCAGTCTTTGCTCTTTGCAATTCGGGCCAATGCTGCCAGTAAGGCTTTTCCGTAGCCTTTTCCGCGGTATTCGGGTTCAACGAAGAGGTCTTCCAAGTACAATCCGGGTTTGCCTAAAAACGTGGAAAAATTGTAGAAATAAAGGGCAAAGCCTACCGGGCGGTTTTGTTCTTCGGCAATGAGAACTTCGGCGTAACGGTCTTCAAAAAGTTTGCGGCGTAGTTCTTCGACGGTGGCCACCATTTCTTCTTCCATTTTTTCGTAGATGGCCAACTGGCGGATGAGATGATGGATGGTTTCGGTATCGGAAGCTTCGGCTTTTCGAATCTTAAAATTCATAAACAGAGATATTTTATCAAAAATAAAAAAAATATCCGAAAGGAAATCAAGTCTTTCGGATGGGATTTGGAGAGGGAGGAGTTAGGCTACGCCTGCATTTTTTGAGACTTCATCCACGAGCTGGATGACTTTCATCATTCGGCCCTCGTCTTCAAATACGTCGAAGATACCGTTGTCGTATTGTTCATTGAATGGAGGCGAGGTTAGCATGGAGCGGTCTAATATCCCGTTTTTGTTTAGATAATGAATGATTTTTTCAATGAATACCATTTGGTCGGCGGTAAGGTTTTCTTCTTGGATAAACTTAGAAAAATGAGTATTGGCCGCTTCGATGTCCATTCCCAATACCTTACGAATAAATACCCCCAAAGATTGGGTTTCGTACTCTTTTTCAATGTCTTTCAGGTGGAATTGTTGATGCTCAAAGAAGGTTTCCAGCGAGTGAAGATCGGAGGGCGTAATCGGGATGTTACGGTAGAGTTTGTCGATGACCAAGTGGTTTCGGTTTTTTCGGATGAAGTGTTCCACGCGGTCTTTATAGCTTTGCAGGGATGTGTAAGAATCAATAACGTCAAAATTTTTTATCTCTTCGGGATTGAGGACGTCTTCGATGCTGGTATATATGGGCGTTTGTTTATTTTCGTCTTTTAAAAATTTGTTGAGATCCCTCAGTTCTGTGCGTAGGTTTTCTATTTGATCCAAAGAAAGAGAATCCCAAAAATTATCGGATTGAAGCTGCTTAATTAAAGGCTCTTTTTGTTTTATGGAAGGGATATTCAGCTTTTGGTACAAAAGGGAGGCTACTTGCCGAAGGTGTACGTCTTCAAACTAAATTGGACATTTTATAATAAATGTTTAAGGAGTATTTCAGGTTATAAACTTAATAATTTCTGTTGAAAATACAACTGTCTTCTTTTTCGGATTGAATCCGATTTTATTTGTCTTCTTTTTTCCAAAATTTGCTCAGATCTTCCGAAGTACACATCTGCTGGAGGAAGGTTTTTCAAAGATTCGTGATATCGCTTGTTATTGTAGTTTTCT
>NZ_JAYWXI010000060.1:0-1454 GCF_036016955.1 Bergeyella anatis | reverse complement strand
TGGTCTATTAGTCAATAAAATACGACAAAAACCTTACTCAATCGTTTTGTTTGATGAGATTGAAAAAGCCCACGCTTCGGTTTTCGATGTCTTTCTTCAAATAATGGACGAGGGTAAATTACACGATCGATTGGGCAAAGAGGGCGATTTTTCAAATGCGATTATTTTGTTTACCTCTAATATAGGCTCGGAGTTTATTGTGAAATCTTTTGAACAAGGCAATATCCCAACATCATCTGATTTGTTACAGAAAATGAGTCATTACTTCCGTCCTGAATTTTTAGGAAGATTAACGGAAACCATACCATTTGCTCCAATTACTAAAGAAAATGCGCTTAAAATATTTGAGATACATCTTAAAAAAGAGTTGTTGGATTTGGTTGAGAATTTAGGGATTTCGTTAAATATTAGTGATAAAGCAAAGGAACAATTGACTTTATTAGGCTATGATAGCACTTATGGAGCAAGACCTTTGAAAGGGGTTATTAGAAGTCGTTTGAGAAGACCTTTGGCAAGGAAAATCGTGTCGGGTATATTTTCCGAAGGAGATTGTATAGAAGTGGATTGGAATGAGGAGGATTTGGTTTGGAAAAAAGTATAAAATTTCACGATGAAAAATAAAGTAATTATAGTCGGTTTAGTTTCAACCTTATCTCTATTATTGGGAGCTTGTAATTCGACGAAGTTTCTCAAGGAGTTGCCATTTCATTACCCCAATGATGCCCTTTATCAATCCATCATAGAGCAAAGAAACAAAGTAGATGCTCAGTATGCCAAAGTAGATGAAAACTTGGAAAACTTATCAGACGAAGAATTATTTTTAAAAGAGAAATATTCCATAATTCTAAAAGTTTACCCTAAAGAAATTACGAATTATAAGTTATATGCTTATATAGATGATTGGTTAGGTACACCTTATCAAAAGAAAGCATTGGAGAAGCAAGTAGGGGTAGATGCTTCCTATTTCATTCAAGCCCTTTTCAGTGAAGTTTACGATACAACATTTCCTAAAACTGCCGATGGGATTTTTAGATCAAAATCCATTCAATTATTTACAGGACGAAATTTTTTAAAGGAAGGCGATATCTTATTTTTTAGATATGACAAATTTAACCCGATTTCCGATGTGGGACTCTATTTAGGGAATAATAGAATTTTAGCTTGTACCAACAAGGGGCTAAATATTTATGATTTTAATGATTCCTATTTTCAGTTAAGATATATAGCCGCAGGAAGGCTCAAAAAGAAGAAGTAAAATGGCAGCTCATTTACCACAATTGATAAAAGAACTCAATACCCTCCCCAACGACATTAAAGCAGAATCTGTGGTTGTGGATATGTTACGTAATGGCGTGATTTCAAATCAGCAGTACATTGTCAATCATCAGGGGCAGTTTTCAAGAGCTTATCGGTATGATATTTTAGAGGCAAACATTATTGATTATCATTATGAT
>NZ_JAYWXI010000059.1:0-1533 GCF_036016955.1 Bergeyella anatis | reverse complement strand
AAAACATTACAAAGGTCAAAGGCTTTTTGTCCTCTGCTTTGTGCAGTTCCGCCCATTACTAAGGATTTTAATTTGCTTTCATCGTCCTTGTAATTACATACATTTTGATAGTACCCAGTAACGGCGTTGTATGCACCGAACAAAGTTCCTTTCGTGGTTTCCATTTGTTGGCTATCGCTAACCATTGCGTACATAAAAGCATCATCTACGGTATTTTTAAACACGGTTGATAGTTCATCGGTGTTACCTTTTTTCAAGTGTTCTAAGGTTTCTTTATTAGGACACAAAGCCAATTCTATTAACTTTCGTACTTCTCGGTCGTTTACTCGAATTTTTGCCCACTCGTTAAATGTTCCCTCTAATCGGTCGCTTAACTTATTGGCTAATCCCATAACCTTGTGAGCGTTGGCTAATCGCTGTTTTGCCCCTGATGTATGACGGATACGAACCACATTATTCATATTTTTAAATGCAGCGTTCAGCGTATTTTGACACACTATTCGGATAGGCGTGAAGGCGGCTGTAATACTTCCACTTCCATCGTGGCTTGTGGTTAAAAAAATGTACTTTTCAGTTACATCATCACCATTGCCCACTCGGATATAACTTGGTAATTTGGCGGTTATAAAAATCTTCTCGCCTTTGCCTAAAGCCCCAGCGGTTTCGTACAAAATTCCATTGCCACCTCCGACAATCTCATCGAAAAAGGCGAATGCCTCGTGGTTTTGTACGACTTGGTAGTCTTTACCTACTACGCCCAAAATCTCATTGTTATCATCTCGCATCGTGGCAAAGGCGTTCGGCACTTCGATTTCGTTGTCGTAAAACACTATTCCCTGCTCGGTGGTTCTCAATCCTTTACCCTTAGTATATAAAGGCTCTTTGCTGACTTCAAAATTCAATCTTGCGTGTCTTATCGCCTCCGCACTTGTTGGGTGTTCGCTTACGATTTGCCCCAATCCGTGCCACGCTTTTTCCTTTACGCTGAAAAAACTGTACTTTCCTGTTCTGCTGTTGTAATTAATGTTATGTGCCATTGTTCTAAAATTTAAATGTTCTTAAATTGTTTTGTTCGTCTGTTAATTAAAATGGTAAATCGTCTTCGGTTTCCTCCAACGGTTGTGGTGTTCCCTGTCCGTTAGTTGTTTCCGTGTTCTGTCTTTGTCCACTTGCGTGTAACTTGATTTTTGAGGTGTGAAAATTAAGCCCCGCTTTGGGTTCTCCGTCCTTGCTAAGCCACGCCCTTGCACTCACTCGCCCAGTGAGTTCAACCAAAGCTCCTTTGGTTAATATCTTGGCTACATTTGTACCTTGCCAATACGCACAATCAAAAAAAGCGGTCTGTTGTATGTCTTCGCCTTGTTTGTTACGGTAGTGATTGTTTACGGCGATTGAAAAGTTTACTACTTTTCTGTCGTTAGGAAGTGCTTTCACCTCCGCATCTCTTGTTAATCGTCCTGTGATGTTCATTTTGTTTAATTTTAATTGTTAATTACTCGTTTGTTACACTCTGCCCACGCTTTGCTCTCTTGC
>NZ_JAYWXI010000058.1:0-1619 GCF_036016955.1 Bergeyella anatis | reverse complement strand
TATGGGAGAAGAGCGAGTTGTTGTAAGAAATGACAGCTCCCTGCATAGACATTGTATTAAAATCACCATTTCTGATACAGAGGTAGGTACAGCTAAAATTCAGGTAGATGATGCGATTATTGAAATCCCTACTTATAAATTGACTCTTACAGATGATAAAACAGAAGAAATAAGTGTATATGAAGTCACAAGAGATGTGTTACAATTTTCGGAGAAAAAAGTAAAAAAAAGTTTTTGGTCATTTTTAGGCATTCGTTTTTTTGATACCCAACATTTATTATATGAAAACGTCGCATTTGAACCTCAAAAAGATACATTAAAGAAATTTACCTTACACCGTTATAGAAGTAAGTCAGAGAATATATTAACTTATGATTTTTACCATAACGAACAACACTTATTTCTATTTGCAGGTGCTTTGCCAGCTATTAAAACATCAAATTCCGACTACCATTTTATGGTAATTGATAAAGCCCAAGGACAAAAGTTTATTGGTGATATTTCTTACAGAGAGAAAATGTTGAAGCTAACCCCCAAAGTTGAATTAACATTGGTACAAAGAACAAAGGTTGCTAAAAAATTTGAGTATTCTAATAATGGTAAATTGGAAAAACGAATTTACCTATAAACATAAATAATAATATGAAAGGTACTTATTATAAATTACCTATAGACTTTGATGCATTGAAGCAAAGAAAGGATTTAGTACAAATTCCTTTAGAGAAGTCTATAAGGCAACATCTTTTTGTGTTGATTACCACTTCATTTGGCGAATGTAAATTTGATTATACCTATGGGTGTGAGTTATGGGAAATGGATTTTGATTTATTAAAAAGCGATAATGAATTGAAACAATTTATATATGATTCTGTTTTTCAATCTGTAAAAACACACGAAAAAAGGTTGTTTTTACAAAACATTGATTTAAGCATCAGCCAAGAAAGTTTTGGTAATCGTAGAGAAAGCCGTGTAAAAAAGAAAATAGTTTTATCTTTAAAGGGGTTGATTAAAGAAACGAATAGAGAGCTTATTTATACCACTTCATTTTATGTAGGTCCTCTATCCTACTAATTTATCAGAATTTAAAAGCACCTACCTATGAGTAAAGACCATATAAAAGACAGGATATTAAGGAGAGCAGCAAAGATTTGGGGATACAACGAACTCGTATCAGAACACGCTTTTGATCCCATTGTGAATTTACTTTTGTCGGCACTTGCCTCTGAGCTTGAAAAGCTGGATTATGAGTTAGAAAATTCTCGTTCTAGGATTATGGAACGAATTTTAGAAGTGCTTTTTCCGGAAGAGGTTACAGGCGTAGTGCCAGCAAGAACACTGCTACAAATAGATGCTTTGAAAAATAATCAGCCTATAAGTTTCTACAATAAATTCAGAGCCGAATATCAACAGCAAAATATCTATGACCCTGCAAGTTCTACCGTAAGACTTGTCGATTTTAGCCCAACCATAGAGGCAAAACTTACTACCGCTCGGTTAAGATATATCGCTTATGGTAATAAGATGCTGAAACAAGAAAGTTTCTTTTTTGAAGATATAGTATCGCAAGCCAATATTCCTTTGCCATCAGGGGTGATGTGGGTTGGGCTTGATGTTTCTGA
>NZ_JAYWXI010000057.1:0-1623 GCF_036016955.1 Bergeyella anatis | reverse complement strand
TCAGAGTGAGAGAAAGGGGGACATTGTCTCTCTTTCCTCTCTGAAAAATAAATGTTTTTATTGCTTATTATCCGCACCCAAAAAGTTGCATTTATAAGTTGAATTCAAGTATTGTTAATTCTTTGAGTTTATTTTTCATGTTGTTCAGTGGTGCAACCCTAATTTCTACATCATTTTCATTTACAAAATAGTTGAAAATTTGGGTGCTATGGTCGTACATGTTATTTCCGTATTCTACAAACCATTTTATTTTCCCATCATAAATTAATTCCTGGAGAGAGTTAGGGTGGTTTTTTCTATTAATAAATGTTCTTTTGTTTTTTTTGTAGTCTGTTATAATCATTTTTTTTATAACACTATTTCTGATAAAATTTCTTTTACCGTTTTTATCATAAATTGCAATATATGAAGTTACAGTAGAAGGATCCATACTTCCATTTAAGTTTCTTAAAGCTTGAATCTTAGTATTTACCGTTTCATCATTTAAGAATGTTATTATTGCATCAGTAGCTTTTGAAGAGTTTATTGATATATTATCAGTAGAATAGTCTTGAATAGGTTTAAGTTGATCGACTCTCGTTGCAAATCCTACAGAACAGCTTGTAAATACTGAAAAAAGAATTAATGAAGAAAATGTTTTAAATTTCATGTGCGATTTTTTAATAATTTCTGCTAACGGAAAAAGTATTTGCGAAGGGCGGACTAAATTGGACTGAAAAGTTCAATTTCGACCAATCGAAGCGGATGCTTTTCCCGTATTGCTAAACTAAGAAAAAATGTAATACGGAAAAGCAGGAGCGACTAAAAATAACTAAATTTTCAACCCTGCACTAAACCCCGCCTTTTGCAAATACTATGTTAGCAGAAGGTTTCTTATTGCAATTTTTCACAAACTTCTATAATTTGTTCCGCCATATCTTTGACAACTTTTTCTTTGTCTTCAAAAAGAGTAGGGTAAATAGGATAATAAATTCCACCCAAATTGGTTTCAAAGATTTGGTTTTTTAATTGTGGTGCAATTCTATAGATTTTGTTTCTAAATTCTATAGATTGTCCAAAATCTTGTTCTGTAACTTTTATCCAAAAAGGTGTGTCTGCAAATTCGTTCCAATTTGTATAATTAAGACCAAAAGCAAATGTTAAATCTCCGTATTTTCGATATTTTACAAATCCGTAACCATATCTTGGTTTCCCTTCCGTTAATTTATCTTGTCTATATTTTTCATTTTTGGAAAATTCATTCAAAACTTCATCAATTAAAAAATAATAACTGTTTATTCGTCTACCAATTTCTGGAGAAAGGTCATTTTCGGTTAATGGAATGAATGAATTTTTATCAATTACTTCACAAAATCCAATAATTTGATCAACATCCGAAACCAATCTTTCATCTTGATTTTCTTTCAGCAGATTTTTAATTGGTTCAAGAATTTCATTCCAACTTTGAATTAGAATGTGCTTATTATTTTTAGTTACAAAAGTTAAAAGTTCTTTGTTTTCAGAGAGATAAAGATTTTCTTCAAAGAGCTTTCTTTTTAGTTCTGTGAAAATTGATTTTTTCCTTAAAGTTGGACAAATAAAAACTAAAATAGAATTTTCTTCCAATCTTTTCAAGTACGAAAT
>NZ_JAYWXI010000056.1:0-1685 GCF_036016955.1 Bergeyella anatis | reverse complement strand
GGAAATGCAGATAGTGGTTCTGCAACGGCGTGGATACAAATTTCTGATAATAACTTGGGGTTAGATGTAGGTAATGTTTATTATGAAAGTAGAAGTCCTGTAAATGCCAATCATATATCAACCAATATTGGCTCTAATATTTTTATTTATTTAAAGGCTGGAGTTGATTATTATATAAAACAAAGAACAATACATACTCAGAGAGTTTACTCTGGCGAGCGAAAGTTTTTTTTATATTTTGTACAATAATTTACTACATAAATTAAATACCTAATCACAAAATTTAAATCCTATGAATACTCTAAAAGCGTGGTTGCGTCCCAATCTACTCACCAAAGACGACCCGAACGATTTTGTCGCCGTGCTCCTCTTAGGTGGCAGCCTTGGTATTACAGAAATCGTAGAAGCCCTCAAAAAAGAGGGGATGAAGATAAAAACCGAAACCGCAATAGATATTATCACTCGTTTTAACCGCAAAGCCTCAGAATTGGTACTCAACGGGTATAGCGTAAATACGGGACTGGTGTATATGCGTCCTGCCATCAAAGGTGTGTTTTATGACAAGACTTGGGATAAGGAGAGGCACTCCGTTTATGTGAATGTAAACCAAGGTTTAGACCTTAGAAAAGCGGTAGCCGACACCAAGGTAGAAATCCTCGGCGAGCAATCCAGCCCAATGAGTGTGTTCAGCATCACCGACAAGATTACAGGCAAAGCAGACGGTACCCTTACCAAAGGTAAAAACGCCGAAATCAAAGGTACTTACATTAAAATAGATGGCAATGACCCTAAAAATGGCATCGTCTTTAAAAACTTAGACACTCAGCAAGAAGTGAAGCTCTCAACAGAGCATATTGTCCTTAACGAACCGTCAAGGTTGCTTATCCTTGTGCCTACAGATTTAGAAGCAGGTAATTATGAGCTAAGCATTACTACGCAGAGAAGTAGTGGTAATGCTCTGCTTAAAGACCCGAGAACGGAGACGTTATCCACGCCTGTAGTGATCGGGTAACCGTCTTATTCAACCCCAATAACCAATGCCCACCACTATAATATAGCGGTGGGCATTATTATTCTAATAGCACAAAAACAAACCTGTCCAATAGGTCGGAGCCTCCGACACGGTAAGGTAGAACCACCCGACATTGGCAAGTCATAGTTTACAACATTCTAAAGTCGTATCGCACAACGAAGCGGAGCACGGAGGGATGGTCATAGCTTTGTCGGCAAATGGTATAACCATAAGGTCTATTATTACCGTTTTGGTGCCGTGTCTTACTTTAGACGACAACGGTGTGCCGCTTTAGACGGTGACTGGACGTTGCCAAATAAAGCACTGGAAATTTTAACGAATGGACGCCCCCAATTTATACAACAATAGAACCAAATTCGCTTTTTCGTTAGGTTTCATCAAGGAAAAGAAGGGAGAAAAATATGTATGTCCTTTTGGCTTGACCCAAAAGGACCAAAAGGTCAAGACTAGAGAACTCGGCTAAAAATGGGACGTCCATTCTAAAAGCCCTAGAACTCACGCCAAGGCTAAAGCCCACGCATGTTCAGACAATAGGGCTTTCTTTAACGAATGGACGCCCCATTTTCTTAACGCCTCCGTTTCCTTAGGTCGGTTATTATATATGGTAGAGAATACTCGACCTCTAATCCAAAAAAAAATCCCCAACTACAAA
>NZ_JAYWXI010000055.1:0-1735 GCF_036016955.1 Bergeyella anatis | reverse complement strand
ACAAATTCCTGATGAGGATTTAGAAGCGATATTCAGTAAAGAACTCAATGAAGACGAGGAAGAGGACCTCCGAGCGATGCGTACTCCCGAAGAGGACGATGATTTTGCTACTGGACTATCTTTTGAGGAATTAGCACAGGTAGAGCCTTTGTTTACAAAGAAAGAATTGGATAAAGAGGAAGAACAACAAGCTACCTCAATTGCCAAAAAACTTAGTGATACCGAATTACTAAACGAAATTGAAAAGGTATTGCCTCAAGCTAGACAACGAGTTTCTGAGCTATTAGATAGGGATTTAAAAAGTCCTCCTACAAAAGGTAAAGAGGACTTTGATATTGGGGATTTTGTATAAAAATTTAAACTCTACAATAAATTAAAAGAATATAATGTATCATGAAAAATAATTCAACACTTCATCAGATCTTTATTGATACGGCACAAAACATGAAGCATATAAAAGATAACTCAATAGAGCTTGTTGTTACCTCGCCTCCGTATCCTATGATTGAAATGTGGGATAAAATTATGTCAGAACAAAATATTGAAATTAAGAATGCTCTTATTGAAAATAATTCAATGGAAGCTTTTGAGTTAATGCATAAAGAATTAGATAAGGTTTGGTCTGAAGTGTCGAGAGTATTAATTCCAGGGGGATTTGCATGTATTAATATTGGTGATGCAACAAGAACTATCAATGGGAATTTTGCTTTATATCCTAATCATTCAAGAGTTATATCAGCCTTTCAAAAATTAAATATTCAGAATTTACCAAATATTATTTGGAGAAAACAAACAAATGCTCCGAATAAGTTTATGGGTTCTGGAATGTTACCATCTGGTGCTTATGTCACATTAGAACACGAATGGATATTAATATTTAGGAAAGGTGGCAAAAGACAATTTAAGGCTGAAAATGATAAATTAAAAAGAAGAGAAAGTTCATTTTTTTGGGAAGAAAGAAATATTTGGTTTTCTGATTTATGGGATTTAAAGGGAACTAAACAAAAAATTGAAAATTCAAATACAAGAAAAAGGAGTGCAGCATACCCCTTTGAATTACCATATAGACTAATAAATATGTATTCTCTTCAGGGAGATACTGTTTTAGATCCTTTTTTAGGTACAGGAACAATCACAATCGCAGCAATTGCTACGAAAAGAAATAGTATTGGGTATGAAATTGATTCTAAATTTTTAAACATAATTACAAAGAATATTGAGTCTACTCAAATAGAATTTTATAATTCAGTAGTCTTTGATCGTATCAATAATCATATTAATTTTATTAAGCAAAGGTCTTTTAATAATGATGATAGCCCAAAAATTAAATACTATAATAGTAAATTAGGCTTACCTGTTATTACGAAACAAGAGACAGAAATTATGTTTAATATTATAAAAGTGGTTAAAACAAGTGGTCAAAATATAATTACTGAATATAATACTATCGATCCAATAATCACTATTTAAGATAAATGTGTTAATGTTTAGTACACATCTAATTATTATTGTTTTGGATATATTCCAAGTCAATTTTAAAGTGTAAAAATGTTCTTATAATAATCAGCCATTCTCTGCCACAAAATTCCAAAACAAGCCAAGAATACAACCCGTTGAGAGGGTGCTTATACATTTGCCAAAAATTCATAAAACAATAAAAAATGGCAAAACAAAATGTATTTAAAACAGTCTTATTAGGGAGCTGTACCCTCGCATCAACTGTCCTATTTGCCCA
>NZ_JAYWXI010000054.1:0-1809 GCF_036016955.1 Bergeyella anatis | reverse complement strand
TTGAGAAAGGTTTAGCAATAGCAACGGGAGGTATTATTTTAGCCCCGCTACTACCTTATGCGGTAAGTACTGGTTCTACTTCTGTATTAGCGACTAAAGCAGGTATTAGTACTATAGGGCAAATAACTATTAATCAGAATATAGACTTAGCAGATGTTTTAGCAGATACATTTTTAATTCCAGGTGTCTCGGGAGCCGCTGGAAGTGTACATAATTTTAAGGTTTTTGGAGATAAATCATTTAAGTTAAATACGGAAGTTAATATAAGGAGTACACTATTTGCTACTGGAACAAGCTTAGTAACATTTGGTATAGGAAACGCCTATGCCCCTGCTGTAAACAATATAACCTCACCTATTGCTAAACGGACAGTATCAAATATAATTAATTATAATAATTCTGTTTTAGAACAGGGATTAAATAGAGCCTATGATGAAAAAGCGAATATTAAAAAATAAGGGAAAAATTATACTATTAGCAATTTTTGGTGGTTTACTAATATTATCTTACATCAGTCGTAAGCTATATGACCAAACAATGCGCAAAGGAGTCTATTATATAGGGACGATCAATAATATACACGGAATGTCAAGAAGCTCAAGTTTAAAAGTTATATTTAAATATAATAATGATCAAAAAGGGAGTCATTATTTTAATGAGGATAGCATAAAGTATTATTCTAAGAATGTCAATAATAGATTTTTAGTTAAAGTGAACAGTAATAAGGCTATAAATTATATTTTTCAAACATATAAATTGTATATAGAACACCCTGTGCCTGACAGTATAAAATCCGCTCCTGTTGAGGGTTGGAAAGAATTACCAGAATGGGCTAAGGATAAAATGAAAAAATATAATAGATGAGTAGCGTACTTAGGAAAGTATATTATTATTTATTTGTAAGAGAATCAAAATGGAATATGTTAATCATACTAATTCCTTTGGTTTTAATTTCATTATATATATATGTTAAAAGAAAACCTATAAAAAAAGGGAATTATACAATAGGTTATGTATCTAAAGTTTATTGGCCTATTGTTTCTCATAAAAAAGCTACATATGTATATGTTGTTAATAAAAAAGAGTATTCAAATACCCAAATATATAATAATGCAGAAGAAGGGAAATACTATTTAGTTCAATTTTCATTGGAAGATAATAGTGTGTCAGATATTTTCCAAGACATTCCTATTCCCGATAGTATAAAATCCGCTCCTGCTGAGGGTTGGAAAGAATTGCCAGAATGGGCGAAAAAAGAAAATGAATAGGTATATTGTAAAAGTATTACCTGCAGAAGTATTTTCTATTTCTTCGGTCGTGTATCAGAGTTAGTGATGCTAAAATAAACTAAAAAATGCACGGTCAAACGGTCATGAAAAAGAGAAATGCGTTTCGGGGTTTCGTTGGAGCATGTAATGAATATACGACACAGAATGGTCATGATCCTTTGACTACAGCGAATTTTAGTGGAAACTATTGGAATATTCAAGTTGGTTGTAATTTTAAAAGAAACTGAAAGGATAAAATAATGAGTGAAAAATTCTTATGCCCAAAATGTAAAACAAAAGTACCATTTAAGGAGACTTTTAATTTTAAAAAAGACCATATAACAAAATGCTCTAATTGTGGAGCAGAATTAACTCCAAAGAATGTGAAATCTTGGAATTTTGGTTTTTTTATTGGATTTATTGGTGTTGTTGTACGTCTTCAAACTAAATTGGACATTTTATAATAAATGTTTAAGGAGTATTTCAGGTTATAAACTTAATAATTTCTGTTGAAAATACAACTGTCTTCTTTTTCGGATTG
>NZ_JAYWXI010000053.1:0-1816 GCF_036016955.1 Bergeyella anatis | reverse complement strand
GGCCCGTTATGTGAAAGAATAAAACGGCACCTCCAAAAAGAAAGTGCCGTTTCGAAATTAAATTTATAAATTCTCAATCCACTACTTCTGAAACAGTTGATTTTTCTATTACCTCAAATCCGCAACTAAGCCCTTCAACGTCCTTCTTGCGTGTACATGTCCTCTCTTACTGAATTAGCAGATAAATTGAGGTAGAAATCCCCACTGCAACCCTCAATATTCCCTTACCCCACAATGCGACTTGAGGCAATACGCAGTATCATACCCATAAGTTGTAGGCGTTATCCAAAATCAGTCTGAAAAATGTCTGCGTAAGCATTATTACAGGTATAGATATTCAGCACATACCGCCTTGATGTCCTGATCCACTTGGCTGGTACAGAGATAAACCTGAAGACAAACGCTTTTATGCGACTTGTTGCATTGAGTCCGAACCTCTTTACGTCAAGTCTTTGGATAATGGCCTTGTAGAAGTTACGGATAAGTGCTGTAAGAAGAAGGAACACAGTGTTTTCTGCCATGAAGGATTTGGGCAATCTGTTCCACCCGAAACCATTGTTCATATCATCGAAGATACGTTCCTTTCCTCCACGAAGGTTATAGAACTCGACTATTTTTCTTACGGAAGATTCATAGTCGTTGGTCAGGATACAACGGTATGTGTATTTTCCTTCCCAAAGATCCTGCATACCATCCATCCGTTTCTGTCTTTGAATCACAAGTCGGTATGCTTTACCCTTCCACTTCTCAACAAGGATAGAGTTCAATTCGAACTCAATGCCATTGATTTCCTCAGTCTTCCATCCTCTGAGAGCAAAGATGTCATTGTAGAGCGAACTGCAGCGGTTTGCGCGGATATAGAAGGACTTGCAGTGTTTCTCTATTTCCTCCACGATTTCCTCGGAACATGATCCGCAGTCAGCTCTGAAACGATTGATAGTAAGGCCGTTCTGCTCAAATCTCTCAAAGAATCTCTTCAGCGTTTCCTTCTGATGGAAACGAACATTTGTGTTACCATCGCTATTCTCTATGCCAACAATCAAGTCGCCAATAACCGCCACACCAGGGCGATAACCGGAGAACTTCTTGTATGTAGGCTTTGCATCATACTTTTCAGTCTCTATGAACTGATGGTCGAAATCAACATCATACATCTCACCATCTTTCAGTTGGCCAGATGCAAACATACAATTGAGCAGTAAAGTATTGAGGACGTCAGCCGTATTGAAATCGTAGTTCTTACCCGTATCTGATGTATATGAGATGTTTTCTTGCGTCAGTTCCTTTATCGCTCTGAGAATAGTATCAGAACTACAAGTGCGAAGTGTCGGATGAAGCGAGAGATGGTTCATTAAATGAGTAGTGACATCCTCAATACATGAGCCTCCACAGAAATAGATACTCATGAGAGAACGGATGATTTCGCTATACCGATAACCAAACGATTTACATCTTAAACCGAGGATTGAGTCGATTACTGATGACAATGTGGAGTCAAATTGCTCCATGATAGAAAATATTCCTCCAAAAGGAGTGAGTTTCTCAGATTTAATTTGTATTTTTGCCATGTCTATCGTCGGATTCTCTTGTTTATTTTTTGCAACACTAAGATAAGTGAATTCTTCGACATGGCAAAATCCTGAGCAACTTTTTGTTGCTCAGGTACTTAAAAAGTTTAATTTATAATAGTGTTGCGGAATTAAGGTATTAGAAAAATTCCGTCAAAAGCTTCTTCTATTTCAGTTTTTAGGCACATCGAATCAAATCGAATCTTATTACAATTTTTTAATTCCGTACTTCTGTTCATTAGTAAACA
>NZ_JAYWXI010000052.1:0-1882 GCF_036016955.1 Bergeyella anatis | reverse complement strand
TAATCAAAGCATAACAGGTTTAAACAATAAGTATTTGACGGCGAAAAATGCCGTTAATGGATAAACATCTAAACTTATTTTTTTTGAAATGTTTGCGTTAATACTCAAAAAGTGAGTATATTTGCAAATAAATCAAATTAAAAGGAATGTTTATTACGAAAACAACGATTAAGGACTGGGTAGAAGAATTACCTAAAAAGGGGATTATGACTTTTAGTATTGAACAAGTACGAAATCAATTTACAAATTTAAAAGAACAAAGTATTTCCAATGCTTTGCACCGATTAAGTTGTAAAGGAAAAATTTTATCTATTTGGAAAGGATTTTATGTAATTATTCCTGTTGAATATGCTTTGAGCAAACAAGTGCCGCCCTATCTATATATAGATGAACTAATGAATTATCTGGAAAGGAATTATTATATCGGCTTATTAAGTGCTGCCAGCTTTTATGGAGCTGCACATCAACGCCCACAAACTTTTTCTGTACTTACTGAATTACCGCCTTTAAGAACAACCTTAAAGAATAATGTACAGATTGTTTTTCCAGTTAAGCGTTTCATCACCGAGGAATTATGGACATTACATAAAACGCAAAACGGTTATGTAAAAGTATCCACTCCTGAAGTTACCGCCCTGGACCTACTTATCTATGAGAATGAAATAGGTGGTTTGAATAGAGCGACTGAAGTCATACAGGAACTTTGTGCTGAAATGGATTTTAAGAGAATGCCTAATACGCTAATATCTCAGTTTCCGATAGCAAGTATCCAGCGTTTAGGTTATGTACTTTCTATTTTAGAAGAAAAAGAGTTGGAGAAAATACTATGGAAGAAATCCCAAGAAATTGGACTAAACTTTTGGAAAACACCTCTAAAAACAGGTAAAGAAATATCTGATACAGACGACTATCATCCCGTTTGGAAAATAATAATAAATGAACAAATATACATTGACGAATGATACCTAAAAATGCAATTACTTATTGGCGTTCCATTGTTCCGTGGCAGACACCAGAACAAGTAGAACAAGATTTAATTATCTGCAAAGCTCTGGTAGAAATTTATAAAGATGCTTTTCTATCAAAACATTTGGCTTTTCGGGGAGGAACTGCCTTGCATAAGTTATATTTATCGCCACAACCTCGCTACTCGGAAGATATTGACTTAGTTCAAATCAAAACCGAACCTATTAAAGAAACTATCGACCGACTTCGAGAAGTCCTGTCCTTTTTAGGAGAACCTTATGTTCGTCAGAAAAGAAATAACAATGTACTAATTTTTAAAGTAGCCTCAGAGATTCCTCCTGTGGTTCCCATTCGATTAAAAATAGAAATCAATTGTAAAGAGCATTTTACAGCATTAGGATTTTCAGAAGTTCCTTTTGAAGTGGACAGTCCTTGGTATAAAGATAAGGCAAATATTGTTACTTATTCATTAGAAGAATTAATTGCTACTAAACTAAGAGCTTTATATCAAAGGCGAAAAGGTAGAGATTTGTTCGATTTATATAAATGTTTGACCAAAACTCATCTTGATGTCGAAAAAATAATTCAAATCTATCATCAATATATGAATTTTTCAGAAGGACAAAGTCCTACTCAAAAACAATTTTTAAGAAATTTAGAATTGAAATTAGAGGATAGTGAATTTTTGGGGGACACAGCTTTACTGCTACACCCTAGTGAGAATTACGACCACCTAATAGCCTACGAAAAGGTACGAATTGAACTCATTGAAAAAATATAATTAATCATCAATAATAAATATAAAAATTATGGCAACACAAGAAAAAGAAATTTCGTATTACGATTTACGACTAAGAGAATTATTAAACACCAGCTTTCCTAATCTGGCAACTAATGAAGCGTTTATCAAAGAACG
>NZ_JAYWXI010000051.1:0-1909 GCF_036016955.1 Bergeyella anatis | reverse complement strand
TTTTACTATTGGAGAGTGAATAATATCGTCCACCTCTTGGGTTACAATTACGGCTTCACCAAAGTATTTACGAACGGTTTTAAACAGATACTTAATATACTCTGCCATTCCTTCTTTGGCGATGGCTTTCCACGCTTCTTCAATCAATATCATTTTGCGAATCCCTTGGAGTCTTCGCATCTTATTGATAAAGACTTCCATAATGATAATGGTAACGACAGGAAACAATATCGGGTGGTCTTTAATGGCATCAATTTCAAAAACGATAAACCGCTTGTTGAGCAAATCCATTTCTTTGTCCGAATTTAAAAGATAGTCGTACTCACCACCTTTGTAATACGGTTCTAAAACATTCAAAAAGTTCATCAAGTCAAAATCCTTTTCCCGAACATTCTTTTTTTCTAAGACTAGTCGATAATCTTTTTTTACAAACTCATAAAACCCATTGAAACAGGGTTCATGCTCGGGATCGTCTTTAATATATTGTATATAGAGATTCACCGCATTGGACAAAGCGACTTCTTCTGAACGCCTTGCGGGTTCGTCTTCGCGTTTCCAAAGGGTCATAATGAGTGTTTTGATACTTTCCCTTTTTTCTATATCGAACACATTATCATCGGTATAGAAGGGATTAAAAGCAATGGGATTATCTTCGGTATAAGTAAAATATACACCATCTTCACCCTTGGTTTTAGTATTGATTAGTTCACAAATACCTTGGTAAGAGTTCCCCGTATCTACCATCAATACATGAGTACCTTGTTCGTAATATTGTCGAACCATATGATTAGTGAAAAAGGATTTACCACTTCCTGAAGGACCGAGAACAAATTTGTTTCGGTTGGTGATAATGCCTTTTTTCATTGGTAAATCCGAAATATCCAAATGAATAGGTTTGCCTGTAAGCCTATCCGACATTTTGATACCAAATGGACTAGGCGAACTATGGTAGTTCGTTTCTTGTGTAAAGAAACATAATGCGGGTTCAATAAAAGTGTAAAAACTTTCCTCACTTGGAAAATCCGCAGCGTTTCCAGGAATACCTGCCCAATACAAAGTGGCAACATCAACCGTATTATGATGGGGTTTACATTCCATAGAAGCTAAAGCACTTCCGCAGTCATTTTTTATATTACGGAGTTCTTGCGGATTGTTTGACCACGCCATAACATTAAAATGAGCCCGAATAGAAGCCTGCTTAAAAGAATGGGCTTGATTGAGATAACGGTCAATCCATTGTTTGTTAATTTGGTTTGCACGGCTGTACCGAGCGAGTGAGTGCATATTACGAGCAGACTTTTCAAATTGTTTCAAATTCTTTTCAGAGTTATCAATAAAAAGGTATTGATTATAAATATGGTTGCAACTCAATAATAAACCCACTGGACTTGCAAAGGATAGTCGGCAGTCGCTTCTATCAGTCGATAAGCCTTCGTAGCGACTATCAGGGGATACTTTGGCAGGTAAATCTTCCGTATTAGACAAGGTGTGTAAACATAGGCGTTGGTTGCCAATACGCATTTCTTCTGGCGATAGACAAATGTCTTGTAAACTTTGATGGGTGTCTGGGGTTAAACTAAAATAGCGTTCCCATAAGCCTTTGGAATTTTTATCGCCGATATAGTCTTTTTCGGTCAATCGAGTGAGTTTTAGAAATCCACTATCATTCAAGATGCGTTCAAATTGTGCAACGGCTTCTAAAAAGCGAGTGAAATGTTCCTTTTGAGTTACTTGTTTTGGAAGAAAATGCCCTTTGCAAAGAGAGGAAAAGTTACTTTGGGTTTGCATTCTCTTTTCTGTGGTTTGTGTTATGAATAGATAGCAACGATGATTTAGAAAAGGGCGTTCATTAAAATGTCTTTCGTATGAACGCGTTAAAAAACTTAGATTTTCTTTTTGAATATTAGGT